>JAISRZ010000122.1 GCA_031273455.1 Deltaproteobacteria bacterium | reverse complement strand
TTAGAGATGGCCGCGATGACCCGACCGGGCCTGGCCCCCACATAAGTCCGCCGATGGCCCCTAATCTCGGCCTCGTCTTTAACCCCGCCCAAGGAGACGCGGACAAACTTCCGGCCTAACGCCTCCGCGATGGAGCTGGCTAAAGAGGTCTTGCCCACGCCTGGCGGTCCGGTTAGGCACATAATAGGCCCTCGGCGGTTCGGGGTTAGCTGATGGACGGCCATGAACTCCAAGATCCGTTTCTTAACGTTATCGAGGCCATAGTGATCGCGCTCTAAGATCCGCCGGGCCAAACCTAAGTCCTCATTGACTGGCCCCGAGCGATCCCAAGGAAGATCGACGATCCACTCTAAAAACTGCTGGATAACCCCGTACTCGGGCGTGTGCGGTGGCGTCATCTTTAACCGCTTTAACTCCCGTTCGGCCACGATTTTCGCCTCTAAGGGCAGCTGTCGCGTCTTAAGGTTCTCCTCCAAAAGGAGAATTTCGTTAAGCTCGTCCTCTTCCCCCAACTCCACTCGGATGGCCTTCAGCTGCTCCCGTAAGCGGCTATCGCGATCTTGGCGGCTTAAGCTTTCCTCCATGCGCTTCCCAATGGCTTTGGCCGCTTCCTGATCGATAAGATTCCAGTTCAAATGCTCGATAAGCTTTTGGAACCGGTCCACGATGTTCTCAATGAGCAAGAACTCGATCCTTTTCTCCGTCTTCATGGGTAAAGTGGACATGATTAAATCCGCGAGCTTGGCGGGCTCTCTTTCCAAAAAACGCTCGATCTTCTGGGGATCCGCGGGCTGCCCTTGATGGTAGCTTAAATAGTCGGCGTAGAGCTTTTTCGCCTCTAAGACTAAGGGGTTCAGGGTTTCCTCGTCCCAGACTTCCACCGGGGTCGGGCGAGTCACCACCTGGGGAATCTCTCCGGGTAAACATTCCACCAGGAAGATCCGCTTAAGGCCCAAAATATCGACTTTGAGGTAATTATTGTCCCGCTCCGTCACCTCCAAGATCTCCGCCGCCACCCCCACGGCAAAAAAGTCCTCCTTCCGGAGATCGCTGGGGTCCACGCTCAAAGACCTTAAAGCGAACAAGGCCACCAAGCGGTCCCCTTGGAAACTCTTTAAGATGGTCTCCCGAGTGGACTCTTCGCTAACGGAGATGGTGGTGGAAATTCCGGGAAAGGAATTGAGCTCAACCATGGGCAAAAGATTCAAGAGCTCGGGGATTTCCACGATCTGGTTCTCTAACTCTAAGTCCAGCTCGAGATCAGATGGACGATGTTGTCCCCCATTGAAAATACCGGTCTTCATCATAACTCTCCTTTTAGAGCCAGATGGCTGGCTTTAGAGTATTTATTCACCTTTTAAGCCCTCAAAAGACTTTTCTAGCGAACCCCCTCAATCGGGGTGGTTTAACGAATAAAATGGTCGGGAAAAAGGCGAGGACCAAAAAACGGGTTAAAGTCTTAATTCGTCCTTGAAACTAAAATAAGCGCTATTTTTATTTTGACAACCCTTTAAATGAGCGTATTTACGTCATTTGCGATAAGACTATCGCGGAAATCCTTATTATATAACGCGTATCTCGCGCCAAACTTTTTTTATCCTTATAAAGATAGGCTAAACAAAACGTCACCTTCTAAAAGCCTTGATTTATAAGGATTAAAAAAATCATTCTAATTAAAACGCTTTCCAATAAAGGCTTTCACGAGACATAATTCAAATAGTCGTTATATGGTAAGGATTAGCGAGGCTCTAATTAGTCCGAAAAAATGGCCAAATAATTTTTTCCCAGACGCTTAAGGGCGAAGCGACCGGGCGCGGTTAGGTTAAATAACCGTATTTCACATGAAAATTAATGTGTTTGTAGTGTTTAAATATGTTTTAGTTATTAATAACAAAATAAAGCTTCTTTAACTACTAAAACACATCGTAACTATCGGGTTTTAATGGTCTTTTGATCTTTGAAGAGATGGGGGTCAAGGACGGTCGAAAACTGGGGGGGCCTAAAACCGGAAGTTTCGGGCGTAGGTTGGCGGTCCGTGGGGGGGAAGGTCAGGGCGGTCAAAAAGGGGGTCTAGAGAGGCTCTAGATCTGAGGTGGGTGTTTGTAAGTTTAAGGGCGAAAAAGGGCGGCTAGCGGCTAGTTGAGGCCCTCTTTTAAGGCCCTAGCCCGGGCCAAGCTTTTATCAACCGACTCTTGAAGCCATTTCGGGTCCTTGGTCGGGGCGGAACTATCCGCGGGGCTAGTCTTAAGGTTGGGCGTAACGCTTGTCGGGGGCGTTTTATAGGCCGAACGGTCCAAAAAGGCTTGGGCTAAAGGCTCCTGGTTTTTAGCGGCCATTTCCAGCCAGAAGTAGGCTTTTTCCAAGTCCCGAAAATGGCCGTCAATCCCTTCGGCGTAACAAAGGCCCAGTTCCATTTGGGCGGGCGGAAAATCCGCTAAAGCGGCTTTCGTGAACCATTCCAGGGCTTGGATCGGGTCCCGGCCCACGCCTAAGCCATGCTTATAGCAATAGCCTAAGGCCCTTTGCGCCTCAGCCAGGTTATCTTCGGCGGCCTTCCGAAACCAGTGGGCCGCCCGGGAGAGATCTTGGTCAATGCCCTCGCCGTAAGCGTAATGGGCCCCTAAGGCGAACTGGGCTGGGGCGAACCCGGCTTGGGCCGATTTTTCGAGCCAAAAGACCGCTTTGGCGGGATCTTTCTCCGTCCCCCAGCCTTGAGCCAGACAGCGCCCGACAATGGCTTGGGCTTTGGGGTCCCCACCTTGGGCCGCCTCATGGTAGAGGACAAAGGACTGGGCCGGATCCTCGGGGACGCCTAGACCTTTTTCCAAGCACACGGCCAGATTGAACTTGGCCCCAGGGTGCCCTTTGGCCGCGGCCTTTTGGAACCACTGGACGGCTAAAGTGGGGTTAACCGCGGTTCCTTGACCTAAACTATAGCAAGAGCCTAAAGCGTTCTCGGCGGAGCTTAAACCGGCCTCCGCGGCTTTAACCCACCAGGGGAAAGCTGCGGCCCGGTCTTTTTCCGTCCCTCGGCCCCAGTGGTAAGCGAAAGCCACGTTGACTTGGGCTTCCGGGGACCCCGCTTTAGCCGCCTCTAAAAACCAATAAAAGGCCTTTTGGGGGTCTGGGGCCACCCCCTGACCCAAGTCATAGAGGCTGCCTAAGGCCAGTTGGGCCGGGATTAGCCCTTGTTCGGCGGCTAAGGTCAACCATTTAACGGTCTCTAGGGGATCTGGGGCCACCCCAGACCCTTGGGCGTACAGCTCGGCTAAGCGCCACTGGGCCTCGGGCTCTTGGTTGTTAGCCGCCTTTTTGAGCCAATAAACGGCTTGGGCCAGCTCTATAGGTCGGCCCAAACCATCCATAAGGCATAAAGCCAAATTGTGCTGGGCCGGGGGATAGTCAAGTTTAGCCGCGGCCTCGAAGAGGTCGGCGGCTAAAGGGTAATTTTTAACCGTCCCAATCCCTTGGAAGTGACAGACGCCTAAGTTGTAGAGGGCCTCGGGGAGGTTACTGGTCGCGGCTAAGCTCAGCCAATAAAAGGCTTTATCCGGATCTAACGGGACCGCGGTTCCAGCGGCGTAGGCTAGGCCCAGCTCCAGCTGGGCCTTAACGTCGCCTTTAGCGGCTAAAGTTTCCGCGTCCGGGGTCAAGATCTAAACCTCGGTTAAGGCCGGTTGGCCGGTGGCTAGGGGGACGCTAGTCGCTAGGGGGACGCTTAGGGGAATAACGCTTTGGGCTAAGCCTTGGTCGTTAAAGTCCAAGACCACGCCCTCTAACCGCCCGCCCGTTTCCGCGGGTTTGTAAGAGAAGGGCCGCCCAGTGACAAAGCGTAAGACCACTTCCGCGGCCCCCATGCCAATAACCGAGTCATGGGGCCCGGTCATGCCCGCGTCGGTGACGTAAGCTAGCCCTTTGGGCAAGATCTGGCAGTCGTTGGTTTGGACATGGGTGTGGGTGCCTAAGAGAGCGCTGACACGACCGTCCAGGTAATGGGCTAAGGCCTTTTTTTCGCTGGTCGTTTCCGCGTGGAAGTCGATGATGGTGATTTGGGCCCCGGCCTTGGCCATTTCCTCGATAACCCGATCAGCGGCCTTAAAGGGGCAGTCCAGGACGTTAGGCATAAAGAGGCGGCCTATAAGGTTGGCGAAGCCAACCTTATGGGTGGGCGTCTCCAAGATGGTCCAACCCCGGCCCGGGCAAGGCTCGGGATAGTTGGCCGGGCGGATGACCCGCGGCTCTTGGTCTAAGGTCTCTAAAAAGTCTTTCCGTTGTAAGGTGTGGTTCCCGCCGCTTAAAGCGGCGAGGCCGTGGTCAAAGAGCTCCTTGGCCGTGGGCCCGGTAAGGCCCCGGCCCCCAGCGGCGTTTTCCCCGTTGGCTAGGGCAAGATCCAGACTCAGTTCCCCAAACAAGCGTGGGAGGAGCTCTTTGACCAATAAACGACCGGTTTTGGCGAAGATGTCGCCTAAAAAAAGGATTTTGGTCATGAGTCCAGGGTTTGGCCGCGGGCCATGGAGGCGATCACGCCGGTGAAAACTAAGGGCGCGAAGATCCAGAAACAGGTCTTGGCGGCGATAATGAACTTGGGGTAATGCTCGGGTTGGATTTTACCCTCGCCAATGACTAGGGCGAAAACCAAAGTGGTGATGGCCACGCTGGTGATCTGGCCCCAGAGGCGGGTCACGGTGATAACCCCCGAGGCTTGGCCTAAACGCTTCGGCGGGACCGAGCCCATGATGGCGTTGGAGTTGGGGGCGGAAAACAAGGCGAACCCCGCCCCAAAAAGGCCCATGTTGAGAATCAGCGGGATATCGCCCGTGGTCGCGGAAAGGTTAATAGCGAAGAACAAGATGGCCGTAAGGATAATGGCCAGGCCCAGGGAGGCCAAACGCCCGGCGTCAAACCGGTCGGATAAACGCCCGGCGAAGGGGGTGATAAAAGCCTGGACCACGGGCTGGGTTATCAGCATGAGGCCAGCTTGGGACGGGCTTAAACCCTTGGAGTACTGAAGATATAAGCTTAACAAAAACGAGACGCTAAAAGAGGAGAGGTAGCTAATGTAAGCGGCCAAACTGGAAAAGGAAAAGCGTCGGCTGTTTTGAAATAGGGAGATGTCCAAAAGGGGGCTCGAGGACTTAATGGACCGGCGGATAAAGACAATCAATAAGACCAGCCCCAAGGCGATGGCGGCTAAGGAAAGGTTAAGACCCAAGCTAGCCAACCCCGAGAAGATTAGAGCCACGGCCACTAACCATAAGCCCATGCCCTTAAAATCCATCTTTTCCCCCACCGAAGGGGGAACGTCGTTTTTAACGAACTGAATGAAGATGGCCGGCGGGATTAAGCCAAAGACCGTAAACCAAAACAAAGACGGCCAACCGAGACTTTCCACGAGGACGCCGGCTAATAAAGGCCCCACGCTTAAGCCAATGTAGACCGAGGAGATGATTAAGCCTAAAACCCGGCCTCTTCGCTCTGGGGGGTAAGCGGAAGCGGCCATGGTGGTCACGGTGGTGAAGAAAGCCACCAAACCTAAGCCGGTGATGGCCCGACTGACCAGTAAACTTACGGGGGACCAGGCCAAAGCCCCGAAAGCCGAGCCTAAGATGGCCACCCAGAGCCCGTAGACCGTCACCCGGCGGCGACCAAAGATGTCGGACAGGCGAGCGGTGGGGGCGGAGAACATGGCCATGGCCATTAAACAGGATAAAGAGAGCCAGCCTATCTCCACCGCCGACATGGACAAATCCCGGGATATGGTCGGGGCGGCCACGTTAACGCCAATTAAACCGATATTGCCGAGTAGATTGGCGCTGACCGCGGTGGCTATGATGAGGCGACGTTGACGAATGATTTCCGGAGGAGCGGGATCAGTGATGGTCATGATTAGCCCGCCTTATGATGGGGTGAAACCCAGAAGAAAGGCCTTAACAAATTATATTCAATCATAATAAAAACGCTCATACTCGTAACGCGGCGAACAAAGGGGGAAGGCCCCAAAAAGGCCCACAATAACTCACATGGCTAAGCCACATAAGTAGTCAATATCAATAATAACTTTAATGAGTAAAAAAGCCAAATTGGTAAGGAGGCCATGGGGAGCTAACCAGCGGACTGGCGCGGCGATTTTGGGGAAGGGGAAGAAAATAGGGAGGAGGGGTGGTCTTTAAGAGCGATATTGGCGATTTTGGGGGGCTAAAGACGGAAAAAGGCCATACTAAAGACTCCAGGCTAGAGTCGAGAAGGCGGCCAAGGATTTTTCGCCGATAAATGTAAGGGTAATTTAGTGAAAACATATAAAAGGGACGCGGCCATTTAGGCGGATTCAATTTCCATTTCTTCTATTTCTTCCATTTCTCGGTTACGAGGAAAGAAGTTTATGAAGGTCACGACAATAAGGACCATAATAGCGGATCCCATGAGGTAAGAGGTTCCAAAAGTATCCCATAGGTCGGCCAAAAAGCCCATAATTAAAGTGCCACAACTGAAGCCAATATCCAAAAAAGTGTAGAAGAAAGCCGAGGCTGTGGTCATTTTCTCGCGCGGGGCCGAGCTTAAGGCCAAGGCTTGAAGGCCCGGAAAGAGAGAGCCCGCCCCTAAGCCGTAGAGGACGGCGGCTTGGTAATAAATAATGGGGTTTTGGCAGAAATAGATCTCCAAAAGGGCGATGGCCACAAGACTGGCCGCGGGAATGATAACGAACCGAGCCCCATACCGGTCATAAATACGCCCGCTGGTCATTCTGGAACAGAGAGTGCCAATGGTTGAGACTAAAAAATAACGGGCCGCGTCAGGGAGATTTTTCTCCGCGCAGTAAACCGCGAGGTACACCGTCACCGCGGACACGGCCATGCCGTAGAAAAGGGCTAATAAGGAGGGTTTAAAGAGCGTTTTTAAAGCGCTAAAAAACGCCCAAGAAGGGTCTGGTTTGGCTGGGGCGATGTTCCTTTTAGGGAGGCGGAAGCTAATTAGAACAGCCATAAGGTAGCAGCAAACCGTTAGGCTAAAAAGGGCCACGTAACCCAGGTCGTTTAAGAGCCACAACCCAACTAATGGCCCCACGGCTAAAGCCAAGGTGGAGCCTAAGCCAAAGTAGCTTAACCCTTCCCCTATACGGGACAGCGGAATGGCGCTCACGGTGGCGGTCACGAGTAAAGTGGTGGACAGGCCGTAACCCGCCCCAAAGAGTAACCGAGCCAAGCCGTAGCATATCTTTTTTTGAATGAGGAAATAAAGGCAGACACCAAGGGCGCTTAAAATAAGGCCGCATCTTATAGTGGCCAGATGGCCAAATTTCTGGCTGAGCCGGGGGGCGTAAAAACGGGATAAAATAGAGGACACCGCGAAAGTGGAGAATATTAGGCCAATGTCACTTTCCTCGCAACCCATAGCCACCAAGTACAAAGACAAGGTCGGTAGAAGCATGTCAAAGCCCATGACCACGCACAAGTTGACTAAAAAAAAAGTCAAAAAAGTCGAGGTCCAAAGAGGGGGCTTGGGGCTGTCAGGCCACGACATATAATACCCTCGGAAAATGGCTTAAGGCGTAAAACTCGCCGTATCCAGGCTAATGATTAAACCCTAATATTTAAACATATATTAACCTTTGAAATATGCTTCGTCAAAGTAAAAACTCGTAAATAAAAAAGTTAAACGGTTAATATTAGCGTTTAAATTAATATAAGGTCATTTTAAGTCTAAAAATGAGTTTATTTGACAATTAGCCAGCGCTTCTTAACTAGGGGATTTTGCGGAGCGTTTTGGAGATAAACTAGGCGGGTTAAGGGTTTTCTGCGGATCGAACTAGCCAGGGGCCCTTTTTGGAAGGCCTTATTATGGCTTAAGCTCTGGGACTTTCCCTGGCCACTGGGGGAATTAAATGACGCTTTTCCCGGGCGGCCCTGAAGTTTTAGGCGTGAAGGATTAATATTTCTATCTAAAGGGGATAATAATTATTTAAAAAATGTAAAATGCAATTTAAACTGTTTATGATAATTAATATAATTTATTTTATTGAATTAATAGTCTAATGAATAGATCTAGTGGTTAAAAATAACCACTTACGCGGTATCCGTTCACGGTAACCGCCCATGGGCGGCGGTCGCCCACCCCGACCGAATGAAACAACCAGGGTTGTTTCATATTAAGCGTTCCTTCCGAAGGGGGGCAATCGATCGAATCAGAAATTTTCCCAACTCTCTTGAAAGGCGCCCCCATGTTGACCCCATGTTGACCTCATGTTGGCCCCAAGTTGGCCCCAAGTTGGCCCCATGTTGGACAACCATGTTGGACAACTTGGGACCCTTTAGCCCCCCTTTTCGCTGAACGCTTTCAGGAACCTTTAGCCACCTATCGCTAGTTTATAGGTCTTCGGTCAGAAAAAAGTTGTTATTTAAATGTAAAACTAGGAGTTATTTGACTTTTTACTATATTTTGATATAATCGTCTTAGGCCCCTA
Source organism: Deltaproteobacteria bacterium (assembly GCA_031273455.1). GTDB lineage: Bacteria > Desulfobacterota > Desulfarculia > Adiutricales > Adiutricaceae > JAIROO01. The sequence continues at coordinate 38,283 of JAISRZ010000122.1, read as the reverse complement.
AAACGCGGCCAGGCGGGTCCTTGGGGCGGTCAGCCACTATAGCCTTTCGTCTAAAAACCTGGTTTTTTTGGGCTAATAATGTGGTACAATAATTCTTTACACAAATTTCTTGGGGTTTAAAATCAAGTTTCCGACCCCCGGAGCCCAAATAAACCCCTGGTTATATCTCAACCCCGACATCTCCCGGTAAAAGCGCTAAGGATAGGGAGTTACCCCTCGAGGGATGGAGGATTGACATGGCCGAAATTCTGGCCCCCATGAGCGGCAACATCTGGAAAGTTCTGGTTAAACCAGGCGACACTGTGGCCGAGGATGACGAGCTAATCGTCATGGAAGCGATGAAAATGGAAATTCCCGTGGTCGCCCCAGAAGGTGGGGTCGTGGGGAAGATCCATGTCCAAGAGGGCGATCCCGTGGAAGCGGATACCCTTTTGGTGACTTTAACCTAATTTTTTATATAAAAAGCCTGTCTTTTGGGGCCTTTTATTTTAAAAAGGTTTTTATGATAGTAGACGTTCATATTCACTTAAGCCCACCGGATTTGGTGGCCAATAGGTCGCCCTATCTGGCCGAGGAAAAAGGTCTTTCCATCCTTTATAGCGATCCTAAAGCCCCTTTGACCACCACCGCGACCCTTTTGGCGGATATGGACGCGGCTGGGGTGGATAAAGCCTTGGTCATGGGTTTTCCCTGGACCGTGGAGGACAACGCCCGGCGCCATAATGATTGGCTCTTAGAAGAGTGCCAAAAATACCCGGGCCGACTGTACCCTTTAGCCGCCTTTGACCCCCGGGCCCCTTGGGCTTATCGCCACGCCGAAAGCTTTTTAGCCGCCGGGGGGTATGGCTTAGGGGAGCTGTGCGTTTACGATGAGGGGCTGACCCCAGCCCTTTTGGCTAGCTTAGAGGCTTTAGGCGGGTTATGCAAAACTAAAGGGGCCCCCATGCTGGTGCACGTCAATGAGCCCATTGGCCATCAGTACCCCGGTAAAGCCCCCATGGAGATTAGCCAGATTAATGAGTTAGTCCATCGGTCCCAAGGGGTGAAACTCATCTTAGCCCACTTTGGGGGCGGTTTGCCCTTACTGGCCACCATTCGGAAAGAGGTTAAGGAATACTTAACCATGACCTACTTCGACACCGCGGCCATGCCCTTTCTCTTTCAGCCCAAAGCTTTAGCCATGGCCTATGACATTGTGGGCGACCACTTCTGTTTAGGCACGGATTACCCCTTGCTAAAAACCTCTCGGTACCAAAAATACTTTAATGAAAGCGGCCTAAGCGCAGAGGCCATAAAAGGCGTCTTGGGCCAGACCGCGGCCAGATTTCTGGAGTTGTGAAATGGAAGACTGGCTAAACTTAACTCTATCGGTTCCGCCCATAACTGGGGAAGCGGCCAGCGCGCTTTTGTTTGAGGCCGGGGCCCGGGGAATTTTTGAGGACGCCCCGGACAAAGAAGGGCGTTTGGTCTTTCAGGCCGGTTACCCTTTAGGTCAGGAGTCCAAACTCATGGCCATGATCCCCGCTGGGCTCGTGACCATGGCCGAGTCCTTCGCGATCCCTTTAACCGACTTCGCTTTGTTCTTGGAGATCAAACCGGCTGAGGACTATAGCGAGCTTTGGAAACAGGATCTAAAACCCTTTTCCGTGGGCCCGCTCCTTTGGATTGTCCCTAGTTGGTGGACGGAACCCTTGGAAGCCGACCCCAAGGCCAAAATCTTAAAGATTGACCCGGGGATGGCCTTTGGCAGCGGTTTACACGCCTCGACCTTTTTATCCTTAACCCACCTTTATGATTTGGCCGGGTCCGCGTCTTTACCCCGGATCTTGGACTTGGGGTCAGGGAGCGGCATTTTAGCTTTGGCCGCGGCTTTACTGTTCCCCACGGCCCAGATTGAGGGCCTGGACATTGATAAGGACACTTTGGAAGTGGCCGTGGCTAACCGGGACCACAATCAACTGAAAGGCCGGGTCGATTTCACTAGCCAACCGCTTACGGCTCAAAAACCGGGCTATGATCTAATCCTGGCTAACTTAACTTTAAACACCTTAACCGAGTTGGCCCCGGAGATTAAGCGGGTCTTAAACCCAGGCGGCCATTTAATCGCCTCTGGCCTACTCGACGATCAGGTGGGTAGTTTAGAGGAGGCTTATAAGGGGCCTGGGTTTAGCCTAATTAAGCGTTTATCCCAAGACGGCTGGTCCGCGGTTGATTTAACCTTAAGCGTCTCCGAGTCCTAAGCGGCTCCGGGTCTATAACGGTTAAAGGGTTAGGGTTCTTTGAGCGAGCGGGTTTTAACCTGGCCCCACGGGGCGCCTTTAACCTTTGAGGCCGTGGACCTGGATCCAGCTGAGAGTCGGCACGGGCTCAAAGTTTTACGCTTAAAGGTTGGGGACCCGGTGGTTTTGGCCAGCCCTTGGGGGCTAGCTCCAGCCCAGGTGGTTAAAGTTGACCGGAAGAGCCTAGTTTTAACCGTAAAAGTCACTGGCGACTTAAAGGCCCCTAACTTTAGCGGGCCGACCTTAGCCTTACCTTTGATTCGACCGGCTCGCTTTGATTGGGCCGTGGAAAAAGCTGTGGAGCTAGGGGCCAAGGAGTTATGGCCTTTAACCGTTGAGCGCGGTCGGGTGGTTAACCCGGGCGACCGGAAGCTCGATAGATGGCGGCGGCTAGCTGAGGAGGCCCGGAAGCAAGGGGCTAGGGCCACGCCCTTAGAGATTAGCCAGATCTTGGCTTGGCCGGGGTTTATGGAGAAGGCCCAAAGCTATCTAGGCCCCAAAATCCGCTTAGACCCCCAAGGCGGGCCTTGGCCAACCTTGGAGGCGGAACCCTTAATAGTTATGGGCCCGGAAGGCGGTTTTACGGACCGGGAAGCGCTTGATTTAAATGACCTGGGGTTTCAGCCGGTCTCTTTAGGCCCCATTGTCTTAAGGGTGGAAACGGCGGCTTTGGCCGCCCTGGCCCAAGTGGCGGTTATTAAAGGGTTAAATGGCCCTTTTAAGGGCGGTTTAGCTAATTAAAAACCATTAGCTCCACTTGACACCGCCCCTTGGCGGTCTTATTTTTAGGTGGAGATCCTGGTCCCTAAGGACCCGCGAAAGCCTAAGGATCCGCGTTCCACAGTTTTTTTTGAGGAGGGCCTCATGATTGCCATAACCCCTTTAGCCCACGAGAAATTGACCGCTTTTTTAACGGAAAACGGGACCACCCCGGAAGTTAGGGTTTTTTTGCCCACGGGCGGTTGTGGTGGGGACGGTCAACTGGCCTTAGCCGTGGATGGCCCCAACGACAATGACTTCACCGTCAAAAATGGGCCTTTAACTTTGTCCATTGATAAACAACTCCAAAAGGTGACCGGGGAAGTGACCATCGACTTTAAGGAAGTCGGGCGGGATTCGGGGTTTGTGGTTTTAACGGAAAAGATCATGCCCGCGATGGACACGGATTGCGGTAGTTGCTGCGACTGCCATTAACGGAACGCTTAACGTGGCTACCCCTGTGACTAACCCTATAGAACCGGAGATCTTTTGCCCTTTATTGTGGACGGATCTCGCCGCCATTGACCCGAAGTTAATAACTAGCTTAGCTGGGGCGGAAAAAGCCCCAGGTGGGTATAAAATCCAGTTTTTAGGGGCCGAGCACTTGGTCGATCAAGAAAAACGCCTTTTGCTTGGCCCAGCGGATCGGCGGCCCATCGCTTTTTTAAAGACCATGATCGTTTTATCGTATCTGGCGAAAGCGGCTTTGGGCCCAGCCCCGGGTTTGGCTGGGAAGCTAGTGGGGGGTTTTGAGCTGCCTGGGGGGACTTTGTTCTTTCGGGGGCCGCATAGTCTGCCCACGGATAAGCTGATTCAGGCCTTTGGCCACAACCCCGAGGGGTTATGGCCAAGAGCCGCGGAAATTGGGGCCCAAAAAGCCGCGGACGGATCTTTGACTTATAAGGCGCTCCCCTTTGTGGAACTGGGCTTTTACTTGAACCCGGCGGACGAGGAGTTTCCCGCGCAAGTCCAGTGGACCTTTGACCGTCATAGTCACTATTATCTAGCTTTAGACGGTTTATGGGGCCTAGCCCAAGTGGTGGCCGCGGAATTAGCCCGAATTGATTAAAAATCCTTTCTAATCTCCTTACTAATCCCTTATTGATACCTTAAATTAAGCGTTTAATGAGCTTTTTGTTTAGAGCTCGTGGTTGATTGGAGGCGCGTTAGGAGCTCATGGGCCTTGGTCAGGCCTTGCTCGGCCGCTAAACGCAACCATTTGATAGCCTCGTTTTGGTCTTTGGGCACGCCATCGCCATTCAGGTAAAGGAGCCCAACAAAGGCTTGGGAGTCGGGGAACCCATTTTTGGCCGCTAAAAACAGCCATTCGCGGCCCTCGACTTGGTCTTTAGGGACGCCATCGCCCTGACACAAGATCATCCCCAAATTGTGTTGCGAAATGGGGCTCCCCCCTTCCGCGGCCTTACGGTACCATTTGACGGCTTCGACTTTATCGATGGGCGTCCCCTCGCCAATGAACAATCTGACCGCGTGATTGTGCTGGGCTTTGACGTCCCCGCTCTCGGCCAGGAGACGATCCGCTTCCAAAATGGCCAGGCGGTTTTCCTCGAGCAAACTGTAGTTCTCGTGGTGGAACTTAATGGTTTTGGTGGCGTTGGAAAAACCATTCTCCTCGGCTAAACGAAACCATTTGGCGGCTTCGGTCTTGTCTGGCGGCGTCCCATAGCCTTTCTCGCACATGACCCCCATGGTGTACTGGGCTTCTGGGAACCCTTTTTCCGCCGCTTCCCGAAAGGATTGGATGGCCCCGGGAACGGAACGACCCACGCCCTGGGCGTTTAAGCGCATAAGCCCGATTTGATAAAGGGCCTGAGGGTGCCCATTGTCATCGCCGGCCATGCGTAGCCAATGAAAGGCTTCCTCCTGGTTTCGCTCCACCCCGTCCCCTTTGAAAAGCATCATCCCCAACTGGAACTGGGCGTCAACGTTCCCTTTAAGGGCCGCCCGAGTGAACCATTTGACGGATTCAGCCATGTTGGGCTCAACGCCATCGCCATAGAACAGCATGAGACCCAAGCAGAACTGGGCCTGGGCGTCGCCCTTTTTGGCGTCGGCCCGGAATTGTTTATATAAGAATTTAAGTGTTTTTTTCTCCACCATATATCTATCCTAAAAACGCGAAAAAGAAAAAAATTCGTTACAGATAAATCTATAACGCCCCCGAAAATAATTACGCCGCTTTTTTGGATATTTAGCGGCTAACTATTTGACATTTACAAATGTAATGTTTTGTAATTATCTAAGCAATTTATTTGGCGACTTATTTAATAAATCATAAAATTTAATCTTATTTTTAAAATATTTTAGGTAGTCTTTTAAGGCTACCTCGGTAAATTTAAGCTATGGTGGATCTAATATTAAGTGAAAAATGTCTCTTAATCTAAATATAAACTCTAGAGATCACTGAGCCGGTTTGCTCAATGATACAGGCAAACCGGGCGATTGGCAACAATTAGCGAAAAGAAAGTCAGAAAAAACTTAAGAATTAGCGGCCAAAAGGTCGAGGAAACCTGGAGGAAAAACTTGGCTAACCGCCAAAAAGCCGCTCGGTATAGCCCCTCCCGGAAGGGCCAGGGCCGCGCTGTTTAAGCGGAAAGGACAAAGACTTAGGGGCAGGGCGCTTAAGCGCGCTAAAGGGCTTAACGAGGGCTTAACGGGCCTTATCTGGGGCCAGGCCACCAAACGCTCCCAGGTTGTTAGGGCGGCGGTTAGGAAGGTCGGGGAGGCTAGAGGGACTGGTCCGCTCAAAAGATTTAGGCCTTAATGAGCTTAAACCAGATCGTCATTAACCTCACCGCGGGCGTACGACCCAAAAACCCACAGGGCTTTAAGGTTGTCTTGGCGGGCGATTGGCCTAACCAGTTCCGTAATTTGTTCGAGGGCGTATATCATAATTTGTCTTGATCTCCATTAAGCCTGACCAGACGCTTTGTTGAAACGGCGCCTTCCCTATTTGGAGGCGGTACTAATTAAAAAACCTAAAGAGGTAGGCGCCTTTAAGGAATGGCTAAAGAGGATGGGGGAAGGTCGTTATGCAAATCTCGTGCCAGTTTAACCAGGTCCAGCGTTTTTTTTTAGTTTTTTTGACGCTTTTGTCTTGTTTGTAGCTGGGAGCTGGGTTGACTTTTTTTGAAGATTTTGTTATTATTAAATAAGTTACAATATTCTTTACTTCTAACAATGGAAAAGGTTTTTTGACATACTGTCTGATCAACTGCTATGTTTTATCGAAGAGGTACCCAGAGATGCCAGAAAGCCATACCTTAAATTCCGCGATAGCCGTGGCTAATTGGTTTATCGAAACAAATTGGCCAGAAAAACACGATTTAACTCATTTGAAAATACAAAAGTTGCTTTATTTTGTTCAAGGGTTCCATTTAGCTTTTTTTGACTACCCTTTGTTTGAAGATCCTATTGAAGCTTGGAAATATGGTCCTGTAGTTAAATCTGTTTATCGCTCATTAGTTAAATATGAGAAAGACCTACCAATTACTGAGTTGATAGTTGGATACCAATATGTTGACGATAATTATATCCAAACTACTCCAAAAATTATTATTGATGATGAACATAGACAAAAATTTATTAATAAGTTTTGGAATATATATTCAACTGTCGATACATGGAGTTTAGTCGCGTTTACTCACCTACCTGATTCCCCATGGTCTCAAGTATATAATCATAATAATTCCGAATTATTTCTAAATGAAATTATTCCTGTTGAATTAATTAAATCATATTTTAAAAAATGGCTGTTTAGGTATAAAAATGGCAATTAAAGACAATGATTTTGACATTCCCAAGCCTTCCGAGACGGATAGTCAAAATATTACTCATGATTTTACTCGCTATAGCGAACTCACCTTAATACCTAATTCAGATAGAGAATTAATGTTACTTTATATCGAAAAAGATAAATTGGAAAAAGATAACAAAACATTAACTATTGTTAACAAAAATCTCGAAAACGAATTGCGAATTGCGATAATTGAATAAATTAAAAAAAGAAAAATCTGATACGCTTTGTAATACGTTTTTTTCCGCATTCTTAGCCGCATTTGGATGTAGTGTTTTCTCATCATCTACTTCATGGTTTTATATTCCATCACAATACAATCATCATATCGGATTGCTAATTGTTGCTATTTCATTACTTTTTGGATATATAAGACCAATAGTTTCTGAATTTATTTGGTTATTAGTTAAATTTATAAAAACTCATAATAAAAATAACAACTAATCGCCTGGCCAATTCAAGGCCTCCATACTCTCGCCTCTTCAAGAAAACTCCCCGCCTATGATATCGCCCCAAAAACGCCTAAAACCCCCCGCCTCGGCCCGTTCAGGCCAAAAAACTAACCTCCCATAAAGCGATTGCCCCATTCGAATTTTGACGTCTATCGGTCTCACTTTTGGGCGTACTTTTCATACACACCATAATCCCATCCCATCGCCATTGAAGTGGATCGCCTCCCAGATTATTCACAGGATTCATAATTTGTCGGCGGCGCCAACTAAAAAACCAAAAAGAGGTAGACGCTTTTAAGGAATAGCGAAAAAAGATGGGGGAGGGTCGTTATACAAATTTCGTGCCAGTTTAACCAGGTCCAGCGTTTTTTTTAGTTTTTTTGACGCTTTTGTTCTGAGGGTCAAAGATCCTTTTATTGCCCTGGCCCGGCGAATATGGGATACTCTAGCCCCAAACCCCTCATCATAGGGATTATGGCTGAGTAAGACCTTTCGTTTTTTCCCGCCTAACCGTATTTAAAAAAGCCGAAAGTTTAAAGCTAAAGGGCCGATAGGGCCCTATTAGCCTAAACCTATTGGCCTAAACCCATGGCCTAAACCTTCGGTTGAGGGTTTAAGGGGCTAATCTATTTTAGGCTTTATAACGATAACGGCGAGGAAAATGGTTTTTTTAATGGGTTTTAACCCCAAAGGAGTGATGTCGTGGCCGGCAACGCCAAGTTCAAAGGCTGGACAATTCTAATCTGTTGTTTTATCTGCATGTTCTTCATTCAGGGCGGCATTCAGGCTTTCGCGGTCTTTTTGCCCGCCATCATAAGAGACACTGGCTTCACTTTGGGCCAAGTGGCTTTAATCTCCACTATCGCCACGGTGGTGGCCTTCGCCGCCAACATGAGTTTTGGGTCCCTTTTAAAGCGCTTTTCAGCTAAAACCCTCCTTTTCACCGGGGCTTTCCTCTGCGTGGGCAATCTTTTGATCATTAGCCAAGCCCAAAGCTTAGCCGGTCTCTACGCCGGGGCGGCTTGCGCGGGCCTGGCCATTGGCTTAGGGACCGTGGCCCCCATTAGCGTTATCATGACCAACTGGTTCGTCAAAAACCGGGCCACTTACCTGAGCTTAGTCATCGCTGGCTCCATGTTTGGCGGGGCGGTCATTATGCCGGTCTCCGGCCAACTGATCCACCATTTTGATTGGCGGACGGCCTACCAGATTTTAGGCCTGGCCATTGGGGCGGTCTCGTTCACCACTATTTTAGTTTTCTTAACCGACCATCCGGCCAAAAAGGGCCAAAAGGCTTACGGGGCCGAGGACGAGCCGGAAAGCCTAGAACAGTCAAAATCAGAGCCAGGGGTATCGGAGCCAGCTAAACCGGATCTAGCTAAATCGGAGCCAGCCAGTTCGGATCCATCCGCCGTAAAATCGGACGCCCCCACTAAGGTGGTCATCTCCGGGGCCTTAGAGGTTAAAAAGAGCCAAGGCGTGGATTTAGCCACCGCTCGTAAGACCCCCTCCTTTTGGTTACTGTTGGTCGGGATCTTACTCGTGGGCTGCTCCACGAACATTGAGAACTTTCTGCCGGACTTCTGGCAGCGGGGCGGCATGTCGGTCCCCACGTCCACGGCCATTATGGGCCTTTACGCTCTACTAACCGGGGTTTGCTCCATTATGCTGGGCCGGGTCAGCGATAAGCTGGGCGGGAAAGCTTACATTTCTTTAACCACGGTCTCCTTTATTATTGGGGCCTTTTTAGTCTTTTTAGTGGGAGCCAGCGCCACTTATATCGTGGTTTTAGCCATTGTGCCCTTCGCCATTGGGGCTAAGAAGACTTCCACCTTAACCGCCCCCTTGGTGGTGGCCGAGGCCTTTGGCCGACAGCATTATGGGGCCATCATTGGCTACTTCGCTGGGGTCCTCCAACTGGGCATCGCTTTATCCAACCCGATTATTGGGGCTCTCTTTCGGGTCTCGGGCGGCTATAAGCTCCCCTTTACGGTCATGGGCTGCTTAAGCGTGGTGGCTTTCCTCTTAATCATCGTGGCCATTAAAAAGGCCCCGTATCAACCCAACGCCCAGAAGTAGTTTTAACGATTCCTCTAGCTGACCCGCCTGGAAGGCGGGTCAGCTAGAAGGGTAAAAAGGAGTTTTTAAATAGTTAATAAGGCTCTTATTCCAGTTAATTTAAAGGTAAAATTCGCTCTTTATAATAATTACGCTAGAATAGGTCGATATTTAAATAATAACCGCTTCTTGGCTATTGCCAAAATGACTAGTTTTATGGGATAATGCCCAGTTATTTTAAGCGGCCCTTCTAGCCCCCTTAGGGTGATTATGTTTTTGAAAAGACTGGAAATAGTCGGCTTTAAGTCCTTCACGGACCGTCAGGTGGTGCCATTTTCCCCGGGCATTAGCTCGGTGGTGGGCCCCAATGGTTGCGGCAAAAGCAACATCATTGACGCCATCCGCTGGGTCATGGGCGAGCAGAGCCCCCGACGCCTTCGGGCCCGGAACATGGAAGACATCATGTTTAACGGCTCCCAAGGCCGCGCCCCGGCGGCCTTGGCGGAGGTGACGCTGGTTTTGGCCCGGGAGCTGGAGTCTGGCCCCGGGTTGGCCGAGGTCGGGGTGACCCGGCGGCTGTATCGGAACGGGGATAGCGAGTATCTCATTAACCGGACCCCTAGCCGCTTAAAGGACGTCTTACGGTTTTTTATGGAAGCCGGCATGGGCACCCGGGCTTATAACATTATTGAGCAAGAAAAGGTCGGGCGCTTAGTGGACGCCCGGCCCGAGGACCGGCGGTCGCTCTTTGACGAGGCCGCTGGCATTGTCCGGTTTAAAGAGCAGAAAAAAGAGTCGGAAAAGAAGATCGAGTCAGCTGAGCGGAACTTAACGGCGGTAGAGGCTTTATTGGCCGAGACCAAAAAGAGCTTAAACGAGGTCTCCAAAGCCGCGGCCAAGGCCAATAAGTATAAGGCCTTAAAAGAAGAGCTTAAAGAGCTGGATTTAACCTTATCGGCCCGGCGGTACTTAGAGTTGCGGGCTTTAAGGGCCAACTTAAAACTGGATAACTCCGACCGGAAAGCCAGCCTCATCGCCTTAGAGGCCGAGGTCACGGAGGCTGAGCTGGCCCTAGAGGGTTTACGCTTAGAGGAAACCAGCTTAGAAAGCCGCTTAGAGGAAGAACTGGCCGCCTTTCATGAGCTAAGGAACTCCTTGGAGTCCTCGCGCTTAGAGATGGAGCACGCCCAAGAGACTTTAGCCGGGGCCAGCGGACGGCGGGAAAAGGCCTTAACCGAGCTGAACGAGCTAGATTCCGAGCGGGATCGCCGAAGCTTAGAGCGGGACGAGCTAGCCGGGTCCTTAGATCGCTTAAAAGAAGAGAGCCAAACGACCAGCGCCTTAAGGGATGAGTTAAAAGAGCGCTGGCGGGTGGTGAAAAACGCTTTAAACGCCCAAGCTCAAGAGCGCGACGCGGCCCAAGAGCGTTTAATCAAGACCCGCGAGGAGCTCCAGGTCTTACGGGAGACTTTGGCTGGGTCTGAAAGTTTATTAGGGATCTTGGCCGAGCGGCGGAAAGACTTGGAGCTGGAGAAAAACCAGGGCGAACTGGCCATGACCGAGGCCCAAGACAAGTTAGCCGCCAGGATCCGTTTTAAGACCGTTTTAGACGAGGATCTTAAGACCAAAGAAGAAGAGCTGATTGAACGGCGCGAGGCCTTAGAGGAGGCCAAAGAGGGCTTAGAGGCCGCCACCCGGGAACTAAGCCGCATTGAAAATGAGGTGGCCGCCCTAACCGCCCGCTTACACACTTTAGAGGACTTAAAAAGCGGCTTTAGCTGGTATCCAGCTGGGGTCAAGACTTTAATGAGCGAACCGACCTTAGCTGGGGCCTTAATGGGGCCGGTGGCTGAGAGCCTTAACCCACCCGAGGGGTATGAGGCGGCGGTGGAAGCGGCTTTGGGCGAGCGCTTAGCTTGGATAGTCACCCGGGATCGGGCTGGGGCCATGGCCGCGGTTAAGATCGCCAAAGAAAAAAAGCTCGGTCGCTCCGGGTTTGTGGCTTATAACGAACTGGAGTCCAAAAACCTTTTGGACTCCTTAATCGGGAAAGTCAGTTTAGCCGAGGATCTCGATGAGCCCCTCGGGGACAAGTTTTTAACCAAAACCGGCGAGTACGTCAATAAAGCCGTGGTCGTGGGCGGCGGGGCCGCTGAAGGGTCCAACGATCAAGGGTTACTGGCTAGGTTAAAGGAAGTCGAGGCGGCTGAGGACAAGCTGGACGAACTTAAGATTACCTTAGACGCGGAAAAGTCCAAGGTCGATCTGGCCCGGGAAAATCGTTTGCGGACCGAGTCGGCCCTAGTGGCTAGCCAGAGCGCCAAAGAAGGGCTAGTGGCCGATTTAGCCGAGGCTAATTCCAAGATCATGTTAGCCCAATCGGACGTTAAAGCCTTACAGATTCGGCAAGGGTCTTTAGCTGGGGAAGTGGAGCAGGTGGTCGCCCGCTTAACCGACACGGAAAACCGGATGGCTAAAGACGTCCAAACTCGGGAGGCTTTAACCGCCGATTTAACCGCCCAAGAAGAGATCTTTATTCAGCTTAAGGACGCGGCCAGCGAGAAAGAGGCCGAGTTAACCGAGTTGCAAGAGCGGAGCCAAGGAGCCTCGGCGGAGGCTGAAGCCGCCTTAGAAAGGCTAGACAACGCCTCCAAGTCTTTAAAAAGCGCCGAGGAGTGGCTGGATAACTTGGACAATCGGCGTTTGGACCTTTTTAACGACGCTGAGACCTTGGGTCTGGAGATTGAGACTTTAACCGCCAAAATCGCAGGGTTCAAGGTGGAGGCCGAAGGGTTGCCCGAGCGGGTGAGCCAAGCGGAAAGCTCGGTGGCCAACTTACGGCGGATTAGAGAGGAAGGGCGCGGGGAAGCCACTAAACGCGAGGAAGTGGCCCGGGACACCCGGAAAAAACGGGAGGAGGCGGCTCAAGAGCTAAGCCAGCTGGAAAGAAACTCCCAAGAGGTGGAATTCGATTTAACCCGTTTAGCCGAAAACCTCCATAACGACTGGCGAGCCACCCTGGTCGATCCCGAAGATCCGGACCCAGTGGCCACCGCGCCCGAAGAGGAGCGGCTAGAGGAGACGCTAGAAGGCGATCCAGAAGACAGCCTAGAAGATAACCTAGAAGGCGACCTAGAAGAGAGCCTAGAAGGCGGTCTAGACGATAACCTAGCTGACAACCAAGCCGATAACCTAGCTGACAACCTAGAAGGCGGTTTAGAGGGCTCCGACCCGTCCGCGGAATCCTCCGCGGAATTTAATGGCGAGGCCCTATACGAGGCCCTAGGGGATCCCTTTGGGGCCAACGGTTTACTTAGCCCCCTGGATGACCCTTTGGGTTTAGCGGCCTTTGAGGCTCTTTCCCCGGAAAACCCGGTCTCTTTGGACCAACCGGGCGCGAGCCTATTGACCGCGGGCGACCCAAGCGAAATAACGGCTAATCCCGCGACCGATGAGGCTAGCCCGCAAGATCCCGCCTTATTAGGCGATGAGACTTTAGAGGGCGCGCCTAATGAAGGTCAGTGGCCCAAACCGGTTGAGCCGCCTTTGGAGGTCATTGACGCCCGGGAATGGGCCGCCAAAGAGGTCCCCGCCGGGGCGGAGGCCACCCGGAAAAAGCTAAAAGACCGTTTATCGACCATGGGGGAAATAAGCTTAACCTCCATTGAGAAAGAGGTCGAGCTACAGGAGAAATACGATTATTACAAAGGTCATTATGACGATATTACCAAGGGCATAGCTGACCTTAAAAAGGGCATTAGCCGGGTTAATCAGACCTGCCGGGAGCTATTCTCCAAGACCTTCAAAGAGGCTGACGCTAAGTTTCGGGAGATTTTTCCGGTTCTCTTTGAGGGCGGCGAGGGTTGGTTAGGGTTATCCGATGAAAACGATCCTTTGGAGAGCGGGGTGGAGATCCACGTCCATCCCCCGGGCAAAAAGATCATGGTCATGAGCTTATTGTCCGGCGGGGAAAAGGCCTTAACCGCCTTAGCCTTGATCTTCGCCCTTTACCTCATTAAACCCAGCCCCTTTTGCCTTTTGGACGAGGCCGACGCTCCTTTGGACGAAGCCAATATTGACCGGTTTAACCGTCTTTTGAGGCGGTTAAGCGAGGCTTCCCAGATCATTATGGTGACCCACAACAAAAGGACCATGCAAATCTGCGACACTCTTTACGGGGTAACCATGGAAACCCCAGGAGTCTCCAGACTGGTGAGCGTCAGTCTCGCCCAGGCCGAGGTTTTAACGGATGTTTGATTTTTTTCGGAGTAAAAAGCCTAAACCAGTTGAGGCCCCAGAACCGCTCGCTACTGAGGAGCCTAAGCCGAGGGACCCTGAGGCTCCCGCGCCCGATTCATTGGCGAACCTTCAACCAGACTCCCCACCTGACCGCCAACCAGAGCCAAGCGTTCCTTTAGCCAACGAAACGGCCTCTAGCCAAGAACCCGAGGCCAGTTCCTCGGTCAGCGCGGAAGGTCAACCGGAAGAAGCGGTTCAAGAGCCAGCGGCCACGGAACTAGCGGCCCCCGGGGAGCCGGAAAAGCCCAAAAAAGGCTGGTTCGGCCGCTTAAAAAGCCGCTTGACTGGCGGCGATAAAACCGAAAGCCCGAAAACCCCGGAGCTAGGCCCTGAAGAGCCCATCGCTGAAGAGCCCATCGCTGAAGAACCCGTCATTGAAGAGCCTTTAGCCGCGGAAAGTCAGCTAGAAACCGAGGCCGCGCTTAAGGAAGCGGTCGCCGAGCCTAGTCTAGCTCCAGAGCTTACCCCTGACCTAAGCCCCTCCGCTACGATCGCGCCCGAACCCACCCCAGTGGCGCCGACAAGGTCGCCGGTTTTACCCGCCGCGGAGCTTGAGGCCCCGCCCGAGCCCACCTTAATCGCGGAGCCAACGAAGGGAGTAGAACCCCTAGCCAAGGTTGAGGAAAAACCTTTAGAACAATTGGCGGACGCGATTGAGGCGAAGCCAGAAGATAAACCCGAGGCCCAGCCCGAGGAAGAGATAGAGGCCCAGCCCGAGGAAAAGCCCAAACTCGGCTTTTTGGCTCGCTTAAAGCAAAAGCTCATTAACACCCGGGACCGGATTACCGGGCGGATCGAAAAGGTCTTAATAGCCACCAAGGAGATCGATGAGAACGTCTTGGAGGAGCTAGAGGAAATCCTGATAACCTCGGATCTGGGGGTTAAGACCACGGAGGATCTTTTATACAAGATCCGGGGCCAAGTCTCCCGGAAGGAGCTAAAGGACGCGGCGGCTTTAAAAGAAGCTTTAAGAGCCCGGTTACTGGAGATAATCGATCTGCCGTCCAATCCGGTTCCTAGTGTCAAACCTTTGGTTATCATGATGGTGGGGGTCAATGGGGTCGGTAAAACCACCACCATCGCTAAACTGGCCAAACGGTACCGGGATGAGGGTAAATCAGTCTTACTGGCCGCTGGGGACACTTTTCGGGCCGCCGCCGTGGAGCAGTTGGCCATCTGGGCTAAAAGGGTGGACGCGGACTTGGTCTCCCAACCAACCGGAGCGGACCCTTCGGCGGTGGTTTTTGACGCCTTAACCGCCGCCAAAGCCAGAGGGGTGGACGTGGTCATTATCGACACGGCTGGGCGGTTACACACCAAAGTCAACCTTATGGAGGAACTGAAGAAAATCCGGCGTGTGGCCAATAAGGCTCTCCCTGGGGCTCCCCATAAGACCATCCTGATTTTAGACGCCAACACCGGCCAGAACGCCACTAACCAGGCTCGGACCTTCCACGAGGCCGTGGAGTTGGATAGCCTTATCATCACCAAACTGGATGGCACTTCCAAAGGCGGCGTGGTGGTCTCAATCATTAATGAGCTCAAGTTGCCGGTGACCTTTATTGGCTTAGGGGAAACCTATGACGATCTAAGGCCTTTTTCCGCCGTGGATTTCGCGGAGGCTATCTTAGGGTCGGGGGAGCGAGTTTAAGCTTTTTTTGGCAAAGGCGTCTAAAAGCGCTAAACTTTAAGGAATGGCTGGCCATAAATCCCCTAAAGTTCGCGGAACGAAGTTCGCGGAGCGAAGCTCGCGCGAAGAAAAATCTTTTTAGTGAAATTTTAATAAAATATAAGTTTTATTATAACAATCTATATATAATAAAAAATAAAAAAATTAATTTCTTTGAATAAAAAAATATGCGATCGATGTGGTTGTTATTTTCGCGAAAAAAGAGTAAAGTATACGGGTCGCGGGGGAAAGAGCTTTTAAAGCGAGTAGGCCGATGAACCGGAAAAATAACGCGTCCCGGCCCGACCCATAAGCGTTGGGAACATCCCTAATATCCGAAATTCAACGTTTAATTAATTTTTAAAAGTAATATTAAAGTTTTTGTAGTGTTTAAACGCTAAGATAGTATTTTATTTAAATAATTAACCTTAAGTTGATTATATAAAACAATTTTTAAAAATAATAATGTAAAATAATAAGGTAAGCGCATTGCTAGAGGCCCACGACACCATTCTGCAAATTGTAGTGACCGCTGAATTGGCCGCTAAAGAAGGCGTTCATATGCCGTATCGTTACGAATGCGCGTGTTGCGGCGAGGAAGTGTATATCGCGGCCATGGATAGCGAAAAGATGATTCCTCACTTTAGGCATCGTAGTGGCAATAATGAGACAGATTGTGAATTATACATACGCAATAACTCCGGGGGAAAAATAGGTTCTGTCTCCCCTAGAAGTAAGCATGAGCGAGTTGAGATTTATTTTGACCTTAATACAAAACTTTTTCTTCTGAGTGTATGTTATAGCGAAAAAGAAATTGAAAATTGTGAAAAAGCGGCGGCTATTTTGGAGATAAAGACTTGGCCTGGAAAGGAAATGGTCTATTCCGCTAGCGTAAATTTTAGAAATTTTTATCCTGACGCCCCAGAATTAATATCTCTATCACAATTTTCTAGGTATTATGTAGTATCAAACACTCAACAAAATATTTCACGTAAATATGATTTTTTTACAAATTATAATCAATTTCCGCTGGTTTTTAAGTTATTAAGCAACAAAAATTGCAATAGAGCTAAATTAGTTAAAGGAACAGTATTATATACAGACACTGAATATATTGTTATTACATTGCAAAGCGTTAGAAATATATTACAATATAGCGATAATGAAATTGAAATTATTGAAAAGTTTGATTTTACGACTATGGACTGTGACTTTGCGGCATTTATATTTAAAATTAAAGTTAAAGATGATAATAGTAAATATCATTTTCTTGAAAATTGGGGATTCAAAGTAGATAAACGCGAATCTATCACCACTTTGTGGCCACCTGTGGTCTTTAAGGATGAAATTACCTTGGCCCAATCTGATTACGTTTATCTGCATTCAACAAGTCAATTGATACCTCATGGTAATATTAATCTAAATTCTAAACAAATTGAAATAAAAAACGATGGTGTATATAAAATTACTGCAAATAATGCAATTATTATTATGAAAAATGTAGAAATATATTTTAAAAATGATGAAAAACATATTAATGAAATAGAAAAAAAAGAAATACGAATAATTAAAACAAATAAATATGATTTAGATCATCAAGGTAGATATTTTCTATTTAATAAAGACGGAGTAACCTATCTAGAAGGCGGAACAACCAAATTACTTACACCTAATAGCGTAATTAAAAGATATACAAACAATTATCTTGATTTATGTATATACTATAAAGAACAAAATGAAGTTAGTTCTGAAGAATTATTAAATGACATTATCGCTAACTATAAAATAGTAGAATCATTTGCGAAAAATGATTTTAACGGTCTGACAATCAGCGAAACAGCTCTTAAATATCTTCGAGAATGTGAAAAGTCAGGCTTAATAAATTCCGCGGTTAAACGCTATATTATTGAAGGAAGAGTATGAATTCAATAAATATTAAAAACTATTTATCTGAATTAGACGATGAAGAAATTCGTTTTGTATGTTCTAATATTACATTAGAATACGCCTCTAATTTTTTTAAACATAATAATAAAGCTTTTGCCAAAGATTTTCCAGGTTTCAGGACTGATGTTAACTCTTTACAGCGGTTAGGCGAAGATTTTATATTCAAAAAAAAGAATCTAAAATCTGTTTCTTCGCTTATTAATACCGCAATAGACCATGGTATTGAAGTAATAAAAGATTATTATGATTTATATCTAAAATTAGATGATAATAAAGATAAAGCAAGGCTTAAATCAATCGCACATACTACATTTAGCGAAAATATTCATCTTTATTTTAAATTAGTAGGCGAATCTTATTCTGAGGAATATAGTAGTTTATTTAGCGCCGCTATGTCAATAATTGATACATTGACTGAGAAAGCGAAAAAATCGGCTGAGTTAGCTAAAGAAAATTTAAACGAAATAACTCAATTAAAAAATATTAACGCTAATTTATTAAAAAAATTAGATAAATATAATGAATTAATGGCTATTAACAAGGACTTTGAGTTAAAAAATAAGCGGTTAACTGGTGATATTAGCATTTTAAATTCTTCAAAAATTGTTTTAGATGAACAAATAAAATCTTTAACTGTACAATTAGATGAAAAAAAGAATTTAATTAAAAAATTAGGTTTAAAACGTTTAAACACATTAGAGTTGATTAAAAAGTTGAGGGATAATTGTTCGTCTCAAAAGAAAGGAAAAATAAAAGTCCCTAAGGGTCCCAAAGGGCCTCAAGACATCCAGGAATTTATTCAATATCTAGGGTATAATTTTCAAGAGATTGGCGTCTTAAACGATTGTAATTGTTTTGATTTATTATTAAAACATATTTCTAATATATTGTTTTTAGGTATTCCAATTGTAATCACTAAATCAGTTGAGCATATGTTTATAAAATGCCTAGCTAATACGCTTATAGGTACTCAAAAATATGATAAATTATCATATTCAGATAGAATATCTGATAATGATATTAAACAGTTTTTAGATGGTAGTGGCCGAATTGTATGCCTAGATAATTTTGTTGGTAATTATAATGAAACAAAATTGATATCTTTATTTGATAGTTATAGGCATAAAATTATATTTCTAACTGTATGCTATAATAGGACGCTGAACTTTGTGCCTAAAGAATTTTTATCATATGTTCAATATTTAAATATTGATAGGATAGGCTCTTTTAGCAATAATAAAGTGTTAGATGAAGATCCATCAACAATTGATGAAATTGATTATACGCCATCAGTTTCTAAAACGTTATTTTCAACACGTTTAAGTGATATAATGACAGAATTAGGCTTCCCAAACTGTATAGTTGAGCGTAAATCTTCAATTATCCAAAATGAAGATGATTTTTGCGGGGCCTTGATTTTTGAAGCGCTACCTTATTGCGCTGATGTTTTACAGAAAAAGCCTTATGTAATGTCTGAACGCTTTGTGAAATACTCTAATAAACCATCATGTCCTTATAAAGATTTGATCTATAATTGGTTTATTAAGTGAACGATATTCTTAACGCCATCGCTGATGATCTGCGTATACATCGTTTTCATCAGGAGACCGATGATTCTTTCGCCTACAGGCTTTGTTACTCGGCTTTGGGTCAATGGTGTCTAAGCTTGGCGCGAAACTCGTCCAATAACGATGTTGGAACATCGAAGAAAAACAAAACGAGCGCGCTTAACAATTTAATTGATAGGTATTGTCTGATATTTCCCTCTTTATCTGATAAATTTGTTTCACATAATAATCAGAGAAAAGATTTTTCAAATTATATTTTTAATATATATAATGAAACTGGTTATTTATTAATAAAAGATAATAAAATAGTTTTAGCTAATTACGGTAGAAATATTAAAATAGGGAACCAACATTTATTTTTTGGTATCCCTGATAGTTCATACGCCGTTAATGGGCTTGGTATATTTTCAAATAATTCAAATTATACTGTTACTTTAAAGGATTTTTTGATAAGAGATGATCTCACGTGGGAAGAATATTTTAGCTCTAAATTTGATTTATTCGATTTTATTGATATAGATATTGACTCTAGCGTTTTAGAATTTTTTGATCCTCGGTCCAACTGGACGCCATCTCAATCCTGGGGTCCAGAATTAAAAACAGATTTCTCTCTCGCCCGCGAATCAGTGAGAGGCCCTTATTATCAAGTAACCAGCGCCGCGCCGCCTGGACTAAAATTTGTTCCGATAAATCCTGATCATTATGTCGATAGTTTTGTGGCTCGTGAGTATAGACGACTTATTTTCGCTTTAAAAGCTCATTATGAAAGCCCTCTACCGGCGTTAATAGTTAAAATTGACGATGAATATTCATTAATACGTTTGAAAGGCTTGTTACCTAATAGAGAATATTATTTATTATTATTGATATCATGGCCTCAGCGTAACGCCTTTGATCAAACTAATTTTATCATTAAGAATGATTTTCTAATTGATGTAATATCTGTTCTTAAAAATATTGGCATTAAAATTGTGAGTAAATAATGAGTAACTCAAATAGCGTTAATAATTATTATAAAGCCATCCGCGATAGGCTAAAAAATTATATTAAATCTGATTATTTAGCTAATAATGAAACTCTTTTACTATATACTGAAGAATTGATTGGCGAGCTCTCTTCAGAGCATACTGTCATCGCTAAGGAACCGTATATTGAAACCTCCGCTTCTTACAAAAAACAATTAGACGGTTTCGCGAAATCACCTTCGATAGACCCATTTCTTAAGGACGCGCTCCAAAAACTTATAGATAATAACCTCGGCGTATTTTCCGATCCCTTTGAACACCAAGTTAAAGCTCTGGAGACTTTTCTTAAAGGTCGCGATCTATTTGTGTCCACTGGGCCAGGATCAGGGAAAACAGAATGTTTTCTTTGGCCAATAATCACTAAAGCTTTTGATGAGGCCAGGAAAAGTCCGGATAATTTTAAGATGGAGTCTGTAAGGACTCTTATTGTCTACCCTATGAACGCTCTGGTCTCTGATCAATTGGCCAGATTTAGAAAAATTATTGGTAGCGAAAAATTTAAAGATATCTTCACCCATTTAACAGCCGCCGCCCGGATCCCTCATTTTGGCATGTACACCGGCCGAACTCCTTACGCTGGAGATTCTAAAGAAGATAATAATAAACGTTTAGCTGATACTTTCAGTAATAATTATCTTATTAATGAGTCAGAAACTGATAATAAAATTAAAAGTCAACTTAATGTTATTAATGGACTGAAGAGTATTAATAAATATCCAGCTAGATATGGGGATAATGGACTTCAGATTTTTATTAATAACTTAAAACATAATGTTCACTTACCTTCTCCTTTTGACGCTGAGTACCTAACACGTTTTGAAATCCAAAAATCGCCTCCTGACATATTAATTACAAACTTTTCTATGTTAGAGTATATTCTTATGCGTCAAAGAGAGGCTACTATTTGGGATAAAACCAAAGAATGGCTTCATAAATCCAAAGACAACCGACTTTTAATTGTCTTAGATGAAGCCCATATGTATCGTGGCTCAGCTGGGGGGGAAATTGGGCTCTTATTGGAGCGGCTTTTTTATCGGTTAAACGTTTCGAAAGAGAAAGTTCAGTTTGTTTTTACCACCGCCAGTATGCCGCGAGATGATCAAGAATCAATAGACAATTTTTATTATGGACTTACCGGGAAAAATGCTTCTTGTTGTGATTTTTTCTATGGATCAAAAGAAGAAATTAATGAAAACTTTGAAATTAGAACTAACTCTACAGATTTAGCGTCTATTGGTCAAGAACAAGTTACTGGTCATGATATTTCTCATAGGATTAGAACTTTCGCTAAGACTATTTTCAAGTGTGATTTACCTTCCGATTTTACCCTCGAACAAACTCAAAACTGGCTCTATAACAATCTACCCAAGTATGAGGCTTTCGTTAAGTTAAATACGCTCTGCCATGATGGAGCGAAGTCTTACACCGAGCTGAAAATCGCTTTGTTTGGCGACTCCCCAGACGGTGAGGCGGCCCTAGACGCTCTATTGGTCTTAGTGTCTTTAGCGGCCAAAGATGGCAATATTCTTTTCCCCGTGCGTCTCCATATGTTCCTTCGTGGCCTTCAGGGTCTATACGCTTGCTCTAATCCCAATTGTAATTGCGCTAAATATTCCGATCGAGATCAACTGCCAATTGGTAAAGTTATTTCGATACCTAAGGAAAAGTGCGAGTGTGGAGCTAGGATTTACGAACTTGTGAATCATATAAAGTGTGGAGCGTTGTATTTTCGGGTCTTCGCGCGGAAAACAGATGGCGCGCCGTATTGGTATGTTTTTCCTAATCGTGGTCTTAATGGGGATAATAATGACCTTTCTGAAGTGTTATTATATATAGTTCCGAAATATTATCAGAAAGGTAAAAATGATAAATATGGCGCGCTTGATCCTTTGACAGGAAAATTTTATATAGGCCTCCAAGATGATAAAAATTTACTGACTGTTATATATAGTGAAACGTATGATAATGATTATCAATCGTTTACTTTTGATACTTGTCCTAAATGTAAAAAAAAGATGCCTTTTAAGAAGCCTAGCGACTTTACAACCAAGGGTAATATTCCATTTTATAATCTTACTAAAGCGCAATTTGAGCTACAACCCCCCAAATCTGATTTGATCAATAAAGGGAAAAAAGTTTTATTATTTTCTGACTCTCGTCAAAACGCCGCCAAACTGGCCTTGGACCTGACAAAATCAGCCGATAACGATGCCTTTCGTCAAACTATTATTCTTGCGGCTCAATTACTTCAACAAGATGGCCAAGAACATTCTTTATTAGAACTATATCCAATTTTTTTAGATGTATGTTTGGAAAATAAACTTAATTTTTTTAAACCAAATAGTAAAGAATTGTTAATTAACCATAAAGATATTCTTAATAGAGCAAAACAACGGGCCGAAAAAAGAAACAAAACGCTTGAATTTTCTCAATTTCCTAGATTCAACGCTATACCTGAAGATTACTACGAGCAATTGCTCACAGTTTTTACCGAGAGTCCCAGGACTTTTAAAGACATTGGCTTTGGTTTTCTCGCGCCTGTAACTGTTTTTTTCAATGAATGTATTGATGAACTACACGATGAAGGCATAAAATTTTCAGATAATAATACTTTATTTCAAATTTTAGTATTGCTTTTTTGGGATGTTATGGATAGTTCCGCAGCTTTAGGCGAATCAATTTCTGATAACATAAGAAAACGTCTGCCTGGACGTAGCAAAAATTATATATTTGGTCTTAAAGGTGATTTTTATCAATCATTAGATTCATTATTACTTGGTATAATTCAAAAGACTTTTGGTTATAATGAAAATACAGTTAAAACTATAGCTGAAATTATTAAAAACACTTTTTTTAGACAATCTTCAGAATCTCAATTATTTTATATCAATCTTGAAGCAGTCAGAATAGTGATTGTTAACTCAGATTTTGTTTGGTATCGTTGCGTTAAATGCGGAAAAATTTCTCCTTTTAAAATTGGTCAATTTTGTGGGGCTTGCTTTGACTCCACTGAGTTAACTCCTATCAGCGCCACTGATTTGTCAAGGTTTGATTTTTTACGTCTACCTATTCAAAATATTATCGATAAACGTAATACAATATACACGATAGACACTGAAGAACATACCGCTCAGGTCTCTCACAAAGAGTCGCCTGGTGAGGAAATGTGGAGCCTCTCCGAAAAGTACGAAATGCGCTTTCAAGACATTAACGCGGGTGAAAATGGGGAGGACTCCATTGACGTTTTAAGTTGCACCACCACTATGGAAGTCGGTATCGATATTGGCTCCTTAACCGCCGTAGGTCTGCGCAACATACCGCCTATGCGCGAGAACTACCAACAAAGAGCGGGTCGCGCTGGCCGAAAAAACGCCGGGATCTCGTCTATTGTCACTTACGCGTCAAGTGGCACCCATGACAGTTACTATTTTTCCCACCCAGAAGAAATGATTTCCGGAGGGCTACGCAAGCCTTGGATAGATCGCCAGAATGAAAAGATACAACAGCGACATTTCAATATGTTGCTATTAAATGATTTTATGCTTACTAAATGTAGTAAACACACTTTAGACGGTATCGCTGGTATTGGTATAATAACTTTTTTTCAAAAACATGGTGAACAGTTTGTCCAATTTGTTAAAGAAATTAGTCTTGAAGGATTTAACAGTATAAAAACAATTGATCAGCTTAATAAAATTTCCGCTAAAATTTTTGATTCAAAAAATCAAGATCTATATTTTAATAATAACAAAGAAACTTCAGCTTTTGATGTATTTTATAGGGAAGGATTTATTCCATCGTACTCTTTTCCTCAAAATGTTGTAAAATTTTATGTTGAGAAAGACTCTAGATATGGAAAATCTCAACTCCCAGTCATTCACTACGCGCCTGAACGCGATTTAGTCATCGCCCTTAGTGAATACGCTCCAGGTCGGTTCATAGTTATTGATAAAAAAATATATAAAAGTGGTGGAATTTACGCCAATCCTCGTCCTAAAAATTATTTATCTAATCAAGCGGAGTTCTATTTTCAAAATAAAGATTATTATAAAGAAATTTTTCTTTGCGCGGAATGTAATTGGTTTGGGTTAGATCTCAAAGAAGCGCCTCAATTAATTTGTCCGTATTGTAATGGGCAGGTTGTCAAAAAATCTTTGTTACGTCCTTGGGGATTCTCTCCTACCAAAGGCGGTGATTTAGAGTTTGACAGTGATGATGAGCAATATTCTTTTACCCAAGCTCCATATTATTCATATGTTCCTTCTAATACAGTAATGAATGAACTGAAAAATAGTAAAATTAGATACGCCAATCTGCCTGACCGGAATGTCCTAATAGTCAACATGGGGAAAAATAAGAAAGGCTTTAATGTTTGCCGCAAATGTGGCGGGGCGGTAACGGCGATTGATAGCAAAAAGGGTAAGACGCCTATCACCCAGCCTTATCGTCTTAATGGCCCAGTATGCTCTCATGAGGGGGCGGTGGTCTCAAACATTTACCTTGGTTTTGAGTTTTTAACTGACATGTTTATGTTAGACATTTTATACGATGACCAGGTCTTGGTCGATCGCAGAGGGCCAGATGAGAAAAACATCTTGTTCGCCGCTGTAACCACTATGCATGAAGCTCTTAAAAAGGCTATTTCATTGGTATTAGATATTGATTACAATGAAATTAGTGGAGGTTGGCGTTCAAGATTGAATAATGATGGTAATTCACATATTGAAATGTTTTTCTATGATAATTTATCCAGTGGAGCTGGGTATTCGTCATTGATTGGAACTATAATTAATGATGTTATAGTTAAGGCTAAAAATATTCTTCAAGAGTGTGAATGTTCTCGTTCTTGTAAGAATTGCCTTGATAATTATTGGAATCAGCGTCAACACGATTTTTTTGATAGAAGCCTTGGGTTACAGTTGCTCAACTACGCTCAATCTGGCGAACTCCCCTCAAGCTTTAGCGACCAGGAACAGAGCGATCTTCTAGCGCCGCTTAAAAAACTTATTTCCGAAGACGCTAATTGGGCGCAAAATCAGAAGCCAATTGATTTTGAGGTAAGACCCGCGCTCCTGAAAAAGCCTCGTAACACCAAATCCAAGATGTTTTTGAATCCATATGATTTAAGTGACTGGCTACCTAATACATTTATCGCGTATAAAAACTTGGTGGCTAAAAATTAGTCCTTTTTGTATCAATATGTTTAGATATTTTCATAACAAAATCGTTATTAAACAACAATTTCCTGAAAGTGTTAACGACAAAATAATTGAAATAATGAACGAACGCCTGCGTAAGTCTAGAGGTTATTTATGAAAACTATCATTTTACAGTATAATGAAGCTAATTGGCTTTATCTTATGGCTGTTGTTATTGTTCTGGGGCTCATCGGAATGCTTGTTGGTTTATCAGCCCTAAGAGACGAAAACAAAGCGTTTGAAAAGAACAAACAAGAATGGCGAGACATTATCGCATCTCTTAAATCGGATCTCGAATCAGAGCGCAAAAATAACCCTTAGACCCTCCCGTGGCGGACTCCGATGGAAGAGAATACTCTTCTAGATTTCCGGCCAAAGCCGGAAGTGTTTTTACTCCTAACCAGGCGAGCGCCCACTCGAATTTAAGGCTTCAGAGCGATGTAAAAACCGCCTCTGGAGCTTATCCCGAACAAGGGCCTTGGGTGTGTGTGTACCCACAGCTCCAAAAAATCCTACACCGGCCACGTCAACCCTTAGCGGACGATGAGCTGGTTCCAGAGAATCTAACGCCGACCAAAAGCCAAGTTATAAACTTTTAAACCACTATAGATGTCGACTGAAAAGGACTAAAATCGGGAAAAAAAGTTTTTCTAGGCTAAAAGGGGATTTTGCGCCCAAAACTATACCTCATTTAATGGATGATGAGGACAAGCCCAATAGTTTATCCAATTCATTTGGGGGCTCTCATCCAGGTGGACGAGGGGGCGCCGGTGACTGTGCGTTGGTTAACCTAAAGGCTTAAAATCAAAAGCTTATAGTGACGATGCCGTAAGGCGCTACCCCGTGAACGGATACACCTTTGACAAACTCAAACAAAGCTCTTATACTGGTTCTTAAGGCTTATTTTAATGTATAAAATAATTTTAGTTTTTTTATTTGTATATTTATCTCAAATAAACGTGATTAGCTTTGCTGTTAATAAAGATTTTGATATTAATAATGCTGAAAAAGAACTAAATGAAGTAAAAGAATTATATTATGAAGTAAATTGTTTGAAGAAAAATTTAAAAAAAAGTGAATGTCCAATATATATTCTAGATCGCGCCACCGCCACAGCGCCTTTTTTAGATAAAGTCCAAGAACACGCAATCAGAAATTATGTTGAATTTTTTGGCGGGAAAAATCCAACCTTAAAATCAGCGGACGAAATAACTTCTCTTAAAGATAAAGCTGAAAAAGGTGATATAAATTCAATTTTTGAATTATATAGATATTATAAATATCCTTTATCTTCTGAATTTAGTATTTTTTCTACTAAGGCGAATCAAGTTCTTTTAAAAGCCATCAAATTAGGATCTGAAAAAGCGATTTTAGAGATGGGCTATGATCGTCCTTACGCTATTAAAACTCGGTTAAATGGGGAAAATGTTAGCGCGTCAATTATCGCTAATTGCGAAAAATTTGGTCGTCAAAATAATGATATAAATTGTTTTTTATATCGTCTAGAAGTTAAATCTGGTAAAAATAGCCATAAATGGACAATTATTGTCAATGAAAAATATTCATATACGCAACCTTACGCAATCTCTCTTCTTATGGAAAGCAACAATTATGTTGTAAAATTGTCATCATTGTCTAAGGTTACAGGCGCTAAAAGAGATGATTATTTTAATTTTAATGGTGAATATTTAGGGTCAACACAAAATGATTCTGATCCTAGTTACATATTTGAATTTAGAAATATTTCAAAAACGTTTAATAATCTAAAAAAAGAAAATATTAAACAACAGAAAATTATCGAAAGTAAGCTTATTAATAAATTTCCAACATATAATATGTTTGCTGTTCAAGAAGATAAGCGCCAAATTTACGCTAAATCTATTGTTAATCCATCGTTTAAATCTGTTGATGGTTTCCCAGATTATGGCGATTTAGGTGGGTTTTATATTAATGACCACTTAAAAGTTAACTCAAAGAAAGCTCCCCACGATAGTTTGGAGCGAGAGCGAGAGCCAAAGGATGGCTCAAATCAAGACCCAAAAGACAGCCCAAGTCAAGCTCCCCAAGACAGCTTGGTTTCTTCCGCTAATAACGCTAATGATAGTCTAAATGATAAAATTAATGAATTTACGCTGAAGTTTGGGTATCACCCTAACTCTATGCGGAACGTTTTAAATCATGCCACTCTAGACCATTATTTACAAAAAGGTTTGGATGGAGATCTTTTTGCTATTAAAATTATATTTGATAATATTGACAATCCATTAAGTTTTATTCATAATAGTAAATTTTCTGAAAAATTAGCTAATTTTGAGAATGCATTGGGTGGATTATTCAAATTAAAAGATATAGAGAAAAATATTAAAATTAAAAATTTACTGAATACTAAATTACCAGCGTCCAATCAAGATAATATAAATCTTGATATTGTTAAAAATCCATATATAGCTATTAACAAATCTAAATATAATGGTACTGAAATAGAAATTCAATTTTTATGTGATAGTTATAATAGAAATACTTATGATGAGCCAATTTATCTTTATGAACCGGTGGCGAATTGTTACGCGATGAGACTGCGAATATTGAACAATACTAATAAATTTGTTTACTTTTTTGTTCAGGAAAGCGCTTTAGAGGATACTTTTTTTTATGACACTGTTTTTGTTGGACATCCTCGATTAAATATATGCCCAAGGGAGAATTCTTCAAAGGGAGTCATGTATTTTGACGATCACAAATTTCATAGTATTTTAATTAATAAAGTTTTTGATTTAGATGGATCAGTATTTTTAGATCATAATTCACGAAACTTATTTGATCAGCAATTTAATAGTAATAATAAAGACGATAATTATAGTGAAGACGATCATATGGAATTATATGATTGTGTATTTAATTTTTTAAATACATTTCCAAATTGGGAAGATG
Organism: Deltaproteobacteria bacterium; assembly: GCA_031273455.1. Classification (GTDB taxonomy): domain Bacteria; phylum Desulfobacterota; class Desulfarculia; order Adiutricales; family Adiutricaceae; genus JAIROO01. Next base: position 10,281 of record JAISRZ010000122.1, on the reverse strand, counting down.
TGTATGTTGATATTTTAGACTAGTTATTTTACTTTATATAGATCTAATTTTGGGGGATTGGATAAAAATTATCCTTCCCCCCAAAGCCGCCAAAGACAAAGCTCAAAAGACTAAGCTCTGTGAAATCACTTGGGTTTTTTAAACCCTGAATTGTTTTTCGTCCCATCAACAGGGTTATAGCCTTCCCCAGGGTTACCGGTTGGCGGTAGGCGCTTCCCTTTGACAACAGTCCGTTCCTTCCCTGTTGGTTTGCCACTAGGGGTAACGATCTCCACTTGGCCAGACCCTGGGGATTTTTGGCCGGGCTTTAATGGTTTTTTCGAATTAGCCATAATTGGCCTCCTAAAAAAAACAAGAATAAAACAGATAAAATCCGTTATTTTAAAATATAATTACTCTCATAACTTTATTAATAGGCCAAACACAACCATGAAAGCGTCTTTTAGTCTTTTAATTTTGTACAAAGTCCAGGGCTAGACACATAGAGGGAAGCTGTCTTAGAACCCGGTCGGAGTGAGCTTAGCCTTATCAGTTAAATTCAGCGTCTAGAGTCTTCGGTTTTTTAAAGTATTAAAATCAAACTCAATCCATTCTTTGATTGAACGATGTGATATCTGATTTAAACGATTAATAGCCCAAGAGTTATATTCCGCGTTTATATCACAGCCAATCCATTTCCGGCCTAATTGTTCAGACGCCACTAAGGCGCTCCCGGACCCAGAAAAGGGATCCATGACGATATCCCCGATTTTGGTGGACGATAGAACAATCTTCCTTAATAATTCCTCGGGTTTTTGCGTGGGGTGGCTGGTTTTTTCGACCATACCATTACATAGGGTGGGTATTTCCAAGACATCTTTGGGTTTGGCCCCTAACGGATGGGGCGACCAGGGCTCAACTGGCGCCTGGCCTTGGTTATATTGACTGGATTGGGCTTGTGGATGGGCGGGGTATTTAAGGGTATGTTGGCCGTAAGGAATTCTAATGTCATCAATGTTAAGTCTAAATTCCTTAGATTTACGTAAATGAAGAGCGCTCTCGTGGGAACGCCCCCAGTCTTGGCCAAGATTAGCTTTGTTTTTATAAAACCACACTAACCATTTACAATAATTAAAATATTCCATGGCTGGACGTTTAAGGTCAGCCAGTATTTCGCTAAAACCGCAGACAAACAGGGAGCCAGAGGGTTTTAAAACTCTGGCGGCTTCGGCGATCCATTCCTTCGACCATTGGATATATTCCTCTGGGGAGGCGAATTTGTCCCATTTAGCCTTTTTGAGGTTGTACGGCGGGTCAGCGAAAACGAGGTCTATACAATTATCTTTAATATTTTTCAGTAATACTAGACTGTCATGATTAAATAATAATCCATTTTCATAACAATATTCCGGAATAATCATTTTAGTCTCTGATGAAAAAAATAAATCATTAAATATTTTAGATTTTTCAAAAGAAATTGTTGTTTTTTTTAAACTATCAAAAATTGATGGTTCTTTTATTTTGGCAGTCTTTTTGGGCATCCCAAAATTTCAGTATAAATTATATAGTTATTGTCCAGACTAATAGAAACATTGTATTTTTCAGCCGTAAAGGTTTTTTAATGGAACATTAGAAAATTAGGGAATTACTTGTAGGTTATTTCTGGAAAGATTATACAAATACAACTATAAATAAATGATTTTACTGGTCGGGATGACTGGATTTGAACCAGCGACCCCCTGAACCCCATTCAGGTGCGCTACCGGGCTGCGCCACATCCCGCCATATCATTAGGTTCCTTTTGGTCTTTCGCTAGCCTACGCTTAGTGACTAAGCTAAAGGTCTTTTAAAAGATCTTCCGGCGACCTTATAGACCGCTTACTTTACTAAAAATAATCTATTTTGACAAGAGGTCTTTCGCCTTTTTTTGGAGATTAAAGGCCATAGCCTAACCCCTAAAAACGGATTTTACGCCTTCCGGCGGTAAGCCGAGATAGTCTCCAAGAGGTCCATCATCCGGTGATACTCCCGGTTCTTTAAGATATCCCGCATCTCCCCTAAGACCCCCATTAAAGCCTCAATGTCCTTTTGGAGGTTCTCAGCGTTATCCATGACCACTTCCACCCATTTGGCCGGCGGCGAGGCCCCGACCCTAGTGGTGTCCTTAAAGCCGGTGCCCACCCACGGCAGAACCTCCGGGCCGCCGAGGCGCATGGCCGTTCCGGCTAAGGCCGAGGCGGTTAAGTAGGGGAGGTGACTAACTAGGGCGTAGAGCCCGTCATGCTCCTCGGGGCTCATGAGGCGAATATTACAGCCTAAAAGCTCATGGAGGGCCTTTAGCTTGGCCAATAGCTCGGTCTGCCTAGGCCCAAAGCGTTTATCGGGGGTCAGGATAAAAAGGCACTGGCGAATCAGATCGGCGCTGGAGTGGGCGAACCCGGCCACTTCTTTACCGGCTATAGGGTGACCGCCACAGAAGTTTAGCCCTTCTTCCAAAGCGGCCTCGTTAGTGGAGCGCTTGGAGCTACCTGAGTCCGTCACCGCGTAAGTGACCTTAAGCCGACCTAAGCGGTGGATCATCTTAACGTTGTGGCCCACTGGTAGGCAGAGGTAAGCTAGGTCCAAAGGCCAAGTCGCGAACTCCTCCGGGTCATCGGTGACCTGGGCGAAACGCCGGATTTTCCGAGCTTCTTTCACGGTCTCCGGGTCATGGTCAAAGACCGAGAGCTTAAGGCCGTCAAACGGGGAAAAGGCCTTGGCCAAGGAGCCGCCGATAAGACCCAAGCCCGCCACTCCGATGGAGCGGAAAGGGAGCTTAGGGGGGAGCTTAAACTTCGGCACGTAATTTCGCTCCTTAAATGGTTCAAGGCCAGGCGCCGCGACTAGGATAAAAGGCCTATTTTAAGGCCAAGGTTGGGTCATGATAACAGTTTTGGGGGATTAAGGTAAGGAGCTTAGAATATGGCCAAAAGGGCGGCGTAACGCCGCCCTATAGGCCAAAAAGACAAGGCTTGGGGTGTTTATTGGACCGAATCCGGGACGTTCGGTAGAGTGACAAAGGCGTTTTTATGGAGAGCCTCCACATCGACCTTAGCCCCTAAGATACCGATGTTTTTCAGCTCGCCCGCGGTGATGCCAAAGGCGTTATAAGCCCCGGAGACGGAGGGGATATAACGGAAGGTCTTTAGAACCGAGGCGTTAAAGATTGGATCGCCAGCCACGTACTTAAGCTCAACTTGAAGTTTAGCGGTCTCATCGGGGTTTTTTTGGATCCAAGCGGCGGCCTTTTGCATGGCTCTTGTGTACTTAGCGGCGGTTTCCGGGTCTTTGGTGGCCAAGGATTCGCTGACGTAAGCCGCGCAGCAATACTGGTCAGAAAAGGGCTTGTCCCGAGCCGAGTCCAAAAGGATAGTCAGTTTGTAATCCCGAGCGGCGATGGAGGCCACGGGATCGGTTGAGGCTAAAGCGTCAATGGCCCCTTTCTCCAAAGCTAAGGGGAGTTCAGCGCTGCTAAAAACGATAAACTCCACTTCCGAGTCTTTGTCGCCCACTTTGACCCCAGCTTGGGCCAAACCGCGTCTTGAGAACATAATGGGGCTGGAGGTTAAGCTGGGGACGCCAATCTTTTTGCCTTTAAGATCGGCTAAGGTCTTAATCCCCGAGTCGGGTTTGACCAAAAGCTTATCGCAGCCAGTGTGGAGTCCGGTCGTGATCTTAATGGGTAGGCCATTGGACAGAGGCTGGATCAAAGTGGCCAATAAACCAAAGCTAGCGTCAATGGTGCCAGCGGTGATGGCCTCAAAGTTGGTGCCTTGGGCCAAGCGGATGAGCTCCGCGTCCAAACCTTCCTCTTTGAAAAACCCTTTTTCTAGGGCGATGTGCGTGGGGCCTTCGCAAAGATTGCCGTTAATGCCGACTTTAATTTTTTTAAGTTCCTGAGCCTTAGCTGGGGTGGTGGCTGGGATGATGGCCAAAGCCAAGCCCACGGCTAAAAGAATGAGGTTTTTCAACATGGTTTCCTACCTTGTTTAAATGGTGAAAGCGTTAAGTGGCCGCTTATATCTGATACGCCGGCTCATCCAAGCGACCAGCGAAATTCAGTATCTCTAAGATCCGGCTTCTTAAACTTAAAAAGTCCGGGGTGTTTCTGGCCCGGGGCCTAGTTAAGGGGACCGCTAAGATCTTTTCCACCTTGCCCGGGCCGGGGGTCATGATGATGACCCGATCCGAAAGGTAAATGGCCTCATCCACGTCATGGGTGACCATGATCATGGTGATCCGCTTTTCCGAGCGGATGCGTAAGATCTCATCTTGCATGTTCATGCGGGTAAAGGCGTCTAAAGCCCCTAAAGGCTCATCGAGTAAAAGGACCCGGGGCTCATTGATTAAGGCCCGGGCCAAAGAGGCTCTTTGGGCCATGCCGCCGGAAAGGTGATGGGGGTAAACTTGGCCAAACTTACCCAAGCCCACTAGCTCTAAGTACTGGCCCACCATGGACTTTAAGCGCTTATAAACCCGCCGAGCCCGTAAACCAAAGGCCACGTTGTTATAGATGTTGAGCCAGGGGAAAAGGTAGGGGTTCTGGAAGGCCAAACCCCGTTCGGCGCTTGGCCCGTCAATGGTTTGGCCATCCAGCTCCAAAGTCCCGGTGGTGGCTTTATCTAAGCCAGCGATGAGCCTTAGAAGGGTCGATTTCCCGCAGCCCGAGGGGCCGATTAAGGAGACAAACTCCCCGCCGCTCACCGTGAGCTCCACTTGGCTTAAGGCTTTAACCTCCGAGCCATCCGGATGGGGGAAGTTTTTGGAGACCCCCTTAATGTCAATGACCCCTTGGCTGGTGTCTAAGGTCGCGCTTACCATTTGATCATGCCTTTCTGCCAGACTAAGACCCGGTCACGAACTTTAAAGAACAAAGTGATGAGGGAGTAAAAGGAGAAGGCGATGATGATGAGCCCGGCGTAAACATTGGAGTAGGAGAGCATCTCCCGTTGCCAGTTGATGTACCAGCCAATGCCGCTTTTGACCCCCACCATCTCGGCGGTCATGAGGGTTAAAAACGAGGAGCAAGCCCCGCTAAAGAGCCCGGTGAAGATCAAAGGCATGGCCGCGGGGATGCCGACCATGAAGATCTGGTAAACCCTTTTGGCCCCCAAGGCGCTGGAGACCTCAAAATAGGCGTTTTGGACGTTTAAGATGCCGCTGGAGGTCATGACCGAGGTGGGAAACCAGACGGACAGGGCGATTAAAAAGACCGCCCCAGCCCAGGTGGTGGGAAAGGCCACGAGGACAATGGGGATCCAAGCCGTGGGCGGGATGGGCCCTAAGATTTTAATTAAAGGGTTTAACCAGTAAGCCGCGGGCTTGGAAAAACCAATGGCCACCCCGGTGACCAAACCGGCCAAGGCCCCGGAGAAAAAACCGGTCACTAGTAACTTACCCGAGGAAAAGAGGCAGACTAAGATTAAGTAGTTAAAGTCCTCAAACAGAACCGCGATGATCCTATCCGGGGCTGGGAAAAAGATGGCTGGAATGAGAGTGTATTTACTGGTGACTATGTTTAAAATATTCAGTAAGGTGATGGCCGCGGCGTAGAAGTTGTCTTTAGCTAAGATTTTGGCTTTTCTTTCCGGGGACCGAGCCGCTAAGGGCAGGATGATGGTTAAAGCCAAGACCACAATGAGAAAATACCTTAAATATGGCCGCTCGGTTGGCGGTTGCAAACCGCTGGGGGCCAGATTTATTTCCAAAATTAGAGCCAATAAAGCCGCCCAGGCGGCCAGGTGGTGAAATATTGGCCGCAACCGGTAATCGTCTTTTAAGCGGTAAAGAGGCCAAAGAAGATGTTTAACCATGGCGATTTCCGACGCGGCCTACCGGCCCGCGATAAAGGCGCTGACCACGTCTTCGGTCAAGCGTAAGCCGCCCGAGTAACCCACATAGCCCCGGGAGAGAATGGCCCGGTTGGCGATGGGGTAGGTCAAGCTAAGATGGGCCGCCCCTAACTCGGCGGCTAAGGCGCGCTCTAAGGAGCTACCGGCCACTAAGACGGGTTGGCGGGAGTTATGGTATTTACCTGGCGGTTGGCCCCAGATGGCTTTAGCCTCCTTAGCTATGGCCGTGGCTTGGCTCTCAAAGATTAAGCGATTAGGGAAAACGCCGCCCTTCTCCTTATGGGCCTTAAGAAGCTTCTCTCGCGTTTCCACGTCCAGTTGGTTGGTGATAACGGTCAATTCCGGAACCCAACCAAGATCCTCGGCGAAAAAATCGGTTAAAGCTAAGGCGTAGTTAGCCTCACCGACGATTAAGGCGTGCCTTTGGGCCTCCATGTCGTTATAAACGTCAATGAGGGGCTCTAAGTAGGCGTAATGCTTTCGCCCGGCCTCTTTAATGGCCTTATTGACTTGGCTTCGGGGGAGCCCTAGCTCTTGGCCCACGGTCTTTAAAAAACGGTCCGCGGCCGCGGCCCCAATGGGAAAGTTGGTCTGGATAAAGGGGGTATGGAATTTACCCTTAAAGATCTGGGCCGCCTCTAGGCCGTAAAGGGGCGAGATAACGATATTAGCCACGGATTTGGCCGCTTGGGTCAGGTCCTTAAAGTCGGCGCTCGGCCCAAAGAAGACCTTGGCCGTGAGGCCTAAAAGGCTTAAAAGCTCAATGATCCCATCCAGATCGCCGCGCCAGAAGGGATCCAAAGACGGCGGGGCCCCCCAGACGTTGACTTGGTTCGGGATCGTCTGGCTAGAGGGTTTCACCACCCGGGTAAAAAGGGTTTTTAAAACCTCCTCGTAACCGTGGTAGGAATCCCCTTTAAACCCGGCCACGCTGGCCATGACCACCTTGACCCCTTGGCCGCTTAGCTCCTCGACCAAGGACTCCACGTCATCGCCAATGACCTCGGGTAAGCAACCGGTTAAGACAAAGTAAAGCTTCCCCTCAATGATCTTAACCGCGTTTAAAATCTCTTCCCGTAAACGCTCAATCCCGCCAAAGACCACCTCGTTTTCCTGGATGTTGGTCGAGGGGACGCTTAACCCTAAGCAGGGGCCAGTGACGTTCAAACCAGCGGCCCCGTTATTGGTCCAAGCGAAGTTCCCGGCGCAACCAGGGCCCGCGTGCAAGATGGGGGCGATTTGGGGTAGGTTCCCGGCGGCGGCTAAGGCCCCGCCTAAGGAGCAGGACCAACGGGGCCGTTCGACAAAGGCTTCGGTCATCTAACTTCCTTTGGGGTGGGGTCACCGTCTTCGCGGATGTGGCTAAAGGGATCGGCTAAGTACCAATCGGCCTTGTAAGGTAAGACCCCGTAACGGCCTAAGCGTTGGTAAAAGGCCGGGTGAGCCAACCGCCGGTGAACCCGGCGAGCCAAATCGTAAGCCCCTTGGTAGCCCATATAAGCGTAACCGCTGTTGTAGATGACTTGCGTGGGGATGCCTAAACGGGCGGCGGTGGAGTTGCCGTGCCAGTGCCCTAAGAAGATGTCCGGCTTTAAGCGCTTTAAAAGGTTGGCTTCCTCAAAGGGTTGGACATTGGCCACGTTAAAGATAAAGTCCCCTTGGCGATCGAGTTTAGCCAACTCCACCTCAGCGAAGCTATCGAAGTGGAAGGCGCGAATCCCTAAGATCTTAAAGCCCAGTTCCCGTAACAATAGAGAGGTGGCTAAGGAGCGATACTCCCCGGCTGAGACAAAGGCGGTTTTCCCGGCGAAGAGGGGTTTAAAGGGCTCTAAGGCCTCGTTAAGCTCAGACTCCTCTTTTTTAGCCAACTTAATGGCCGCGTCCTTTTGGCCCACGGCTTCGCCAATATCGATGATCCATTGGCTGGTGTTCTCAATCCCAATGGGCATATGCCGGATGATAAAGGGGACGTTGTATTTTTCTTGTAAGTGGTGAAGGAAGTAATCGTCGTGGGTCGGGCAGACGCTGATGGACAAACGAGCTTGGGTGGCCAGAGCGAAACTATCCGGGTTAGCGAAGACCGGAAAAAAGTTGGCCTTAAGCCCCAACTCCCCTAAGAGCCTGGCTATTTCCTTTTCGTCCACTAAACCCATGGAGCCCACGTTCATGACGTTAACCGCGCGCTCGTCTTTGGGGCCAAGGGGTTTTTCCGGTAAAAGATGGCGACCCACGGCGTGATAGACCACGTCATAGGCTGTGGCCATGAAGCGCGATTTAAAGCCCTCGCAGTGGACCGGGAGGATCTTGGCCTTAACTTGGCTTTGGGTCTCCTGGGCCACGTTATCGATATCATCGCCAATGACCCCAGGTAGGCAACCCGAGACCGTTAAGATGACTTTTGGCTGGTAAGTTTGGTCAGCCTCAATGATGGCCGCCGCTAGCTTGCCCTCGCCCCCAAAAATGACGTTAGCCTCGTTTAAAGCCGTGGAGAGCCACAGGGCCTCTTGACCGGCCTGACCCCGGGCGGCGTTTCCGGCTCTGACGTTAACGTTACTTCCGTTAGCGCAACTGCCGCAACCAATGGCCCCGTGCATTAAAACCACGGTTTCCGGTAAGCTGCACATGATGCCCAAAGCCGGGAGAAGCGGGCAAATGGACCCTTGGGTGAAAGAACGGTCGGCTTGGGCCATAATGGCGCAGACGGACTTTTTCGGGCCTTGGCCGCAGCGAGTGCGACCGTGAGCCAAAGCCGTCTCCGGGTGGCGCAGTTCCCGTATGGGGGGAGTTTTGGAGTCAAGGTAGCTCATTAATCTGGTTCCTGGCGTAAGGCTCCTTCAAAATCTAAGGCGTTGTCAATGTTGAAAAAAAAAAGGTCGAAAAAAAAGGCCCCAGACGCGTCTAAACGTCTGGGGCCTTCAGAAATTCTGATCAGCCAAACAATAGCTTTCGCCAAGGAGTCTAATGGGCTCAGTGGCTGATTATAAGTAGTTTTTAATCTAAAAAACGGCCCTTGTCAAGCGCCCGCAAAAACCGGGACGTTTTTAATCCGATTTGGTAAAATCAAAAGGACGAAGTTTATTTCAAATATATTAACTCCTTATAATGAGTGTAATATATAAAAACTATATATGATAGCTTTATATATTATTTTTTATCATAAAATTGTATGGCATGTCTTATTATTATTGATGGATCCAAGAATATATTGATAAGAAAGCTGAACGTCATAAGTTATGTTAATTAATAAAGCAAAAACAATCTATAGAGCTTATTTTTCTAATATTGATATAACAAATTTAATATACGCCTCACGTTTTCATGGGAAGATACGCGCGAAGAAAAGATACCGATACCCGATATCGCTGGCCAACGCTCCATTGCGGACATTGACAACGCCTATATTGAGCTAAGGGGGGTTCTCAACGAAAGACAAAAAAACGCGGCTGAAAAATATCCGCCTTAAACTGAGCAAAGGTTCGTTGGAAAGCGACTAGCGCCTAAGGGAGGTACGGATTACGCCATACCCACCAATCGTCATCAATCGAAAAGCCTTGACGATTATGGACGTTCCGTTTCCAGATTTGAAAACGCTGGAATCAGTGGCGGTAGGCATCGGCTCCAATATGTTTGAAGGGTATCGCCCACAAAAAAAGGGCATCGAGATTATCCGCGACTATCGCTTGGCCAGATGAGCTTCGTCCAGCTTATTCTCGCCGCCAAGGAGAAACGGCGCGCGGAATGATTACCAACGCATCGACCCGGATTATACCTATACCGACCCCAAGGAACCAAAAGAGCGGTTAAAACTAAAAGGGTCCCGCCTAGCGGAACCCTTTAAATCGCGCCGCTTTCCGGCGAGTAATGTCGCTCGATCCGTTAGCCAAAAAAAGTCCAGCGTTTTAAGCCCTGGCTTCGGCTCTAGCCTCGGCCCTGGCCCGCCGTCTGGCCTTGCCTCTGGGAAGGGATTGAGGTTTGACCTGAGCTTTAGCCTTGGGCTTAGATAGGCCCATGGCCTTACTCCGGTTGGCGGGCCTGATCGTTTCGACTCTCTTTAATTGGCCCTTTGTCCAGAGCTCTCTCAAGGCTAGCGTTTCGTCCTTGGTTAACTCTCTCTCATTATTCTTTAACAAAAGATAGACAATGGCGTCGCATTCACCGTTGGTCAGAGTTCTACGCGCGCTCTCTGAATAAAATGTTGTTCTAGCCGCCTTTATTTGTCCAAAAAGTGACGGCTTTATTTGTCCCCATTTTGACGAAACTCTGTCCACCTGGGCCCAGACAAGCCCTGTAGTTTTTTTTTCCCTACTAGTTCTTCTATACAAGTATCGGTTTTTTTATAGTATTTTAGTATCTTTATTTATTATAAGTAATATCAAAGTGGTTTAAAAACAATTATTTTACTTAAAATAAT
>JAISRZ010000111.1 GCA_031273455.1 Deltaproteobacteria bacterium | reverse complement strand
GCCCAATATATGGATTCCGCCGGAGTGAAGGAAGGCTGGCTAGTCTTTTTTGACAAGGCCAAAGATAAGAGCTTGGAAAAGAAAAAAACTTGGAAAACAATCAAGCGTCAAGAATTAACCATTCACATTGTTGGCTGTTAATTGTCGTTAAATTTTTAGCGCGTTGTTAAGTAATTACTCCTGTTTTTTTAGTAACGGCTCATAAGGCTTTTTTTGAGCCTCGTTTAGCTGGGGCGATAGGGACTTTTTCTCTATTTAAGAACCAAGACCGATCTCTTGATTTAAATCTGTCCTAATAGGGCCTGGCTTTAACCACCGTCAAAACCCCTCTAAGCTCTACCGGAACCCCAGCCCTTACTGGGAACGCGGCGGATAATTTAGGGTTCGTTTTCTCCACCGTTTCTAACCAAGACCGTTTTTTACGATGAGGCGACCACTGTCTTCTGGCCACTTCATTTAGTTACGCTCGCTTATAAGCGCGAATTAGTCTACCGCTCAATTTTCTGAAAAGCCTCTATGTGACTGGGAGCCCTGGGTTGGGGTGAGAGCCTCCGGGAATGGGTGGCCTCTTATCGCAAATTTAAAACCGCTGGTTTGATATAAAAAATAGTGTAGTATAGAATTACTTTCAATAAAAGCGGGGGGCGCTTTCGCGCGACTCTCTAATTTTGCTTTTGGTCGCAAGCTACAAGCATCCGTATTTCCCTGGCTTAGTTTATTCGCCCGGTAAAACACACCAGATATTTTATAAAACAATTTGGCCAAAAATATGGTGTAAATGTCTCAAAAAGTACCTATAAGTTTAAAAAACTCACCAATAATTGAAAATGTCTTTGAAATAAGATATATTGGTGATATTCAAGTTCCCGCTCTCCTTCCTGGAATTTTGCGCTCGAGTATTGAGGGAAAAATGACGATGCTTCCTGTGCCGCCTATTCCACTTGATTTCTTGAGAGATAACCCTAATATGCAAATGATTCCATCGTTTTCTTTAAAATTGGACAATTATATTATAGTAGGCAATCCACATTATGTCGCTATTTCAGTGACTTCTCGCTATAACTACTGGAAAGAATTTAAAAAAATTATAATAGATATACATAATATTTTGTTTAAGACTAAATTGATTGAAAAAGTAAAACGATATTCAATTAAATATATAAATTTAACTGATGTACCTAGTTCAAATAACACTATTGACTTGTTAAATATAAATATAAATATAAATAACAAAATATTAAGCGATGAAAAATTATCAATTCGTATTGAATCGCCTTCAGAGGAGTTTTTTAATGTTATTGAAGTTTCAACTTCCGCTACAGTTTATCTAAACCATAATAATATCCAGGATACAAAAACTGGATTACTAATTAATATAGATACAATAAAAAGTCTACAAAAATCAATTGAACATTCTGAATTTATAAATAATATTGCTTCATATCTTTATAATATACATGAATAGAATAAACGTTATTTTTTTAATATAATAACAGAAGACTGTATTAATATGTTTGGGCCAACATACGATGAATAGCTTGACTAACAATATATATATGGAGAATATCTTTTTATGTAATGGAGGTATTGTTCTTTCTTCTAGTATGTCTACATTTTCGGCTTCTCTATCTCCACCTATCAACACGACTTTACATTCAGATAATAAAACCTTTTTTCCCCAAGATAAAATAGAGTTAAATGATACTTTTTCTTTCAATAACTTGCTAACAAATGAATTATTTTTTTTCATTGCTGAGCAAAAGTTAAAAGAATTTATTCAAACACTACTTGCTATGCAGGTACCACCTGATCCTGAAATAGATAAGGCAATCAATGATAATTTATGGGATCTTTTAGACCATGGATTTATGGAGTAGTTAATGAACATTAATAATGATTTATTGACAATTTTACCAAAATATTTAACTGAAAAAATGCGCTGGCAACTGTCTTAAAAACTATTCAATCATATCCAAATAATAATTATTACAGTGAAAAATATGATATTAATTGCTTGTTACAGGGCGATGGGATGACATTTTTTGAATTTATTGATTTCTTTTCAGCGAATAAAAAAGAAATATCAGGTATTATTTTAAGTAATTCATGTGATATAGACATAAATAACAAACGTTATATCGCTCCAAAAATAAATATTTCACCTATTGTATAGTTTAGTGCTTATGAAAAGTTATTATATGATCTTAAAATTGATAGCGTAAAAATTAATAATCAAAAATTAATAATCATTCCCGCGCCGTAAAAACGTAGCGGGTTACAAATCGTTTTTATCTACCTCAAGACTCACATTTGAATTCTGACTATGTAGCGCTGCTTGATAACATATATAGCATACAAGTTGAATATTATTTATAAAATACAATCCATAAATTAATTATCAGGTTTAGTAAAGAATGTTTAAATATATTTATTATTAAATTATCAATACTTTTTTGTTGATTTAGCTAAGATATAGAACGATATATTAGACCTCAATCCTTTAATAATTAAATATTACCTCATTCAGATTTTAGTCGATATTGTCAGGGTTACCGCCATATTTCACACCTAGTTATATATTTTAGTTATCTCATCTAGTTATTTTAGCCATAAAATTTTTATGAACAAAATTACTATTAATATTATATTGCTATATATTAATATATAATATAAAAATATTATAACATTATAAAATAGTTTTAAATCAATATTTATAACAAATCAAGTTGTTTCTAGATGTATTTAACACCTCAATTTTCTGAAAAGCCTCTGGGTGACTGGGAACCCTGAGGTTGGGGTGGGAGACTCTGGGAGCCCTGGGTTGGGGTGAGAGCCTCTGGGAATGGGTGGTCTCTTATCACAAATTTAAAACCGCTGGAACGCCCGGGTTTTCATTGATAATTCCCGGGTTTTGTGTCAAAATAACCAATTGTCTTTAATATCCCGGCCCCGACCTTTGGGGAGGCCGGTTAATCCGCCGGCCCCATAGGCCGGACGCGGCTTTGATAGGTTTTCTCGCCCTAGGGGGGCTTTTTTCGCCTAACTGACCTATAGGGGCTTCGGGCCATTTAAAGGCCTTTAGCTTAACCTACCTTGGGGTTTTTGGACCTTTTAAGCGCCTTTCGCCTCATATTTAACTCCCAGGATCAGCATGAGCCACAAGTTAAAGCATAGACCCAATTCTAAGGACCTTAACCAGGCCGTGGCCGTGATCGGCCTCGGGGCCCTTTTCCCGGGCCAACCGGGCCTCGCCGGTTTCTGGTCCATGATTTTAGAGGGCCAGAACGCCATTACGGAGATTCCCCCGGACCGTTTTAATCCTTTGGACTACTTCGATCCCGACCCCCGGGCCCAAGACCGGATGTATTGTCGGAAAGGGGCTTTTCTTTCCCCAACCCCCTTTGACCCTTTAAAGTTTGGCGTGGCCCCGAAAGATTTGGAGTCCATCGACAGCACCCAGTTATTGGGCTTAATCGTGGCTGACGCCGCCTTAACGGACGCGGGGTATCCAGCCGACCAAGCCGATCATCAAAGGACGGCGGTCATCTTAGGCGTGACCGGGGGCCTAAAGATGTTGGGCCACATGAGCGCCCGGACGGCTTTTCCGCAAGTTAAAAGGGCCTTGCGAAGAGCTGGGGCCAACGCGGCTTTAATTGAAGAGGTTTTGGGTTATTACGGCGAAGAGTTCGCTCCCTGGACGGAAAGCTCTTTTCCGGGGTTATTGGGCAATGTGGTTAGTGGGCGGATCGCCAACCGCTTAAACTTGGGCGGGGCCAACATGGTCGTGGACGCGGCCTGCGCCTCTTCTTTAGCCGCCGTGGGTCAAGCCCTTTTGGAGCTCAATTCCGGTCGAGCTGACTTGGTCTTAACCGGCGGCATGGACACCTTCACTGACCCCTTTATGTTCACTTGCTTTTGCAAAACCCCAGCCCTCTCCCCCTCCGAAGAGGTCCGGCCTTACGCCGAGAACGCCGATGGCACCATCTTGGGCGAGGGTTTAGGGGCCTTGGTCTTAAAAAGGCTACCCGAGGCTCTGGAGGATAACGACCGGATTTACGCCATCATCCGCTCCGTGGGCGGCTCCAGCGACGGTCGGGGGACTTCCATCTTCGCCCCGAGCGCTGACGGTCAGTTAAGGGCCATGAAAGAGGCTTACGCGGCCGCCGGGTTTTCCCCCCACTCCGTGGAGCTGGTGGAAGGCCACGGCACCGGCACCAAAGCGGGCGACGCGGCGGAGATTAAGGCTTTAACCGAACTCTTTAACGACGCCGACAATAAGGACGATATCCATATCCACCGGGCTTTAGGCTCCATTAAATCCCAAATAGGCCACGCCAAAGCCGCGGCCGGGGCGGCCGGGCTGATTAAAGCCATTTTGTCTTTGTACCATAAGGTTTTACCGCCCACCATTAAGGCCACTACGCCCAATAAAGCCCTGCCGCCGCATAAGGTCTGGGAAGATCCGCCGATCTATCTTAACCCCATCGCCCGGCCCTGGTTAGCCAACCGCGATATTCCTCGGCGGGCGGCGGTTTCCTCCTTTGGGTTTGGCGGGGCCAATTACCATTGCGTTTTAGAGGAAGGCCCCGAGCCCAAACCCGTTGGAACCATTGACCAATATCTTATTCCCTTGTCCGCTACCAACCTAGAGTCTTTAATGGCCGCCTTGGCTCAAATAGCCATCGCCGCGGCTAACCCCTGGGATTTAGCTACGACTAGTCGAGTTTGGTTAAGCGAGTTTAAGGCTTCGGATCCTTTACGTCTGGTTTTAACCGGTTCTTTTGGGGATGTCGCTTGCGCCTTACCTTCGGCCAAAAACTTTTTGGAAGGGTTAGCCGCGGGCCAGAATCTAACGCCAGGTTCCGACTTTTACTTTTCGAACGCCCCCGCAAAAGCCGCCGTTAATCTAATCGTCTCGCCCTATAAGTCCAAACCCGGTCGGGGACGGGAATTAGCCTTAACCTTTCCAGTCTTTCTAGAGGCGGTGGAAAAGTCCAATATAGCCCCTTTTAACGCGCTAATGGGCTTAGATTTATTTCCCCTCCAGCCAGAGCTTATTCCAGACGGCGCGGCGATACCGGGTCTTAGCCCTTATTACGAGGGAACCGCGTTCGGGGTGGCCCAAGCGGCTTTATGGATCTATTTGGGGCTAAACCCCACCGCGGTCGTGACCGGGGATCTTTTAGGCTTATTAATGGGCGCCGCCATTACTGATGCTTTAATTTTTCAAGACGCTTTCCGCGCGGCCCGGGAGCGCCCCTTCTTCGATAAATTCGACGCGATTCCTTGGCTAACGCCTCACGACTTTAGCCAGCCCCGGTGGCCCTTAACCTATTTGGATCGGGTAATCACCACCCGGAAAGAGTTCGCGGCGGCTTTTGATCAGGCTATACAACAGCCTGATTCTAACTTTCCCCCCTTAGTGGCCGCTAACGCCCATAACTTAGTTATTGGCGAGGCTTATAAAGACGATCCTAAGGTTTCGCGTTTAAACGACCCTCTTTGGACCCTATCGTCCTTAGCCGCGATGGTGGCCTCTTTATCCGTGGCTGGCGTCCCTTTACGCTTGGAAAACTGGCCGAATATTAAGACTCCGCCCCCGGTCCCGAATGGGTATTTTGTTAACCTCAACGGGGGCCATCACTTTGAGGCGATCAAAAAACCCGCTTTAAAGCCGAAAACCGCCCTTATGGCTCCCCTAGGGAACGATAGCTTGACTCCAGATAACCCTGTCTTACCAGTTAACCAGGCCCTACCAGATAACCAGGCCCTACCAGTTAACGCCGCCCTAAACGATCTGGTGGCCATCCAGTCCCAGACTTTAGCCGCTTTAAAAGAGCTGACCCTGGAAATAAAAAAACTGACCGCGACCGGGGCCCCTTTCAACCCCCCGAGCGGACCCGCCATTGGGGCTAACCTTGCGGCTAACCTGGGCCCAGAGACCATAGCCCAAAGCCCCGCCGGGCCGCCCGCGGCCCCGGCTTCTAGCGATGGGCCTTCCTCTAATGACGGCGACGTTTGGCCCGTTATTATTGATATCTTGGCCCGCGAGACCGGTTACCCAGCCGATTCCTTAACCAGCTCTTTGGATCTGGAGGAGGATTTGGGTTTAGACTCCATTAAAAGAGTGGAGCTATTGGCCTTATTGGCCGAGCGGTTCCCAGCGCTTACGCCCATTGAGGCTCAGCCCCGGACCTTAGGCGATCTGGCCGCTCTCTGTCAGGGCCCCATCGCCCAGCCTTTAGCCGCCTCCCCAACCGCCTC
Source organism: Deltaproteobacteria bacterium (assembly GCA_031273455.1). Classification (GTDB taxonomy): domain Bacteria; phylum Desulfobacterota; class Desulfarculia; order Adiutricales; family Adiutricaceae; genus JAIROO01. The sequence goes on along the minus strand of JAISRZ010000111.1, from coordinate 26,616 downwards.
TTTATCGGAAATCGCCCCTAGCCCTAATTTAGCCGCTCTAAATCCGACCGCGTTAGTCCAAACGACACTGGCCCAAGAGACCGGTTACCCCGTGGACAGCTTAACGCCGGATCTGGATCTGGAGTCTGACTTAGGCTTAGACTCCATTAAACGCGTGGAAATCTTAGCCACTTTGGCCGATAAGCTCCCGGGCTTGGATCCAGCTAGCCTTTCGGGGGCCGTCACCTTAGGCGATTTAATAACTGAGCTAACGAAGCTCCCTAAGGCCCCAGCCCCTAAACCCGCCCCGGTTTCTTTAGAAACCCAAGCGCCTGGTTTAGACCAAGAGCCTGGTTTAAACCCAATAGCTACGACTGGGCCGGACGTTTTGGCCATCATCGCCCAAGAAACCGGGTACCCGGTCGATCTTTTAGAGCCCAAAATGGACCTGGAAGGCGACTTGGGCTTGGACTCCATTAAAAAAGTGGAAATCCTCTCCACCTTAGCCGAAAACGGCCCGGATCTAACGCCCTTGGAGCAAGGGACTTTGGCCTCGGCCCAAACCTTAGGCGATTGGCTGGACTTTTTCGCGGCCAAGTTCCCTTCGAAACCCCAAGTCGCTAGCCCAGCTAAAGGTAGCCCTAAGGTTACGGCCCCCACGGACGTTACGCTGGCGGTTAAAGACAGCCCTTTAACCGCCAAAAGCCCCACCGTTAAAGGGAATGGCAAGGGCAATGGCCACGATCACGGCCAGGGCCTAGTTAATGGCCGGGCCATTTTAGACGCGGCTTTAAACCAGAGCCAACTGGCTTGGCCCAGTTTGTTCCAAGTGGAGCCGGAGATCTTAACCCCAGAGCCCGGGCCTTCCCCCTGGCCCCCGGGCGGTTTAGTCCGGTTAGTGGGTTCCGATCGCTTGTCCCAGACCATTGAGACCCAGCTAAAAAAACGGGGCTATAAGGTTGAGCGGCGGCCTTGGAGCCATGACTTCGCGCCTTGGGAAAATAGCCCAGCCGATATCTTATTTTTAGTCTGGCCCGGGCCTGACCGCCGGGCGGAACTTATCACCCAAGCTTTAAAAGCCCTTAAGGCCTCGGGGCCGAGCTTAAAAGCCATCGCGGGTTTATCCTTTTTAGGCGGGACCTTTGGCTTTCCGCGGCCCACCTTTGGCTTATCCCACGGGAACTCCATTTCCGGGGCTTTGGTGGGTTTATTGAAGTGCGCGGCCCGGGAGTGGCCCGAGGTTTTCACCCGAGTCTTGGATCTGCCTCTAGCCATTTACGAGATCCCCCGCTCGGCTTGGGTTACGGCCATCCTTGACCACGTGGCCGCCCCGGGCCCCGTGGAACTGGGTTTAGCCGCCTTGGACCGTTTAACCGGTTTGACCTTAAAGCCCTATTCCCCCGCCGAAAGCCCGGATCCTTTGTTAAACCCCGGGGACACGGTGGTGGTCACCGGCGGGGGCCGGGGAGTGACGGCGGCGGTGGTTAAAGAAATGGCCATCCTGTATAAGCCGCGTTTAGTCATTTTAGGCCGCACCCCCCTTGGCCCACCCGAACCGGAGTGGTTAGCTAAGCTAACCACGGATAAAGAGATTAAAGCCGCCCTCCATGAGGCCCATAAAGGCGGTTTAACCCCCAAAGAGCTAGGGGAAAGAACCCGCTTAATCTTATCGACTAGAGAGCTTAAGCGAAACCTCGCCGCGTTAGAGGCCACCGGGTCCACGGTGGAGTATATCGCCGGGGATTTCACCCAACCTCAGGTCTTAGAGGAAGCGGCCCGGAAAACTAGGGCCCGCTTTGGGCCCATTCGCGGCTTTATCCACGGGGCCGGGGTCTTAGCCGATCACCCGATTTTGGGGAAAAGCCACGAGGACTTCGCCCGGGTCTACACCACCAAAACCCAGATCGCCGCGAGTTTTTTAGAGGCCTTTCAGCCAGAGCCCTTAAAGCTCGTGGTCTTCTTTAGCTCCTCCACGGCTCGCTTTGGTCGGCAAGGCCAAAGCGATTACGCCGCGGGCAATGAGGTTTTAAACAAAACCGCTTGGGAGCTTTCCACCTTGCACCCCAAAGCCCGGATCTTGGCCGTCAACTGGGGCCCGTGGGCCGGGGGCATGGTCTCGGAGACCTTAGCGGGCCAGTTTAACGCCCAAGGCGTGGGCCTCATTGGTTTACAAGAGGGGGCCAAGACCTTTGTCCGGCTCATCCGCTCCCCGGTGGGGGACCCAGCGGAGGTGGTGGTTTTGGGCCAAGGGACTAACCTTTCGGCCTTAACCGCTTACGCCCGAGGAACCCAGTGACCAAAGACCCCAAAAAAGCCGCGGCCGTGGTCTCCATGGGCCTAATGGTCCCCGGGGCGGACGATTTGGGCCAATTCTGGGAGCTGATCCTGAACAACCGGACGGCCTTTCGGGCGGCCACCACGGCGGACTTTGGGGCCGATCCCAACCTTTTTTACGACCCGGCCGATCCCCCGGCTTTGGACAAAACTTATAGCTTAATCGGGGCTTGGCTGGACCAGCGGCCACCTTTAGAAGAGCTAAAAGATCTGGATCTACCGGATAGCTTTGACCCGAGTGAGGGGGACGACTCCCTATTGTATTGGCTAGCCGCTGGCAAAAGGGCTTTAGCCAAACCCGTCTTAGACGGCCATGACCCGAACCAAGTGGGGGTCATCGCCGGCCACGTCATCTTACCCACCAAAACCCAATCGGAAGCGGCCATCGCCCTGTACGGGCGCGAGGCCACCCGATCTTGGCCCTTTAACCCTTTTTCCGAGCCGCCGCGCACCAACCCCTTTCGGGCCGTGGGTTACTCGGCCCGTTTGTTGGCTAAAGCCTTGGGCTTAAAGGGCCCGGCTTACACCGTGGACGCGGCCTGCGCCTCCTCTTTGTACGCGGTCAATTTGGCCTTAGATCGCCTTTTTAGCGGCGAATTGACCGCCGTTATCACCGGCGGTTTAGCCCGGGCTGACCCGCTCTTCACCCAGTTGGGTTTTAGTCAGTTACGGGCCTTATCCCGTTCCGGGGTCTCCCGGCCCTTTGACCAGCGGGCCGATGGTTTGGTCGTGGGCTCCGGGGCTTGCGCCCTGGTTTTAAAAACCTTGGACCGGGCTTTAGCCGATGGGGACGAGATCTTAGCCACCATCTTAGCCGTGGGTCTAGGAAACGATCGGACCGGTAACTTATTGGCCCCGGATCCCGAGGGGCAAGCTCGGGTGATGCGGGCGGCCTTTAACTTAGCCGAGCGGACCCCGGAGTCCTTAGGTTTAATCGAGGCCCATGGGACCTCGACCCTGGTGGGCGATAAAGCTGAGGCCGCGGCCTTAAAGGCCTTTTTAAAAGACCATAAGTTAACCCAAACGCCGGTTTTGGGGTCGGTTAAAAGCAATTTAGGGCACTTACTCTCCGCCGCTGGGGCCGTGGCTTTGGCTAAAGCCGTCTTAGCCTTAAACCACCAAGTTTTGCCCCCGAGCGCCGGTTTTTCGTCCCCTTCCTTTGATTTAGAGGCGGGCCCGCCTTTACGGATCTTAAGCCAACCTATACCCTGGCCCGAGCCGCCCCACGGGGCCCGCTTAGCCGCGGTTAACGCCTTTGGTTTTGGCGGGGTTAACGCCCAAGCGGTTTTAGAGGCCTATGACCCTAAGCTTTGGCTTAAACCCAAAGGCCGGAAACCTAAAAGCGTAACCCCCGCGCCCTTGGAGGTCGATTTAATCGCGGCCCGGACGGTTTTAGCCCCCTGGCCCTCCTACGACACCTTAGCCCGTTTCTGGCTGACCCCCGAGGAACCGCCCATGGCCCAAAGCCGGCGCTTAGGGGCCTTAAAGACCACCGGGTTTTTCTTTCAAGAGCTAACCTTAGACGTCTCCCCGTTTAAGCTGCCGCCCAAAGAGTTAGCCGAGTCTTTGCCCCAGCAAACGCTGGTCTTAAAGGCCGGGGCCGCGGCCCTGGAGGCCGCTGGGTTAAATCCCGAAAAGTGGCCTAGTGAGCTTGATCGCGATCGCTTGGGTATCTTTATGGGGGTGGAAATTGACCCGCGGGCCGCGGACCTAGCTTTACGCTGGACCGCCCCCATTCGGGCCGCGGAGGCTTTAATTAAGGCCGATAAGCTCCCTTTGGGGGAAAAAGACTTATTTATTAACGCTTTACGGGCCGGGGGACCCCCGGCCCTAACCCATAGCCGGGTTTTAGGGGCTTTGGGGAGTTTTGTGGCCAGTCGCTTGGCCCGCTACTTGGGGAGCGGGGGGCCGGCCTTTACCATGTCCGAGGAACGGGACAGTGGGTTTCGGGCGTTAACGGAAGCGGCCCGGCGGTTAGTGGATGGGTCTTTGGATTTAGCCGTGGTCGGGGTGGTCGATACCTTTGGGGACCCCAAAACCGGTTATTTAGCCCCCAGGACCGTCTGGGTGGAAGGCGCGGCCATTATGGTCTTAGCTGGGCCGAAAGCCGCTAAATTCTTATCCCCATTAGGCCGCTTAAAGCTCAACGACTCGGGGGCGAGAATTGGCCCCTTGTCCGGGCTCTTCGCCTTAAACCGCTATGGCTTTTATTTACGCCACCACTTAAAGCCCTTGGGCCGAGGCCATGGCATGGCTTATTGGCTGAAAAAACCGGACGAGAACCGGGTCTTAACTGGCCCCGGGTATGAGTTAGCCGAGGCTAGCGGTCGCGAGCCCCAAACTTTAACCGTGCCCCCCGACCCCATTCGACCGGACGTTTGGTTTTATTTTAAAGCTAACGAAACTAACCCCTTAGCTCACGGTTTGGCTCGCTTAAGCGCTCTATTGGAGGCCAACCCTAGTCGGGATCTAAACCGCTTAACCCGGGATTTTTGGGCTTTAGAGCGCGATAAACCCGGGGACCCGGCTTTGGCCATCCAAGCCCGCGATGGCCGCGAACTCGCGGCCTTATTAAAAAGAGCTTTAGCCGGCGAAGAGGACCGGGATTTAAAACCGCGGCTTCTACGGGCCCCGGCCGAACCCTTCTCTGGGGATCTGGCTTTGGTCTTTCCGGGGTCGGGCAATGTTTATAAAGGTTTAGGCCGGGGGTTGGCCTTGGCTTTTCCGGCCATTATGGGCCAACTGGAAGAGGAGGTCAGCGATCCTTTAGCCCACTTCCAAAGCGAGCTTTTTTGGACCCCTAACCCCAAAAAACCGACCTGCCGAGAAGCTATCTTGGCCCAGGTCAACTTTGGTTTATTAGGGACGAGGGTTTTGGAGTCTTTAGGTTTGACCCCGAAGGCCGTTTTAGGTTACTCCCTAGGGGAAACGGCCGCTTTAGTGGCCTTAGGGATCTGGCCGGATCGCGATGAGCTGTATAACGATTTAATGGCCTCAACCTTATTTTCTAAAGACTTAACCGGGGAATTAACGGCCCCTAGAACTTACTTAAGTTGGCCGGCTAAAAAACCCTTTAAGTGGCTGGCCGGGATTATTCCCCGCTCGGAAAAGGCCGTGGCCAAGGCCCTAGAGAATCTACCGCCCTCTTTTAGATTCCGGGTCTTCCAGTTAATCGTTAACACCCTAGAGGAAGTGGTTATTGGCGGGGAAGAGCAAGCCGTGGCCGCTTTGGCCCAAGCCTTGGAAGCCCCCTTCTTTCCGGTGGAGGACGTGGCCGCGGTCCATTCCCCCGCCACCACCCCAGTCAAAGAGGCTTACTATAAGTTTCACTTAAGACGGACGGTTCCTCGAGCGGGGGTTAAGGTCTATTCATCCCACTGGGGAAAAGCTTACGAGCCCACAGCGGAAGCGGTGGCCGAGTCTTTAACCCTCCAAGCCGTTAAGGGCCATCGCTTCTTGGATCTTATTAACCAAGCTTGGGCCGATGGGGCCCGCTTTTTTATTGAGATCGGCCCGGGGAGCAGCGCCACCCGTTTGGTGAAAGCCATCTTAGCCGATCGACCCCATTTAGCGGCCAGCATGGCCGCGACCGCCGTGGACGAGGGCTGGGCCGGGGTTTCGCAAATCATTTCCGAACTGTGGTTACATGGGCAGATCCCGGATCCCTTTAAGGGCCAACCCCAACCCACGCCCGAGCCGGATCCGCGGTTTTTAACCCCCATCACTCTCGATCCCCCGGCCCTTAACTGGCCCGCGCCCCCCAGCGAGGACGCGCGCGATCCCGAGGTTAAAACCGACCCCCCGAATGAGGATTACTTAAACTGGTTACAGGGCCAGGTCAAAAAGGACCCCAAAGTCCAAACCCCGAAAACCCCTAGCCCCAAAGAAGATGAACCCGCTACCGCCTCGCAGCTGGCCGAGCCAGCGGCGAAACCCGAGCCAGCGGCGAAACTAGAACCAGCGGCCCCAGAGGTTGTTCTTTCTAGGGAAGCTTGCTTAGAGTTCGCGGTGGGAAAGATCGGCCAAGTCTTTGGCCCGGAGTTTAGCGAGGTTGACGCCTACCCATCTAGAGTTCGCTTACCGGCGGAGCCTTTGATGCTGGTGGATCGGGTCTTAGTTTTAGAGGGAACGCCTAAATCTTTAGGGCCCGGTCGGATTGTCACTGAAAAAGATATCCGGCCTTCGGACTGGTATTTAGACGATGAGCGGATCACCCCGGGGTTAGCCATTGAGTCGGGTCAAGCCGATCTAATGTTATCCGGGTATTTAGGGGCCGACTTTAACACCAAGGGTTTAGCCTTATATCGCCTTTTAGACGCGGAAGTGGTCTTTTTGGCCGATCCGCCCGGGCCCGGGGACACGGCCCAGTATGACATTAAGATCTTAAGGTTCTTCCACCATGGGGAAACCTTAATGTTCCGGTTTGATTTTACCGGTAGCGTTAACGGGTCCCCTCTTCTCACCATGCGCGAGGGTCGAGCGGGTTTTTTCACTAATGAGGCTCTTTTATCGGGCCGAGGGTTACCTAACGACACCCCTAAACCGGCCCCCGTGGCCCCTTCGGAAAGCTTAGCCTTCGTTAAACCCGGGCCCAAAAGCTTTTCCCGGGCTGAAATCACCCGGTTGCGGTTAGGCGACAATAAACCTTTGGGTCGGCCCTATGGCTCGGTTGCGACGCCGCTATTACCCGGCGGAAAACTAGCCCTTTTTGACTTAGCCACCAAAATCGAGCGGACCGGCGGGCTTTACAATCAAGGCTTTATCCGGGTGGAAGCTAAGGTCACGCCCACGGCTTGGTACTTAGTCTGTCACTTTCCCCAAGACGAGGTCATGCCCGGGACCTTAATGTATGACGCGGCCTTACAAGCCTTAAGACTGTACTTACTAACCTTGGGCTGGCTGCCCTTAAACCCCCAAGCGGCCTTTCGGCCGGCTTTGGGGGTTAAGCAGAGCTTAAAGTGCCGGGGTCAAGTCACCCCGAAAACTAGCCAAGTGGCTTATGAGGTTCACGTAAGAGAAATCACCGTTAATAGTTCCGCCGAACCCCAGGCCTTAGCCGAGGCCATCATGTGGGCCGACGGGAAACCCATCGCCGAGGTCCGAAACTTAGGCTTACGCTTAGCTGGAACCACGGTCAGCGATCTGACCCACTTCTGGTCGCCAAAAAGCCAAAAACGGAAAGTTTCTGGCTCTATTAAATCCGATCCCGAGCCCCCCGCGGCCTTCCGCCGGGTGAAACCTTTAAGCGACTTATTTTTTGATAAGGCCCGCTTAAACGTCTTAATTAAAGGGAAGATGTCCGAAGCTTTGGGGCCCAAGTTCGCGCGCTTTGACGATGGGTCCTTTGTGGCCCGCTTACCCCAAGAGCCCTACGATTTTGTCGACCAAGCCGAGGTCCTCCAAGGCCAAGTGGGCCGGGTGGCTTTAGGAACCACGGTCGAGGCCCGCTATACCCCGGCTCCCGATTCCTGGCTTTTTAAGGCCGCTGGCGGTCAGAACCCGGTTCTTCCTTACGCGGCCTTAAACGAAGTGGCCTTACAAGCTTGCGGGTTTTTAGCCGCCTTTATGGGGACCGCCCTTCTGTTTGACGCCCCCATGCGCTTTCGGAACCTCGGGGGGGAGGCCACGACTTATAAGGATATTGTCCCCACCGCGCTTGAGCCTTTAATCACCAAGGCCACTTTAACCAAGGCCTCCATCTTAGGCCGGATGACCATCCAGCATTACGAGTTTAAAACCACCCAGAACGGGCAAACCGTTTACGAGGGGGTCACTCACTTTGGCTTTTTCGATCCCGAAAACTTAGCCCGGCAAAAGGGTCTAAAAACCGAGCCCTCTTTGGCTAAAGCTTTAGATCGGCCCCCTAACCTAACGTCTATCCCCTACCCCCTTGGCCCGGCTTGGCCCCAAGAAAAGTGGCGGTCAATTGAGGAGCTACTTTTAGAGGCGGGCGATAACCGGCGGATCTGGGCTCAAAGCCCCGTTACGCCCGAGGCTTGGTTTTTTCAAGCTCATTTCCCCAATGACCCGGTCTGGCCGGGGTCCTTGGGGTTAGAGGCTTTTTTCCAGGCCGCCAAATACCTAGCCGTTAAACGGTATTACCCGGAAGACCCCTTAAAGTACGCGGGCTCTTTTACGGCCCCCTTAGTTGGTCGGAAGCATGGCTGGCTGTATCGGGGGCAAATCCCGCCCTCGGCCAAACTTATGTCTTTAGGTTTACTGGTCACCAAAAGCGACCCGCATAACCAGATCTTAACTTTTAATGGCCTCCTTAACGTGGATGGTTTAACCGTCTATCAAGTGGACAATTTTACGGTGGCCCTCCGTGACTGAGAAAGAATCCAACCTTACCCCCTTGTCCCTAGCCCTAACGGCCCGGGAGTGCTTGGAGTATTTTAAAGAACTGGGCTTTAATGTCTGGCCCGAGGAATTGCCGGATTTAGGCCCGCCTAAGCTAACCTTGATCCCGCCGCCCAACCAGACCCCGGTTAACCACGAGCTAACGACTTACCCGCAAGTTTTGGGCGCGGGAAAGACCCCCCCCGCCCCGCTCCAAATTCCCCAGATCGTCCGGTCTTTAGAGGGTATCGAGAAAACCGCTAATTTAACCGCGTTAAACGATCTCATCAATAAATGCCAGACCTGCCCTTTGGGTCAACCCGGGAAAACTTTGGGCCAAGGCCCAGTTAACGCCCCTATTATGATTGTTTTAGACCCTTTAGCCCCGGGCCAGGTTTTACCGGCTGGGGATCTAGCCGACCTTTTGGGCCGGATCGCCGCGAAAGTTTTTAACCGCCCTTTAAAAGAACTGTATGTCACCCCAGCGGTTAAATGTTTCCCCCCGGCCAATCTGGAGGCCTTACCGCCCGAGGCCTTGGCCGAGTGCTTTAAGATCCTCCTCCAAGAAGCCACCCTGGTTCAACCCCAGCTGGTTTTGGCCATGGGGGACCTGTCGGGGCGAATCTTAAGCCAAACCAATCGGCGCATGTATTTTTTGCGGCCCAAAGCCTTTGTCTTAAAAATACCCGAGCCCAGGCCCCTCCAGGTGACCTTTGGCTTAGAACAATTGGTCAATGACCAGGACTTAAAAAAAGAGGCCTGGGGCGATATGTTAAAGGCTTTACGCCGGGCCAAACTCTAGGCCAAGCCTTTTAATTACACGAGGTCTTTATGAAGCGGCCGGTGATAGGTCTAACCACCACCTTAGAGGAGGGCCTAAAACGTCATGAGCTCTGGCGAGCTTACCCCACGGCCATTGATTTAGCTGGCGGGCTACCGATCATTTTACCCACCGATGAAAAATACCCCCATTACGCGGAATATCTGGACCTGATTGACGGGCTCCTTTTAACCGGGGGTCAAGACATTCACCCCCTACTTTATAATGAGCCGCCTCAAGGTGGGTTAACCGAGACCTGGCCCATGTGCCTCGTTCGGGATCGGTTTGAAATTGAGATAACCCGTTTAGCTATTAAGCAAGGAATCCCTATTTTGGGGTTATGCCGAGGGCTTCAACTACTGGTGGTGGCTTTGGGCGGGACCTTGTGGCAGGATGTCTCTTTTAACGGAACCCCGCCCACCCAAAGGATCCGGCACTTTCAAAACTTGGACCCCAAGTGGCCCTCCCATGAGATCGAGTTAACCGGGGAGCGCTTAAAGGATATCTACCCAAAGAGCTCTATGTTGGTTAATAGCCTTCACCATCAGTCGGCCCGGGATATCCCCCTAGGGTTAAAGGCCGCGGGCGTAGCCGCCGACGCTATTGTGGAAGCCATTGAGGGGACTACTGACCTATTTGTGGTTGGGGTCCAATGGCACCCAGAGCTTTTAGTTAGAACCGATAAACTCCAGCTTAATTTATTTCAGGCCTTCGTGGCGGCGGCCCATGAAACCCGGTCACGATAGCTTTTTAGGCCACTTACGGGAGTTACGGACTAGGCTTTTGGTGGCCATCGCGGCTATCCTAGTCGCCACCTTCGCTTCCTGGCCCTTGGCCGGGGGGATCTTGGATTTCCTTTTAGCCCCGGTTCTTAAATTTTTACCCCCTAATGAAAGCTTAAAGTTCTTTGGTTTACCGGACGCTTTCACCTTAAACTTAAAGGTTAGCCTCTGGGCGGGGTTAATCTTCTCCGCGCCCATCACCTTGTACCAAGCTTGGGCTTTCTGCGCCCCCGGGCTACTTCCCACGGAGAGGAAAAGAGTCCCGTTAATGGCTTTTTTCGCTTTAATCCTCTTTTTTCTGGGGGTGGGGTTCGCTTACTTTTTAGTCTGGCCCAGCTTATTTGGCTTCTTTTTAGCTTTCCAGACGCCGACCATCCAACCGGTTCTAGCCGGGGACCGCTACCTCTCTTTGGTCATGGGTTTAACCTTGGTCTTCGCCCTGGCCTTCCAAATGCCCTTGGTCCTCATGTTTTTAGGCCGGTTAGGGATTATCACCGCTGACACCTTAAAAAAGCGGCGGCCCTACGCCATCATCGGCTTTTTTGTCTTAGGGGCCATCCTAACGCCCCCGGACGCGGTCAGTCAGTGTTTTCTGGCGGTGACCCTTTTAATTCTGTACGAGATTAGCGTCTTTCTTTTGCCCAAAGCCCGGGCCGAAGACGCGGAGGACGAGGATCTTGGCGATGACGCGGCGACTAAGGACCTAAAGGAAGACGCCCTATTAGACAACCTAGACGCCAACCCAGATGTCGACAACCTAGACGCCTCCCCAGAACCCCCGAATGCGGCTCTTCTGGAGCCGAAGGAAACGGGGCCTAGCGCCGAGGGCCTCACGGAAAGTTTACCAATGGTTAACCCCAAGCTTATCGCCCCGGAGGTCAGCCAGCCTAGCCCTTTACCCCCGGAAAACCCCTTACCTAACCCGGAGGCGGACTTAAACCCCCTAACCCAACCTCTAAAAACCCCCAAGGAGCCGTAACTTATGAAAGAGCTAGCTGGCTATAGCGCGGCCATCCTCTGTGGGGGCCAAAGCTCGCGCATGGGCTCGGATAAAGCCTTTTTAACCGACCAAAAGGGCCGCCTTCTTTTGGCCTCTTTGGCCGAGCGGCTGGCCGAATGGTTTGAGGAGGTTCGGCTTATTAGTGACGATCCCCAAAAGTTTTCTGGGGTTAAGGGTTTAGATTACCCGGTGGACGCCGATAAAAGGCCGCTGACCGGGCCAACCGGGGCCATTCTGACCGCTTTAACCGCTAAGGAAGGGCGACCTTTTTTTATTTTAGCCGGCGACCAACCGACCTTAGATTTAGGGATTATCTTAAGGCTAAAAGAACTTTTGGAGGTCAATAAGGCTGACGTGGCCTTACCCAGGCGAGAGGGGCGGATCGAGCCTTTATACGCCTTTTACGGGCCTAACTGCGCCCCAGTCTTCGCGGACAGTCTGGACCAAGGCTTACGGGCCATTAGGCTCAGTTTCCCCAAGTTAAAGGTCTCTTACTTAGACCTATTAGCCGAGGAGATTCCGCCCGGGCTCTTTCAAAACTTAAACACCCCTAAAGAAGCTTTAGCTTGGGGTTTTACCCCCAAGCCCTAAACCCCCCATTTATCCCTTCTAAAAACCCCTATAGTTTTTTTACAGCGTTTATTTTTTTTCGCGTTGATTTTTTATATTGATAACAAATCGCCCCTGTAGTAACATATAATAATATTCTCGCCTTGACCAAGTAAGCGCGCGAAAGCCCTATAAATACCCGCTAACCAGACTTTTAACGTCACCGAGCCTTACGTATGGTCAGAGTACAACGCGCTGAGGCCATAAAATTGACGAAGCCCCCCTAAGAGCGATGTCCCTTTGGCCGAGAATTTAATATATTATAAATCGCGCGTTCTAACTTTATTTTGCGCTAACAGTATATTTGATTTTTATTTAACAAATAAAGTCGCGTTTTGATTTTATAAATTTTTTTGGAGACAATTATGAGGATAGAATATCTGGAAATTCATAATTTTAAATCCTTACAAAATGTGGTTTTGAAAAATATTCCTGGTATGGCTGTATTTATTGGTCGTAATGGCGTGGGGAAAAGCGCTCTATTCGATGTATTTAGTTTCCTTCAGGATTCGTTATTTAATGACGTAAGCGTGGCGCTAAAGTCTCGCGGCGGGTTTCGCGAGGTTGTGTCTAGAGGTCAAAATGGGGATATCTCATTTATCCTCAAATTTCGTCCAGAAAAAGGCGCGCCTTTAATATCTTACGAATTGTCTATTGGCTTAAACGATAAACAAATTCCGGTCGTTAAAACAGAAATTATGCGAATTAGGCCTGGAAGTAAGGGAAAACCCTGGCCCGCGCTGGAGTTTCACGACGGTAAAGGCTGGGCCGCTGAAGGCGACCTCACTGATTGTCAATCCGCTAAAGAAGGTAAAAATCGACTTTTACGCGCCTTAAATTCGCCGCGGATTCTGGCGGTTAAGGCCCTGGGGAATATGGCTGATTTTGGGGTAGCCTCCAAGTTTTGTCAGCGAATAGAGGATTGGTTGGTCGCCGATTTTCATATTAACGACGCGCGCGAGATAACAAATGTCCAACTGGCCAAGCGTCTAGCTAAGGCCAGTCATAATCTCGCCTCGGTTACCCATTATACGCGCCATAATCAGGCGCGTCATGGCCCTAAAATTATTGAAGTTATGAAACAATACGTTCCTGGTATAATTGATATCCAAACAATATTTACAGAAGATGGGCGTATCGCCCTGAAATTCATCGATAATAATTTTCAGGAACATTTTTTGTCATCATATGTATCAGATGGAGTAATTAAAATCTTTACTTACCTATTGTTACTCTATAATCCAGAGCGGCGCTCTTGGCTGGGCCTTATTGAACCTGAAAATCAGATTTATCCAAAATTATTGTCTCTTCTGGTGGAAGAATTTCGCCAATACTCTGTCGGCGAGGGTCAGGAAAAAGCCGGGCAAGTCTTTATTTCCACCCATTCGCCAGATTTGTTAGACGCGGTCAATCTGGAAGAATTATATTTTTTGGTTAAAGACCTGGATGGTTACGCCAGCGTTATGCGCGCCGCTGACAATAAACAGATCAAAGAATTTGTTGAAGGCGGTGACTTACTAGGCTATCTCTGGAACCATAGCCTACTCATAGAAGGAGTTTAGTTCAAATGTCTAAACAAGTTATGAATATCAATGTTTTGGCAGAGTTTATAACCAATTCATTTGGCGCGTCTAATGTTCTGGTTGAAATTAACAACCGTATTATTACAATTGAACCGATATTAACGGATAATTCTGATTCCGCAAACCCAGGAACTATTGTTAATAAAACTAAAGCTGGCGCTTTAAAGTTAGATGACTTTAAGGACATTAGATTTTCCACTAAGAATTTTAAATTTGATAGGGAAGAGGCTAATAAACGCAGATAAAGCGTTCTTTGACGCTTACGACAGAATATTTGAAAGGTGGGAGGCCAGCGGAGCCTTTAACAGGCCTTTAACAGGGGCCAAGTTGAGCTCTTTAAGACGCGGTCTGATCTCTTTAACAAGCGATAGGCTCTGAGCGTCAAACCAGGTCGCGTTCTCAAAACGACCAAAACAAGGAGTAACTTATGGATTTCCTGTTCGCCAAGCGGAGCCCCGAAGTGATGTGGGGAGCTTTCTTTATTCTTATTGTAATTATGTTCCTTGTTGGTCTTTATTGTGGTATTACTGCCTGGAGAGACCTAAATAACCAAGATAAAGAACAAAAAAACCCGTCAAAAGACGATGAAGACTAAGTAATTTCTCCCTTAATGGATTGGGGGGCTAAAAATCCGGGGCTACCCCCCCAGGCTACCCCCCTAGAAAAATGGCCCAAACCCGTAAATAGACACCTTTTAACCACCCCTTAAAAACCCCATCGTAATCTTGGCCCTGACCCGAAAGGCCCCTTAAACCCTTAAAACCCTTAAATATTGACGCGGCCAAACCTCTGATCCTCTAACCTAACCGGCTCGGCCCGGCTTTTAAACTCCCCATAAACGCCCCTTGACCGGTAGGTTCCTTTAGACCCCGAAAACCATCCGCCCCCGCAAATTAAATTATTGACGAACCCCAACGGTTTTTTGTCTCTTTTAGCCAATCGTGGTAAAATTTTCCGATAGATTTCTTTAGAACACCTTGGAGTCGAATCATGACTGGACAGCCTTTTACCCACCTTGACGCGGAAGGTCAGGCCATCATGGTTGACGTTGGCGCCAAACCGATCACCCATCGCTTGGCCGAGGCCCGGGGCTCCATCCAGGTCGGTCCAGGGGTGATGGCGGCCATTATTAGCCAGAGCCTCAAAAAAGGCGATGTCCTAGGCGTGGCCCGGGTGGCCGGCATCACCGGGGCCAAGAAAACCTCGGAGCTTATCCCTCTGTGCCATCCAGTCTTTATCGTCCAGTGTTCAGTGGATTTTGAGTTGGACCAAAGCCAGAACCGGGTCCAGGTTATCTGCCGGGTGGCTAGCCAAGGCCAAACCGGGGTGGAGATGGAGGCCTTAACCGGGGTCTCCGCCGCCCTTCTAACCGTTTACGACATGTGTAAGGCGTTGGATAAATCCATGGTCATTGGGCCCATCTACCTGGTGGAAAAATCCGGGGGCCAATCCGGCGAGTTTCGGCGGGAGACTTTGGTGGGGCCATGAGCGAGACCGTCTTAAAGGACGCCCATGGCCGGGTCATGGATTACCTCCGTCTGGCCATCACCGACCGTTGTAACCTTCGGTGCGTCTATTGTATGCCCGAGGACGATAATGAGCCGGCCCATATTATGTCTTTTCCCCGGATTGAGCGGATTATCCGGGTGGCCGGCTCTTTGGGCGTTAAAAAGCTAAAAATCACCGGCGGGGAGCCTTTAGTCCACCCGGAAGTGACCCAGATCATCCGTTTGGCCAAAAACTCCAGCCAGATCGCTAACGTCACTTTAACCACTAACGGCCTTTTATTGGCGACCTTGGCCGCGGATTTGATCGACGCTGGCTTGGACGCGGTTAACGTTAGCTTGGACACCTTGGATCCCGCCCGCTTTGAGGCTTTAACCCGCCGCGATTACCTCCCCCGGGTTTTAGCCGGGTTAAGCCGGGTTTTAGATAAACCGGGTAAATTGTCGGTGAAGGTCAACTGCGTCCCCACGGCCAGTTCGCCGATCAAAGATCTAATGTCTTTAGCCGCTTTAGCTAAAGACCATGATCTCCACGTGCGCTTCATTGAGCTCATGCCCATTGGTTTAGGTAAAGGCCAAGAGCGCTTGGACCCGGAGATCTTGCAAAAAGAGCTAGCCCAGGCCTTTGGGCCTTTAACCCCGGTCAGTCGGACGCTAGGCAATGGCCCGGCCACCTATTACGCCTTAGAGGGTTTTAAAGGGCGGATCGGCTTTATTAACGCGGTTAAATCCTGTTTTTGCGATCGATGTAATAGGATTAGGATCACCGCGGACGGTTGTTTTAAAACTTGCCTCCACATGGACCGGGGGCTTTTCTTGCCTTTAGACGATGAGGCGGCCATGGCTAGAGCTATGATCGAGGCGGTTTATAAAAAACCCCTTAGCCATAGTTTCACCAAAGAGGCTGAGGCGGCCGATGAGCGGATCATGAGCCGCATTGGCGGCTAATTGTTATTAATTAAGTCTAAATTTTAGGGTGAAGGATCGGTTATGGAAGGAAAAATAGTGGCGATATGCCTAAGCGAAGCTAAAGGCACCCCCAAAAAACCCGTGAGCCAAGGGACCCTGATCCCGGAGCATGGCTTAAAGGACGACGCCCACGCCGGAAAATGGCACCGCCAAGTCAGCTTACTCTCTTACAACAAAGTGGAGGAGTTTAACGCCAAAGGGGCCTTAGCCAACCACGGGGATTTTGGCGAGAACATCTTGGTCGAGGGCCTGGATTTACGCCTTTTACCGGTGGGGACCCGCCTCAAAATGGGCGCGGCCCTTTTAGAGGTGACCCAGATCGGGAAAGAGTGCCACAGCCACTGTCAGATCTACCACCGGGTCGGCGACTGTATCATGCCCCGCGAGGGTATCTTCGCGAAGGTCTTAACCGGGGGCGAAGTCAAACCGGGCGATGGGGTGGAGACTTTAGCCGCCATAGAGCCCTAAGGCGGCGGTCGCCCTAACCAGTTAAACCGTATTTTTCGGCCAATTAGGCCCCCCACGGGAAAGCCGGGTTTGACCGGCTTTTTTTCATAAACTTAAGCGTCTAGCTTTTAAGGAGAAAAAGATGGCTAAAATACCCCGAGATCTGAAGAAAAACAAAAAAACCCAAGCTAAAGACCTAGCGCGAACCATTGAGGGCCTCTTACTGGAAGACAAGGTGGCGGAGGCCCGGGCCGTCTACGATTCCATGTCCAAGCTCGGTCGCTCGCCCTCCACGGATAACTTAAAAGCCAAAGCGGCCCATAAGTTTATCCATTGGTACGCGGATCACGACCAACTAGACCAAACCCCGTCCTACTTTCAGGCCTTGGCCCGGCGGAACGATAACCCCGAGGTCCTGGCCCTCCAAGTGGACGTGGTGGCCAAAGTGGCCAAAATCCATGACGATAGGGGACAGTTGGAGGAGGCCAAAAACTTGCGCCTAGCTATCTGGAGCTCCGCCGCCGAGGAGTCGCCTTTAGAAAGGGCCGAGGTTTTAGGCGATATAATTAATGATTTTTGTTTAAAAGACCGCTTAACCGACGCCTTATTGATATTTAATTTTATTAGAATCGAGTCTTTACCCCCGGAACTGAACCCGGCCACTAAAAAACTGGCCGCCCAGCTTTTAGGGCGTTTGGTTTTCGCCTTTCGCTACCAGGAGGCCTTCGCCTTTGTGGAGGCTTTAAGCTCGGAGTTAGCTGATTTAGAGGACTTTCCCGAGACCTTGCCCCAAACCTTAGCCGCTTTGGTGGTGGCCTTGGCCTTTAGCCACAACTTTCCGGCGGCCTTCAAGATCTACGCTCTTTTTGACCAAAACCCGGAGCGCTTTAAACGGCCCATTTTAAGAGCGGCCCATGGGCTCATCAAAGCCTTGGAGGAAGTGGGCCGCTTAGAGGAAGCCGTGGATATCTGGAGCCAAATTGACTTATCCGCGGCCAACTACACCTCCGAGAGCCGGGCTTTCGCCCAAGGCTTGTCCCTTTTAGACGTCTTTCGGCCCTACCAACTGGGGGCCAAGGGTATAGTCGTTTACCAGTACCTGGCCAAAACCGGGATCATTTTCTCGGGCGACAAATCTTTGGACCGGGGCGACAGCCGCGCCCTTCTTTTAGTGGCCTTAACGGTTTTAGAGGCCTTTGAGAACGACCCCGAGCCCAACCGCGCGGCCACGCTCTTTATCCTAGAGGAGTTTAAAAAGCAAGTTATAAACAACGCGCCCGAGCCCCGGGTCCCGGAGGACATCCCCACCGCCGCCTACTTGGTGGCCTTGGCTGACCTTATTTCGTCTTTAAGGGATAAGTTCGTTGACCTGGACCAGGACGTCCAGGACGACCAGAATCCTTTCCAGTTGGCCGCGTTCCTTTTAGAGGCGACTTCGCGGATACCTTTAGCCATGGGTTTAGCCATGGGGGCTTTTTATCGGTTACGGGCTTTAAACCAACGGCCCATTGATCCCGAGCCTTTGATCCAAAGGTTAATGGATCTAAGCGATCTATTGAGCTTGGAGGAGCTGGAGCCTTTGTGGGAGGAGCTCAAAGATAGCCCCAAGCTTTTCTCCGACATTAGGGACATCGCCATTAAGAGTTTGGATGAGTCCTTAGGCGTTTTATGCCTCCAGGGCCAGACCGAGTTAGTCCATAGGCTGTACAAAAGCGTCCCTTGGCTGAACTTAATAGCCTCCCCGCCCTATTTGCCCTTGGTGAAAAGCTCCTTTTACCTCGTCCCCCAGATAGATTCGATGACTTATAACCCGGAAGTGGACGACGCCATCCCGGAAAACCTCCAACTGTACGCCGAGTTTCGGGAGATCGAGAACTCCCTTAGCTTCACGGGCGATTACAGGCGCTTAGAGGACTGGTATTTTAACTTGCCCGTGGAGCGGGTCTCCAAGATCGCCGGAACCACTTTGGGGAAACTTTTGGCCGAGAGCCTCTTAAAAGTTTGCTTGGATCAAGTGGATGATATGGACCCCTCCCTTATTAACCGGCTCCTTCTGAGCGCGGTTTTCCTCCACCCCTCGCCGGAGGGGCGGTTAGGCAATTATTTAACGGCGGTGAAAATTCTCCTTTCCTTTTTGGAGGACGGGCGCTTCAGCGAGTCTTTAACCCTATTGGAGCAAGAGTTTGAGGTCCTCTGGTCCTGTGAGGGGAATAAAGACGTCTGGAGCTTAGTGGCCTTAATCAGCCTTTTAAGCTTAGCGGCTCCCCAGGTGAGCTCCCCCGTTTACCGGGCCAAGCTGGAGGGCTTTTTTGAGATCCATCATGGGATTCTTTTCGCGACCCACCGCTTATTGCGCTTAAGCTTGGCCTTTCTTTTAGATCAGCTCCTTAACTGGACCCGCGACCGGGATTACAATTCTTTCGCCCGCCACATGGCTAAGTACGCGGACGTTCTGTCTGACTTGGACTCGGACCAATACACGCCCTTGGAAGCCAAGCTTTACGCTGAGCTAAAGGCCCACGGCCAAATGGGTTACGCCTTGTTCGCCCAAAACAACGGCCATTTACCGGAGGCCATCGCCATTTTCCAGAAGGTCGAGCCCATTTTGTCCAATTTTCCCCATTGCCGGGAGCGAAAATACCACTTTATCCTGAGCGTGGTGAAAGAGTTGGCCCAAGACCAGAACCCCAGCGAGGCTTTAATCTGGCTGAACAAACTGAAGAGCGACTCGGCTGACGATATCGCCAACTACGTGACTTTGGCCTCTTTGTTTTTAATCTCCGCGCTTATTGGAAGCGAGCGGCTAGAGGAGGCCCAAAAGATCTTAGACGAGCTCCAACAGTTCGAGGATGAGGGCCTGGAGGACGAGGACGAGGATGAAGGCGAGGATGAGGACGATGAGGACGAAGACGAAGACGAAGATGATGACGAAGATGACGATGACGATGACGATGACGTGGACGATATCTACGAGGGCGAGATCGAGCTAAGACAGTACGCCCGAGGTTTGGGGATTTTTTATTTGTTAAAGGCCTACCGGGAGGCCGGGCTTTTGGAGGAGGCTTTGGCCATTTACTTGGCCGGGTTTAAGAATGAAGACGATGAGGCTAGCTTTATCTGGCGGCTCAACTGCTTAACTGACCTCATCGACTCCTTTACGGCCCATGGGGAAACGGCCACGGCCACCCATCTTTTCACCAACCGCTCTTGGCTGACCCCGCTGAACTTGGCGGCTTACCAAGAGGCTATGGACCAGGTGGAGGCGACTTTGGACGATTTTCCGCCTAACTTTTTGGAAAGCGACCCCTTGTACGCTAAATATAACCTGGCCGATCGGGTCAATATGGAGGCCACCGCCGCCCGCTTGGGCGATAAAGCCGTGACCCTGGTCCAAGAGTGCCTATTTATGGACGAGGAGGACCGGGCCATGGCCGTTTATCGGTCTTTGGAAGACTTGCCCTTGGTGGATGGGGCCCACGCCAACGCCGCCTCCAAACTTTTGGTCGAGCGTTTAGTCAAAATGGGGCGCGACCCCGAGGCCCGGGCTCTCGTTAACTCCCGCTCGGAAAAATTGACCCCCAGCTTAAGCCAAAAGTACTTAAGCCAGATGGACCGCTTAATGCGCCCGGCCCAGCCCAGCCAAAAGGGCAAAACCCGCTCGGCCCGCTAAAGCTTTAGGGCCTGGCGCACTCCCCGGCTTTTTGGGTGAGGATATCCAGCCCATGGCCTAAAGCCGGTAAAACGGCCTCCAAGCACTCCCGGGCCCCTTTGGGGGACCCGGGGAGGTTAAGGATTAGGGTTCCGCCCCGAATGACCGACACCCCCCGAGTGAGCATGGCTCGGGGGGTTTTTTTCAGGCTCTCGGCCCGCATGGCCTCGGCTAAACCCGGGGCTAAGCGATCCGCCGCGGCTAAGGTGGCCTCCGGGGTCTGGTCCCGGGGGGCGAACCCCGTGCCCCCGGTGGTTAAGATTAAATCGGCTTTGCCGTTATCCGCGATATCTTTCAGCTTAGCCGTTAAAAGAGCTGGCTCGTCCGGTAAAACCTCTAAGCTGACCACCTCTAGCCCATTGGCCGCGCACAATTCCTTTAAAACCGGGCCGCTTTGATCGACCCTTTGGCCAACCGCGGCCTTATCGCTCATGGTTATGATGGACACCCGATGGGCCATGGGCCTAATCCTCCAAGGGCCAGTACTCTGGGCCTTTGCCAAACCCACAGGCCGGAAAATCGCACTCTGGGCAGTTTAAGCATAAGCCCCCGGGGCCTAAGCTTTCGATCTCCTCGCTTCTAATCCTCATCCCCGCGGCCAGCCGGGGCAGTAAAACGTCAAAAATGGTCCGCCGCTCAAACATGACGCAGCCCGGTAAACCCAAAACCGGTCGGTCGTCCACGTAAGCCACTAAAAACATAGCCCCCGGAAAAACTGGCGTCCCGTAGCAGACAATCTTGGCCCCAGCGGCTTTAATGGCCCCAGGGGTTAAATCATCGGGATCCACGCTCATGCCGCCGGTGCAGATGATAAGATCCATCTTTTGGGCCCGCATATCGTTAATGGCCCCGCTAATGCTCTCGAGGTTATCGTCCACAATGACGGCTTTAGTTAAGGTTAGACCAAAGCTTTCCACCTTGCGGCGGACCACCGGGGTGAAGGTGTCTTTGATAAGGCCAGTGAAGATCTCGTGGCCCGTGGCCACCACGCCCACCTTTAAGGGTAAGTACGGTTGGACCGCGAAGAGGGGTTTAGTGGCCCCAATGGCTTTGGCCGCGTCTAGCTTTTCCCGATGGACGGCTAGGGGGATAACTTTAAAGGCCGCGGCCATCTCCCCCGGCTCGACCTCAAAGCCGCTGTGGCGCGAGGCCACGGCGATTTCGCCCAAGCCGTTGAGCTCCCGGACTCTTTTGGAGTCAGCGATAAAAAGACCCCGATGCCGGGCCACCAAAGAAATCCGCCCTTCCTTGACCGGCGTGGCCTCTAACCCCGGACCCGCGCAAAGGTCCTTTAAGACCTCGGCGGCCTCGTCCTCGTGGGCCATATTTTCGCCCAAGTCCCAGACAAAGAGATTTTTTTTGCCCATGGATAAAAGGACCGGGATGTCCTCAGCTTGGACCACGTGCCCTTTGCGGAAGGCCGCTTCCTTAACTTCATCTTTAACTATTCGGGTCAAATCGTGACATAGAATAGCTCCCACCGCTTCTTTCGTGGGTATGGTCTTCATCGTCTTCACCTAAAAACCGTTCCGTCATAGACTTTGACGGATGGGTTCATTATAATGCTATTAAGCCGTAACGTCACGAGACAAAAATAAGGTTTGCCTGGACTTTTCACTCTAAACGCCCAAGATACGTTAAGGATCAACCAGAAAAGCGCTGGATCCTTACCGCCAAAAGGCCTGTTTTTTCTCGGGGATTTGTTGATATTATACCATTTTCCCCGGCTAAAGGCCATAAGAGCCAAGACCTTTAGATCTTCGGAAGGCTTAGGTCCAAGGAGTTCGCCTGACCCATTCTATGCCGTTAGAATTGTTTAAAATTGTCGTCACCAGCGACCTGCACGCCCAACTGGCTTTTGACCCCAAAGCCCATCGCCCGGGGCTAGCCCGCTTGGGGGCTTATGTCTTTAACTTAAGAAAAGCTGGCCCAGTGTATTTACTGGACGCGGGGGATCTGGTGAGCGGCTCCATTTACGGGGCCATGGATCAAGGCCAAACCGTGGCCGCTCTTTTCGGCCGACTGGGTTACGCCGCTTGGCTACCCGGGAACCATGATTTTGATTACGCCCCGGAAACCGGGGATCCCCGCCAATATTTTAATACTTTATGTCCCTTAGCCCGAAATTTTAGCCCAGATCTAAAAATCGCCGCCCTTAATCTCACCTACCAAGGCCAGGTTCTAGAAGGGTCGAACGCGCCCCTAATCCTCTCCTTAGACCCCTTGGTCGCGGTCTTGGGCGTAAGTTGCCCCTTAACCCATCGACCCAGCCTGGGGCCGATTTTGGGCGATTTTGACTTTGGTTTAAAAGAATCCCTGCGGGCGACCAAGGAAAACCTCTTAAGCCTTCTGGCGGCGGCCATCGAGCCTTTACCGGGCGGAACGATCATCGTCTTATCGCACTTGGGGGCGGCGGCCCGGGCCTACGCCGGGTTATCGGCCCAAATGGATTTGGACTTTCCCAACGCCCCCACTGGACCAGACTTGGCCGGGGTTAAAGGGGTGAGCTTAGTGGTGGATGGGCATAGCCACGAGATAGTCGAGCCCTATCGCCCACGAAGTGGCTCGGGTCTGTACTTAAATTTAGGCCAAGGCGGGGAGAGTCTGGCCCAAGTGGCCGTTTACGCGGATGGCTCCTTTAACCTTAAGCTTGTGACCTTTAATGACCTTAAAGATCTGACCCCAGACCCCGAGTTAGAGGCCCTAACCACAGATCTGACCGTAAGTTTAGGTCTAAATGACCATCTTTTAACCTTGCCCCCTACGGCTAAGTATGGGCTAGAAGGTCTCTGGGAGACTATTATCCCCTTTGGCCAACTGACGGTGGCGGCCATGGCCCAAAAAGCCCACAGCCAGATCGCCTTTTTAAACAAAGGATCTTTAAGAGCGGGTTTAGAAGGCCAAGTGACGGTGGCTTCGCTTTACGAGGCCTTGCCTTTTAACGATGACTTACTGTCCGGGGAGATCACGGGTCAGGTCTTAGAGGATTTTTTACGAGACCGAGGGCGGAAAGGGTTTAAGGGTTTTCCTTTAATCCACGGTTTAGCCTTATGGGCTTACCCAGAGGGGGATAAAGTGGGGCTGGCGGGAATAACTTTGGCTAGCGGCGAGGAAATTAAGCCCGAAAAAACCTACTCTTTGGCCTTATCCGGGCAGATGACCCGCTTATTGACTAACCCTAAGGCTAATTACGCTTTCAAAGGGACCTTGGTGGCGGCCATTTTAGATTTTATCCGCCAAAAGGGCGCGGCTAATAATCTAGAGATTAAGACCGCTTACCCGCCCTATCAGCTCTTTTCCGACCAAAAAACGGCCTATAAGGCTTTCGCGGCCCGGGTTAAAAGTTAAGAAAGCTTGATGGCCCTTCCTTAACTAACCTTTTGTCTTTTAAATTCGATCCTATTCACCCCGCCAAGTTCCGACCTTAAGTTTTTAGGACATAGGCAGCGTTTTGGCGCGACCAGTATCGTGATTATTTTTAAAATTAATGGCGCCGGCCAAATATTCATTGTCTTTAACCGAATCTTCAATGATTGGCTCTGGCTCGGCGGGGGAATCCAGATTAAGGCTAACCATTCGCCTCAGTTTGTTCACAAATAGGTGGGCTATAAAGGTCAGCAATATATGGCGCCGCCAACCCATCCAACTCCTTACTTCGTAATGGTCCATACCAAGACTTTTTTTGCATTCCTCGAAGCATTGTTCTATGGACCAGCGCATCGACGCTAGTTTCCGAATAGCGTCGATTGTGGCGTCCATCGATTCATTACACAAGGAATACTTGATATGACCGTCCGCCAACTGTCTGATGTACAGCCACACATCCTTACCTGGCGTCTCCCCTCGCCACTCCGCCACCTTCAAACATTTGTCTTTGGCGATTATTGGGCCTTTGGGGCCAGCGCCGAGAACAACATTCTCCCAAGGGAAGCTTTCATCTTCGGCGATCTCTCGCGCGAGGCGAGGCCCAAAAGATGGGGACAACAGTTTTGGCTTGGGATCTTTTCCAGGAGATTCTGGGACGGCCATCTCTGGACGACCGACAAATACCCTAACGTCGGATCTTATGTCAGCGAAGTAGATGAGCCCTTGAGGCAAGGAGTCAAGAAAGACTTGATCGCTCCCGAAGGCGGCGTCCACGCCAACGTATTTCCCTTTGAACAACTTGGAAATCACCATCTTGTTGATCATCTCCGAAAGAATCTCATTTTCTTTCTTGAACTCCAAGTCCTCAGGCACGCGACATTTTTCACGTTTCTCTTCGAAGTCATCGCCAAACCACTTTTTTGGCATGTACAGCTCATAATCCAAGAGCCCGTAACCGTCTGGGCTAACGATGCCTGTCATCACCGAATTCTGACAATTGTTAACCTTGCCAAGCGGTCCACAGCTCTGGCGCGCGACCCCCACGGACATTTGGCCTTTTTTGGGGAAGCTACAACTAACGCCGGTAATCATGGAATTCGGATCATCGAAAAATCGCAAAATTTCTATTTGGTATTCTTCCAGCATACCCTCATTATCCCATGGGCTCCTCGACATAAAGTTGCACAAATTTCTAAACTCATCCTCTTTCTCATAAGTCAAACAGATAGGCTCTATCGACTTACGCTCCAAGTCGCTGAGCATCCCTTTGATCATAGCCACAAAATGCTTGTCAAGCTCAACGCGAGTCAAGTAAGGTTTATATGTCTCAAGATGGTCGGCCAGCGTCTTCTCCATAATTTCTTGGGTGAGATCCATATCTCTAAGATCTTCCAGCGTCGCGTTCCAGTGGACAGGTTTTTCCGTTATCATCGCCAAAAGCTCCTTTCTTCCAGACTTAAGGCGTTCGAGGCTGGGTTGAAAGGCGCTATTGAAACGGCGGCTCATAATTTTGACATAGAGACCCTTTTGGTGGCCATGGAAAACGAAACTTTTACCCTGTCGCCCGAACCCTCTCGTAGTCCCAAGAAAGACCCAGTTAGCGGCGATGTAAGAGGTCCCGGTGTACCTTTCATGATCAACGAAGGTCTCCGCCATAATAGGCTCCACTCCGTACTGAGACAACCAGTCCACCTTCAGGCGTTTCAAGCTCAAAGAAAGAACCCGCGAGGCCAAGTTACGGATCTTTACCCACGGTAAGATTAGAAAGCGGTTGTTGTTGACCAGGCTAGGCAACATCGACAGTCTGGTGGGCTCGTCCCAGCCGATGTATCTGTCCCTAAGACCATGTTGGTAGGCCGCCGAACAGAAACTTATCGCCCCGACAATCCGGTCGCCCAGGGTGATGAGATATTTCACCCGGCTCCCAATTACGCTATCATATCCGAGATAGTGGTGTTTTTTTACCATATCATTCCAGAAAGGCTCTAATTTGGTCTCATCGACCCTATGTAAATCAACTGAGCCAGGGAAATCGCCTAGATGGCCTTCCATCGGCTTCTGGCTAAATATGAGCTTTAAGTTCGCCAAGTTCATCCACCTCGTTTGGTCTTTTCTGGAGTGCCATACATATAATAAGCCCAAAGGGAGCGAATGTCAAGCCCTAAAAAGCGCCTATTAATTATCCTTAACTGGGTGGAAATCGTCCACCATCATAAATGACTCTAAATAAATGACACCTTTTGACCTGATAATCAAGAAAGAGTCCAATAGTAAGCCCCAAAAAGCGCGCGGTAGAGCTAAGGGCCCTGGAAATATCCCAGGGTTTAAGCGACATCGCGGTTTACCAGGCTGGGGAAAGGGTCAAAGCTTTAACCAAAGAACTGGCCGATCTGACCTCGGAAAAAAACAGCCTGGGGACCAGTTGACAAGACGGCCCTAGAGCTGGATAAGGTGAAGAGAGCTTAAGAAGAGCCGCCCGCTAAGGCCGAAAAGAAGGTTGTCTTACGGGCGCTCTTTTCTCTCCTCCAGAGCCGCCTTAAACTCTTTTTCCGTAAGGTTGGTATGTTTGAGAATCACTGGGAGCTCAAAGCCGTCATCAAAGAGAGATAAGGCTACTTCAATGGAGATAGCTTTTCTCCCTTTTTCTACCCCTATCGCTATCCCACCTTCCCACGCTTCGGCCAGAGCTAATTTTTCGGTAATTAACGCCTTTTCGCGCATATCCAGCAAATTTTTAAATTCCTGGGACGCGACTACTTTATCATACACGTTTATCACCTCTAATATTTCCGGTGAGTTCATCGATCTAAGCCGCGGAAATTCCTTCACCGTTTTTGCCCTCAAAAGGTTCATCAACATTTTAAAATGGCTCGTTTAAGGTCATTGAGGAGCTGGCCCTAAGTCAACGCAATCTTAACCCCGAGGGGCAAAAAGCCCTTATTGGGCGGGTTCTTGTTTAAAGGGGACGAGGTCTTAAAGAAGGTCTTTGGTCTTATCCGCCGGGGAGAAGACCCCCGTTTGGCCTTGACCAAAATCTCGCTTACCCCCCGGAACGTTTTGATCTTGGCTGAGCCCCAACCAGCCACTTGAGCGTCCCCCGGGCCAACGAACGCTGGCGGACGCTTGGGAGGGCCTTTAGGGGGACCTTAGTCTTAATTAGTCGCGATCGCCACT
>JAISRZ010000030.1 GCA_031273455.1 Deltaproteobacteria bacterium | reverse complement strand
CTGGGCCTAAAAGGCGACAGTATATCGTTCTAATCGCGCTCCATGAGGAAGATCTAAGCGCGCCCGCGTCTTTTAATCCGCCAACGACCGCTAAGGAGGTGGATAGTCTTAAAAGGTCTCTGGACCAGGCGGCGCGACAGGTTTTAGAGCGGCTTAACCAAACCACCGTGTCTGAGTTTTCAACGCGGGAAAAATCGGCCGTTAAGGTCGCGGTGGTGGTCGCGAGATCGACTTTGGTTTCCGCTAAGTTCGCGGAGCCTTAAAGAACCCCATTTTTTTATCAAACTTTTAGCCAATTAAACCCTAATATCTCATAATACCGCTAATAAGCCCTACTGGCTTGGTCCGAGGTTTTTGTTTTTTTTAACCCAGCTGACCCTAACTGATCTCCTAACAGGCCCTGGCTTTCCCTCAAGGGAAAGCCAGGGGAATTAGCCTTTTACGCCCCTTACGCCCCATGGCCCCTGATCTTTCCTTTAAGCTCCCCCAATACCCGCCCTGAGCCGCTAGATGGCCGCCTAGGCTTTAATGGCGGTTAGCCTTATCCTAAAGCCATTTCTTGAAAGATATCCTCGCCTAGGCTTATTACGGGCCTTTTTTGGGCCAGTTTGGGAAAGGCTCTGGGGGATCACGGCGGCTGACGCGGCTAACGCGGTTAACGCCGACATT
This sequence comes from Deltaproteobacteria bacterium, assembly GCA_031273455.1. GTDB lineage: Bacteria > Desulfobacterota > Desulfarculia > Adiutricales > Adiutricaceae > JAIROO01. The sequence goes on along the minus strand of JAISRZ010000030.1, from coordinate 25,355 downwards.
TAGGGCCGGTTAGAGCCCTGGTTTTAGTCAGGGTCTAAGGTCTGGTCTTAAGTGGGGTCTCCTTAGCGTTTGGCGGGCGGTCTTAATCGAGGTCTGGACTTCTATACTTTAAAATCTGAAGGAATTTTGTTTGACTTGGAAATAAAGAAATAATAGTATGGAATATTTTCTGGCCAAAAGGAGCCTAGGAGGCGGTCGGCCCCTTAGAGCGGGCCAGGGTCAGTCCACATTTCTGGAGACATTTTTAGATGCGAGTTTTTAATTTTAACGGTGGGCCAGCGGCTTTGCCCACGCCAGTTTTGGAGAGGGTGGCCGCTGAAACGCTGGACTGGAACGGGACCGGCATGTCCATTATGGAAAACAGCCATCGGGCCAAAGAAGTAGTGGCCATGGCTGAGGAGACCCAGGCGGATCTTTTGGAGCTACTTGGCCTTGGCGCGGACTGGAAGGTCCTTTTTTGCCAAGGCGGGGCTAGCCTCCAGTTCGCCATGATTCCCTTAAACTTCGCCCAAGGGGCGGAGTGTGATTACCTGGACACTGGCCTCTGGTCCACCAAGGCTTACCAAGAAGCCCAGATCTGTGGGGCTAAACCCCATATCGCCGCCTCCTCCAAGGGTGATGATTTTACGTACATCCCGAGCGAGTTTAACTACTCCAAGGCCCCCAAGTACGTTTACTTCACCAGCAACAACACCGTTAGAGGGACCCAGTGGCCCACTTTCCCCAAGAAGGCCCCGGCTCCTTTGATTAGCGACATGTCCTCAGAGTTTCTCTCCCGGCCCTTGGATCTGACCGATTTCGTCCTGATCCACGCGGGGGCTCAGAAAAACGTGGGCCCGGCTGGGCTGACCATTGTCTTGATTAAGCCCGAGTGGGCCAATACCGGGGCCAAAGGGTTACCGCACCTTTTGGACTACCGGACCTACATTGAGCACGACAGCATGTTCAACACGCCCCCAGTTTTCGCCATCTACGTGGCTGGGCTGGTCTTTAAGTGGTTAAAGAACGACATCGGCGGGTTAGGGAACATCCAAAAGCTGAACGCGGCCAAGGCCAAAGCCCTGTACGAGGCCATCGACCAGAGCGGCGGCTTTTACCAAGGCACAGCCCGGAAAGACAGCCGCTCGCCCATGAATGTCACCTTCCGGTTGGTTAACGCGGACTTGGATAAACCCTTTTTGGAGGAAGCCAAAAAAGCCGGCATGGTGGGTCTAAACGGTCACCGGAGCGTTGGGGGCATGCGAGCCTCTTTGTACAACGCCGTGGATATGGCGGCGGTCAAAACGCTCATCGACTTTATGGCCGAATTCCAGAAAAAAAGAGGTTAATAATGGCGCCTAAGGTATTACTTAGCGATAAAATAGAAAGCGTCTGCCCGGAGATCTTAGGCCAAGCCGGGATAGAGGCAGTTGAAAAGTCGGGTCTGACCCCCGAGGCTTTAGTCGCGGAGATCGGCCAGTACGATGGGTTAGTGGTCCGTAGCGCCACCACGGTCACCAAAGAAGTCTTAGTGGCCGGCAAAAAGGGCTCCTTAAAGATCGTTGGCCGGGCCGGGGCCGGCTTAGACAATATTGACGTTCAAGCGGCCAAGGAGCTGGGGATTAAAGTCGTTAACACCCCCGGCCAAAACGCCAACGCCGTGGCCGAGCTGACCATCGCCTTAGCCATTGTTTTAGCCCGGAAGCTCTGGGTGGCCTTTTCCTCGATTAAAGAGGGTCGCTGGGAGAAAAAAGGTTTAGTGGGCTCCGAGCTGAGCGGCAAAGTTTTAGGTTTGGTGGGCTTTGGCTACGTGGGTAAGCTCGTGGCCAAAAAGGCCCAAGGCTTGGACTTAGAGGTTTGGGCTTACGACCCCTTTGTCTCGGCGGCTGAGTTAAAAGAGTCCGGGGCCTTGGCCAAAAGCTTAGAGGAGATTTGGACGGGCTCGGATTACATCTCCTTACACTTGCCCAAAACCCCGGAGACCGCCAACATCGTTAATTACGAGGTCCTTTTTAAGATGAAAAAAGGCTCGTATCTTATTAACTGCGCTCGCGGCGGGTTAGTGGACGAAAAAGCCCTCCACCAAGCTTTGGTAAGTGGGCACTTAGGCGGGGCGGCTTTGGACGTCTTCGCCGCCGAGCCTCCCGGCGACAATCCGCTTTTGGCCCTACCGAACTTTGTGGCCACGCCCCATGTGGGGGCCTCGTCCCTGGAGGCTCAGTTAAACGTGGCCGCCGAGGTGGCTAAGCTTTTGGTGGCTTTCTTAAGCCCCAAGGCTTAGGGAGACCATGCTTTTCGCCTCCATAGGTCTTTTAGTGGCGGCCTTGGGCTCCGAGGCCTTAGGCCCGCCACGCCCCATTTTCTTTGATTTCCCGCCCACCCCGCCCGCCTTGGTCCAAGCTTACTCCGCTCCCGCCAGCCCGAGCCGCTACGGTCGCAGGAAAGCCGCTTACGAGCGGTTAGTGGCCTTTATCCGGGCTGAAAAGTTTGACGAGGCGGGCGCGTTCATTAAAAAACAATCCCCCGAGTTACGGTCTTGGCCTGGGATCGCCGCTTTGGAAGCTGGCTTATTGTCCTCGGTCGATCCCAAAAAGTCGCTGGAGATTTATGATAAGGTTTTAAAAGGGGACCGGGATCGGTATTGGGTTAGGGCCTTAGCCGGGTATAGGTCCTTATTGGGCCACTTATCGGCTAAAGGGGATTACTTGGCCCGGGCGCGTTTAGCGCGCTTACTGGCTTTTGAGTGGCGGAACGCCGAGGCTAAAAGGCTATTGGACGAGACCTTAGCCGACGTGGCTTTGCCCGCCGCGATCCGCAAGGACCTAGAGGCTTTTGGGGCGGTTCTGGACTTACGGGTGGGCAACTTCACCGAGGCGGAAAACTACTGGGCCAATCACGCTGACATCGCCTCGCAAAGGTATTTAGCCACTTTAAGATCCCGGCAAGGGCGTTTGGCCGAGGCCGCTGACTTGCGCTTAAAAACGGCGGATCTTTTAAAAGGGGCCGCCCAGCTGAAAGAATATGGCCGGGCCTTTGACGCTTTAGTGAAAGGCGGTTTAACCGAGCGGGCTAAAAAGCTTCTGGACGAGGAGCCCGAGTTACGGAAAAGGATCCCCTCATGGTCTTTTCTGTTGGGGCTATCGGCCTTGGTGGCCAAAAACCCTGAAGGGGCCATCTCCTATTTCGCGGCCGAGGAAAACAGCCCCAGCCCCCAAGGGACCAGGGCTTTGTACTTTAAGGGCCGGGCCTTGGAAATGGCCAACCGTTTTTCCGAAGCCTCGGTGGCTTATAAGAGCGCTAAATCCCGGACCCAAAGCTATTACCAGATCTTAGCCGCTGGCCGGTATGAGTTTTTAAACGACGCGCCCGCCGATCGCCCAGCCCCTTTAGGCATCCTAAACTTAATCGAAGGTTATAACGAAACCAGTTCCTTAGGGTTTTTCTTGTGGCTTTCCCAAAGGCTCCCCTGGCCTTGGCCGGATTTAAACGATCCCGCGCCGGTGAAAGTGGGCCAAGGGGAAGCGGCCCGGACCAAAGCCGCTATTAACCACTACTTAAGCCAAGGGGATCTTAAAGAGGCCTTAGCCGAGTTAGCGGGCGGGGCCGAGGCGCTTATCCCCAAAAAACCGGCCCCTTTAACCGAGGATATGGCCCGCTGGATCCTTTTAGCCGCTAAGGGCGGCGATTACCGGCTAACCATTAAGCTTTTAAGCCAGGTTAAACAAAATCAGCCTTATAATGGGTCCTGGTCCCGGGCTTACTCCCACCCTCTGGTCTACGGCGGGCCCATCGCTAAAGCTTTTCGGAGCTACGGCGTTCCGCCGGCTTTAGTCTTAGCCCTAATCCGGGTGGAAAGCGCCTTTCAAGTGGAGGCCGTGTCTTCGTCCAACGCCCGGGGGTTAACCCAGCTTCTGCCCTCCACGGCCCAGTCCATCGCTAACCTTTTAGGGGAACCCGAGCCTCGGGAAGAGGATCTTTTCGATCCAGCCTTAAACATCCGTTACGGGACCTGGTACTTAAACGAGCTGCGCCAATCCTTTGGGCTTTGGCCCTTGGCTTTGGCCGCTTACAATGGCGGGCCCTTTAATATTAAAAGCTGCTTAGACGCTCGCTTGGGCCTACCTTTAGACGTCTTTATCGAGACCTTGCCCTTTCCCGAGACCATCCGCTATGTCCAATCGGTTCTGGAAAGCGAGTTTGTGTATAAGGCCGCTTATTTAGGGATTAACGATTACCCTAACTTAACCAACCCTTTGGCCCCGGCCTTAAAAGATCCCCCGCCTTTTTAATCGCTCCCCAAAAAATTTCAGAAGCCCTAATAGAAAAAGCCTTAAGGGGCCATAGACGGCCCTTTAAGGCGCGATACGCCCTAATTCTAAGTCGCTTTCAAGATTTCAGCGATGTATAATAGTGGCCCAAAAGGTGGCTCCCATGGCTAAGAAAATAACGTTAACCCCGGAAGAACTGGATAGGGCCGCGCGATTAGTCCATAACTCAACAGAGTTACGTGACTACAGAAGAGGGGTTATCGCTCTGTTAATGGCCGATAATCGCTATACGGGTAAGGAATTGGCGGCCAGGTTAGGGATAACCGAAAGAAGCGTGTTTAATGAATTGGCTAAGATAAGAAATCCCGAACTTAAAGCCCGCGGTGAATGGGGTGGAGCCCGGACCAATTTAATGTCATTTCCAGAGGAGGAGGCTTTTTTAGGTGAATATATTGAGATGGCTAAAAGAGGAATAATCTTAACTATTCCTATACTCCACGATGAATTTAACAAAAGGGTTGGTAAAACTGTCCCTAAATCTACTTTTTATCGCATATTGCAGCGTCATGATTGGAGAAAAGTTAAGTCAGACACTATTAACCATCATTTAGTTCCTAAAACGCCAGAGGAGCTCAAAAAAAAGGGCTCAAGACACCAATGGGTCAAGCCAACAAAAAATGGATTCATCGTTGTCTTCCCCCAAGCTTAACGCTTCCAGATGAAGCTAGATTGGCCCGCGATTGGCAAACCCATAAGCTTAATGGCCGGAAAAGCCTAACGCCCTAGCCAGGGATAATTATTATTTTGAGCGTCGCTATAAGCCTTAAGTTTTAGCGGGTCAGGCTGTTTTTAGCCTTTATTTAGCGGCTTTTTGGGCGCTCAGCTGAATCATGTTGGCCACTTCGTAAGCGGCGTTGGCTTGGGAGACTTTTTTCTGCTCTTTTAAGATGTCCCCTAAAACCTTATGCGAGGTAAAGCTCTTGGGGGCTAAACGCGTGGCCAGCTGGGCCTCGGCCAAGGCGGCCATATGGTTCCCTAAGCGCTGATAACACATGGCCATCCACATGTGCGGCTCGGCTAAGTCGTTTTTCACCGAGATTAAGCGTTTAAGTAAAGTGACCGCGTCTTTGTAGCGGTACTCGTTGTACAAAAGCTTAACTTTGGTGATGATGAGCTCCCCGTGGTAAGGCCACTTGGCCAAACCGCGATCCAGCCACTGGGTGGCTTCCTCGTTTTGGCCCACGCTAAAGAGGTACTTCATGAAGGTGACGATTTCCCGGTGATCGGGATCGGGCTTTAAGCCAATGGTTAAGATCCCAGCTAGCTCGGCTAAGTTTTGCGACTCCTCGAAGCGGCCCATCTCGGACAAAAGCGAGGATAGTAAGTAGCGAGGTTTAGGATCCCGAGGGTGACTATCGGCGATGGCTTGGTAAATAACCCTCGCTTCCTCTAGATGGTGGTTTTTCCGCTGGAATTCGGCGAGCTTATACTTAAGGTCCTCATTGTCCGGCTCAATGCCTAAAACTTCCAGAAAATAGTGGAGAGCCTCTTGGTAGTTGCCCTGCTTTTGGTACAGGTTAAAAAGGCGCCAGCGGATGCCGGTGTTTTCCGGGGACAACCGGGCCGCCTCTTTTAAAAACCCCAAGCCCTCAGGCAGACGGTTGTCTTTGACGCACAACTCACCCATGGACATGTTGGCGTTAACGTCAGCCGGATCCTCTTTAAGGCGACCCATGAGCCGACCGTAACGGATCAGCTTTTCCCCGTCAGCCACCCGGCCCAGTTTGACCTCTAGGTTGCCCTTTAAGATGTAAAACTCGTGGTCATTGGGGTATTGGGCTAGCCCGGCCTCATAGACCTGGTAAAGTTTTTTGGTGGACCTTAAGTTAGCGTAGATTAGGCCCATGCTTTTTAAAAGATTGGCGTTATTGGGGGTGTAGAAGTGGGCTATTAAGACTGGCTCCAAAAGGGAGACGGCCATTTTCGCCTGTTTTCTTTCCAGTAAGGCGTTGGCTAAAGAGCAAGCCGCGTCCAGATCGTCGCGGTTATTGACCAAGCGCTCTAATGAGTCGGCGATGGTGAACTCCCGATTGGCCTCCTCGGTTAGCCCCATCCGAAAGTAAACCCGGCCTAAGCCATCGTAAGCGGCGATGGTTAAAGGCCGTAAAGACAAAATTTCCCGAAACCATTTGATAGCGTCAGCGTGCCGCCCCTTAGCCGCTAAAGTCTGGGCCCGACGGAGCATGGAAGAGGGTTTTCTTTGAAAGCCTAAGCCGCTTAAAAGCGTATCGAACATATCGTCAATGGGCGGTAAGCGCTTAAAAAGATTAACAATCATCCGGTAGACGTTTAAAATACCGCGTAAGGCCACATTCCCCGAAGGAACTGGGGCGGCCCCAGGGGCGGAGAGATCTAGACCGGCGATGGAGCTGGACTCACTGTGGATGGTCGAGCCAGACGGGGGCTCCATGGAGCTTTGGGGTTCCGGGGCTCCTTCCGGGCTTTCGGTTGTGGCGGCGCTTAAAGGGTCGGTGGGCTCTTCCGCGTCTGGCGGAGTTTCCGGCGGAATTTCCGCGCGTCTTTGGGAAAAAGTTTTGAGCCTCGAGGTCGCGGCCATGGACGGTATGTCCTCCGCCGGGGAAACCCCGTCCAAAGGCGGGAGCGGCGGCTCATCCTGGGGCACAGTGGCCGGCGGGCTAGCCGGGGGAGCGTCCGGCGGCGGGGTGGGGCCAAAACGGTTAAAAAGCTCCGGGGAGGCTGGCGGCGACTCCGGGGAAGCGGGCGCGGCGGCTCTAGTCCGGGGTAAAGGCCGAGCCCTTTGGGGCTGCGGTTGGGGTTGGGGCTGCGGCTGAGGTTGTGGCTGTGGCTGGGGCTGCGGCTCCGGCTGGGCCGAAGACGCGGTCTCTTCCATCGGGGGATTGGCCGAGCTCTGGGGCTTAGTCGTCTCTTCGCTCATCGGAGCCTCTAATTTCTAAGGATTGACGGTCTTGACTAGAAGGCTTAACCGCCTACGGGTAGTTAAGCAAAAAACGCGCCAAAATACTTAAAATCTAAGAAGCCTCTGGAAGTTCAAGGCTCTTAAAGGTTATTCACCAATAATCTTGATTAAAACCCTCTTTTTCCGCTTCCCATCAAACTCGCCGTAGAAAATCTGCTCCCAAGGCCCGAGGTCCAGTTGGCCGCCGGTTATGGCCACCACCACTTCCCGGCCCATGATTTGCCGCTTTAAGTGAGCGTCGGCGTTATCCTCATACCCATTGTGCGCGTATTGGTTATGGGGCTTTTCCGGGGCCAGTTTCTCGAGCCATTTCTCAAAATCGGAGTGGAGGCCAGACTCGTTGTCGTTAATGAAGACTGAGGCCGTGATATGCATGGCGTTGCATAAAACCAGACCGTCTTGAACGCCCGACTCGGTCACCGCTTGAGCCACTTGACTGGTGATATTGAGAAAAGCCCTCCGGGTGTTAGTCTCAAACCAGAGCTCTTGGCGCAGGGATTTCATGAAAGGCTCCTTAAAAATGGAATAAAGGCCTGACCAAAGATCGGCGGCGCGGATCATTTTAACCAACCTTTCTAAGCGCCCCTCTAGCCCCAAAACCAGCCAAGAGAGTTGGGCTAGAGGGATTGGTTTGATCCTTTGAACAGTATACCGCGAGTTTAGCTGGGAAGCGAGATGGAAAGAACCAAAAAGGTTGATGGTTTATGGCTTTAACCAGAGGCCGCCAGGGCTTTTGGAAAACACTTTAGAAAGTTAGGCGGCCAAAGGACGATTTAAAGCGGGAACTTGGGGCTAAGGTGGGGCGGTCCAGGAAAGGGTCAAAAAACGCGGCTTAAAAAATAATACCATTTGCGTTTAACTAATAGCTATAACCTTAACGTTTCGCTTTAGGTGACTTGGATTAGGGTATCTAGCCAGAGGCTTAAGCGCTCTAAGACCGTGAGATAAATAAACTGTACAAATCCCGCTTTCAACGCTATCCTCATACTTAAGTGTAAAGATATGGGGGGTTACCATGGATATTGGGAGTGTAGAAAGAAGGATCCACAAAATATGACCTCATCTTGATGAAAGGCGGCGTCGCCTTTTAGCCGCCGCTGAAGCGATAGAGCTTGGGCCTGGGGGAATTACCGCTATTAGCGAAATAAGTGGATTATCCAGGGATACAATAATTAAAGGCGTTAAAGAGCTAGGTGAGGACCCTATTGAGATAAGGAAGCTTTGAAAACCAGGCTCTGGAAGGCCATAATCACTATCAAATAACCAATAAACAATGGATGATTTACTGTATACAGTAGAAAATTCAGCAAGAGGTGACCTACCGAGGACCGTGACGCTCAATTTAGATTTATTAATGAATTATGAAAAAAGGCTTTAAATGAAGGCCATTTTATCTTATCTGTTGATACAAAGAATAAATAATTGGTAGGCAATCATAAAAATCAAGGCAAGCGATGGTGAGAAAAAAGGAGAGAAAAAAGGTAACCGTTCGCCAGGCGGACCAGAACTTTTTTGACGTAATCTATTGGAAAATTAGCCTCATATACCTTATAATATTCCAAAAGCTAAGGGCCAGGCCTTTCAACAACGCTCCCAGACCACCGATTTTTACGAACCGTTAGCGACTAAGAATCCGTTGGCGACGCCAACTCAAAAACCGCGATGACGCTAAAAATAAGGAGGCGCGTTATTTCTCCGCCATAAGCCCCAACCCCAAAGGGCCAGCGATAGATAACCTTTAATCGGATTAGGGGTTTTTGATCTGGCCTAAGTTAAACGGCCAGCCAAATAGAGCGAAAGTTTTATTTTGGCTCTTAAGGTTAATCTCAAATGATTGTCAATTAGCTTAAGGCGACTAGCCCTTATATTCAAGCGCCATTAGAGTCCAGCTTTAATTTTGGGGCTAGGCTATCGGGGTTTAGAGGGTCAGGCAAGAGCCTGGCTATGCCAGCGGAATAGAAGGGATAAGGCCAACTTAAAGCGACTTTTAAGAAAACGCTTTTAGGTGTTTACCATCCGAGGCGGAATATGGTATAAGTGGGCGACAAAGCGAGCGTTTTAGCGCGCCTATAGGGGTCTTTGATTAAGGGCCCCAATATTTTTTTAGATAGCGGTGGACAATTGCGCCTCTTCGATTTAAGCCCCACGGAAAAAAGCCGTCTTCGCCAGTTTTGGCGCTGGCACTTGGGTTACCTTTTAATGGTGGCTTTATTTTTTAGTCTCATTTATTTTACCGGGCTCTTTCGGACGCGAGTGGTCTTTACGGAAAAGTTTATTTTTCTGGTCTTAGCCCCGCTTTCGACCATCCTCTTTGTGTACCTGTCCCCTTGGCGGAAAAACTGGGTGGAAGCCATCTTGGACACCCGGCGGCGTTTAGAGGGGCAAGTGGTTTTCTGCCTCATGGCTGGGTTTGTCTTTGTTTTTGGTTTTTTTATTTACAGCGTCTTTATCTGGGGTTTGGGGGCTTTGGGCCCGGCTTTGGTCCACATGTAGCCCAGAGCGACCCTAGTTTTAGCTTTTATCAATTGATCTGTGGCCCTTAAAAGGGCCATTTGATTTTTAGAGGCGGAAAAATGTATACACAATAATCTTAAACATTTAATTTACTATATTTTAGGCGTATTCGCTTAATAACTCGGAAAATATGAAGTTTAAGCTGGCGTGAGGCTCTCGGAAAGTTTCTTGCGTCAATAAATAACTTTAACTCTAGCCACTTAAGGTTATGGCCTTAAGGCCTTAGCCCCTGGCCTTTATAAGCCGCGCCCTTTAGCCCCTTTAAGGCCAAATTTTAACGCGGCTTATAATGACTTTTCTTTAGCCAATCTTGGTGGCGACTTCCACCCCATCGACCGCGGGGACGGACACATAGGCCCCGCCTTTGGCCCGGAGAAAATCAATAAACCCGGGGCTTTTTTGGGCGTCGTCAGCCACCACTAAAGCCCCGGGGGTTAAGCTTTTTTCCACCAATTTTAAGATGTCCGGGTACAACCCCTTAGCCCCGTCCAGTAACAGAAGATCCACCGCCGGGGGTAGGTTGTCGGCCAAGGTGGTTAGAGCGTCGCCTTGACGGATCTCCACTAGATCGCCTAAGCCCGCGGCTTCTAAGTTTTGGCGGGCTTTAGCCGCTTTGGAGGGCTCAAACTCGGTCGTGATTAGGCGACCAGAGCCGTTTTCCCTTAAGGCCGCGGCCATACAAAGGGTGGAGACCCCAAAGGACGTCCCAAACTCGATAATGGCTCGGGGCTTACAGCCTCGAGTTAGGGCGTAAAGGAGATGGGCCGTGTTGCGGGACACGGCCAGGGTGGAGGATTTAAGGCCCGAATACAGCCGATGGTACTCGGTTTTACTGGCCATTAAGTCCGCTAACCCTGGACCGACAAAGGCGTTGATCTCCGCTTGGGATTCCGGGGAAGGGTTCTCATCGGCCTGAAAGAGAGTCTCTAAAATGGTGGCCAAGGGCTCGGTGGCGAGAAGGGAGGGCATGGATAACTCCTAAGGGAAACTAGTAAAAAAGACTGGAAGCGCTATAATACGATTAATTAATCGCGTTTAACTAGTCGCTTTTTTGGTCAGTTTTCTGAAGGGCGCGAAAAGCCATGAAAAAAAGCTCAACTCCTCGAATTTCCAGTAGAAAAGAGCCCCAACAAGCTCGCTCGGCCAAGTTGGTCGAGGCGGTTTTGGAGGCCGCGGCTCAGGTTTTAAAAAAAGAGGGGGCCGCTCGCTTCACCACCGCCCGCGTCGCCGAGCGGGCCGGGGTCAGCGTAGGCTCTTTGTACCAGTACTTTCCGGGGAAAGAGGCCATCCTTTTTCGGTTGCAAAGCGATGAGTGGAACCGGACCGCGGCTTTACTGCGGGGGATTTTGGAGGACCAAAGCGTCGCGCCTTTAGATAGGCTTAAATCATTAGTGAGCTCTTTTATCCAAACGGAAATCGAGGAAGCGGAGCTACGGTTAGCCTTAAGCGACGCGGCCCCCCTTTACCGGAACGCGGCTAGGGCCAAAGATGGGCGGAAGGAAACGGAAAAGGTTTTTCAGAGGTTTATCGGGGAGCTCATCCCCCAAGCCTCCTCTGAAACCGTTAAGCTGAACGGGGAGATGCTCTTAACGACTTTATCCGCGGTCGGGCGGCGTTTTTCCGAGACCCCGCGCTCCCCAGAGAAAATTGAGGCTTTTTCCAATAATATATACGATGTGTTTCGGCGTTTTTTAGAAGGTTGACTAAAATTGGTGGCCTTAAGGGCGCTCGCCTCGTAGGTCACAAGAAACGATCCGCGACTGTTCCCCCGCCCGACCCTGTTCGGACTCCTCTGTGAACGCTTACTTATTTGTTGACACCCATGTTCACGGCTATGGCGGAGGAAAACGTGACCGATCCCCGGGAGGCCATCTTGGCCACCTCATAATTTGAGCCGCTTAAGGCGCAAGATATTGTTAGTCGTAAAATTTATGCCATATATTTATTATTTTTAATGATTTTTCCCCGACGGACACGCGGACGCGTTTAGTTGTTGACAACCGTCTAGCCTACTATTAAAATATTTCAGGTAAGGAAATACAGGACGTTTGTCGATTTAACTCAGGAATACCTATCGGTATAAAATATTTTTATTAAACATTTAATTAGTGGATAGTCTAATATGTATAAAGACCGCATTAACTTATATAAAACTTTAGAAGTTAAATCAAATAGTAAATTATTGGTTTATATTACAGGTGATCGTCAAGGCTTTGAAACTCAAATTGCTGATGATTCTTTAGATTTTTTTATAAATCAGTTGGATAAATTTGGCGTTTCAGACAAGATTTCTTTATATCTTTATACACGAGGCGGTTTAATTCACACAGCATGGAACATTATTAATCTTATACTCCAGTTTTGTAAAGAATTAGAAGTTATTGTTCCATATAAAGCTTATAGCGCTGGGACGTTATTATGTCTTGGTGCTAACTCAATAATGATGACGAAACAAGCAGCTTTAGGTCCGATTGACCCAACTATTGGCGCTAATCTTAATCCTTTAATTCCTGGTCAACCTCTTCAAAGCAATACTAAGGCGGTGGGAATAAATAAACTTGACAATTCGTCCAGATGATGCTATAGTCTTTTTTAAAGCATTTTTTGGGGGAATAACAATGGATATTGAGGCGGTCGCAAAAAGGATCCACAATATATGGCCAATTCTAGATGAGCGGCAACGGCGACTGTTAGCCGCGTCTGAGGCTCAGTCACTTGGTCATGGAGGCGTTACCGCTGTAAGCGAGATCTGTGGATTATCCAGAGTCACAATTTCTAAAGGTATTAAGGAATTGGATGAAGAACTTTTGGTCTTTGAGGGTAATAAAATTAGGAGGCCAGGGTCAGGAAGGCCAAGCCTAGTTGATTCGGACCCAACATTAATGACCGACTTGGAGGCTATTTTAGATTCCACAACTCGAGGCGACCCAGAGTCGATCGTTCGTTGGACTTGTTTAAGCACAAGGAAAATCGCCGATGCACTAGTTAGCCTTGGGCATAAAATATCTTATCGAAAAGTTGATATACTTTTGAAGGATTTAGGGTACAGCCTTCAATCTAATCGTAAGGTTGAGGAAGGAAAACAGCATGAAGACCGAAATGAACAATTTATGTTCATCAACGATCAAGTCAAGAAAGCTTTAAAAGCAAATCAACCTGTTATATCGGTAGATACAAAAAAGAAAGAATTAGTTGGTAATTATAAAAATCAAGGCACTACATGGCGACCAAAAGGTGACCCTGTAAAGGTTAACGTCTATGATTTCATAGATTTATCGGTTCCAAAAGCAATTCCTTATGGAATTTATGATATAGGGTGTGATACAGGGTTTGTAAATGTTGGTACTGATCACGATACATCATCTTTTGCGGTAGCATCGATCCGTGGTTGGTGGAAGAATATTGGAAGAAAATCATATCCTTCACTGAAGTATATTTTAATTACAGCGGATGGTGGGGGTTCAAACGGGTATAGACTTAATTTATGGAAATATGAACTTCAAAAGCTGGCTAATGAATTACGGGTTCCCATCCGAGTTTGCCATTTCCCTCCCGGTACAAGCAAGTGGAATAAGGTGGAACACAGGTTATTTTCTTTTATTTCAACTAATTGGAAAGGACAGCCTTTGCGCGATTATGAGACTGTTGTTAATCTTATCAGTCATACTTACACCGCCAAAGGTTTAAAGGTGATCTGTAAACTAGATCGAAGAAAATATAAGGTAGGTCTGAAGATCACAAAAGAGCAAAAAGAATCAATTAACATAGAAAAAAATAAATTTCATGGTGAATGGAATTATACAATCCATAACTGGAAAATGTAAACTTTATTTATTCCCACCGCCTAACGTTAATGTTGAAGAGGTAAAGGGGTATTTAGCGTTTGCAAAAGATGAATTGGCAATTAAAAATGATTTGGCTCTTGCTCAAATTTTTCTAAAATTGTCTGAAACTATTCATCCATTGATAATTGGTCAGGTTTACCGTTTAAAAGCTCAAATAAAAATGTTAGCTGAAAAATTAATCATTAATCAAGTCTCAGACCCAGCTAAAGTTAAACAAATTATTTCTTTTCTTTGTAGTGATTCTGGAGGACATAACTATACAATAAATCGCAGAGAAGCTCATGATACTTTGGGTTTAAACATTACAGAACCTGATGATGAAATGTATACAATAATAAAAAATATTTATGATGATATTGACAATGATTTAGGTTTATCTATACCTTATAATTTACAAGAATTATCTAAAATTAATAATGGCGATTATTCTATTAAAAGAACACTTATTGAAAGCACCATTGGAGGTTGTAACTATTTTCTTTCAGAAGGGAAAATTTCGGTAATACCCTCGCAACCCAAAAATACCGCGCCAGTTATCACAACTAAAAATCAAATAAATCATGAGATTTATTTTGAAGGGTGGAAATATGAAGAAGTTCCAAACGCCTGATCTGATTCCAGAACGGATTTCTATTCCTCTCCAGTATAATACAAATATTGGCACAAACTGTGCGAATTATCGTAAAATAATGGCTCCTATAGAGAATTCCGCTTTTGAATTATTTAAAAAGCATAATACTAAAGTTGTTACTTACTATCATAATATCCCTCTTGATAAAATCAATGAGACTAGATAAGGCTTCCTTATCGGCGTTCGCCAGTTTTGGGACGGCTAACAACCTAAAACTGGGTAAATCCGAGTTCCGCGTTAGTTTGGCCCGTTAAGTGGGGCTCGGGAACCGTCTGGCGATAAGCGAACGGCGGGTAAAGGAGTCGCGATTACCGGTTCACTCGCCCAACTGGCGGTAAAATGAATCAGGAATCCTGCCATCGCTTCAAGCGTAAGCTTCCTTATCACTTTCATATAATTTATATAAAATAACCATATAATCTGTTGAAATTACATGTGATTTGTTATTTCATTTGAACGGTGGGGCGGTTCAGGTCCAGGGCCAGTTTCTGTAAAGACAGAAAGTATCCCTCCTTGTTTAAAAAGATGAGTAGCTCTCCCTCCGTTCCGTCCCTAAAAGCTCTCTGGCCACTCCAGAGGGCTTTTTGTGTCCAGAATTGCCGCCTTGAAGCCTACAGGATCAGTAAAGACAGATGTTATCCCTGTGGCTCAAAAAAAATTAAGAGGCCTCCCTCCGTCCCGTCCTAAGCCCTCCAGCTCCTCTGGCGGGCTTCTTAACCTCATTAATCCCCGATCGCCTTGAAATCGCCGGCTGGGGTCTGGAGGGCCAACATGACTTGGCCGTCAATTGGCGGGATTCTTGGCTCTTGTGAACGATTACAGACGTCTTTTGATCTAAAGGCTGGTGGTCCAACCCATGGCCTAAAAGCGGTCGGGCCATCCGTCCGTAGGGCTAAAAACGAAACCTTCTGACCAACTTTAGTTAAGTTAGAAGGCGCGGAGTCGTTTAAAAAGCGCTATAGTGGGGAGGAGTTTGCCCTTAAGGTTTGGTTAAATGGCCCGTAATCGGGTTACCAGGGTTTGGGCCTAAGGGCGATGGGTCCGCCTTTAAGCGTAGGTTCATAGATCCAGAGGCCAGGAACCTTCCCCAGTCCTAACCACTGGAAGATCGTCTAGAACAGAAGTGAGGAACTAATGGAACGGGACAGGGTGGACAACATCGGCGCTTAACATTCCCGAGGAGTGTATCCTCCTAATAAGAGATACGTCAGACGATCCTAAACGGATCTTTTTTTAAAGAGTTTTGAAATGAATGATTTTCCATTAGTTCCTAGAAAACCTAGTCCACCGGTTTTCGTCCGTGATAGGCGCGGCAAACCTGTCATGCCCACCAGCCAAAAGCGGGCTAGACAGCTTTTGGAAATGGGTCGGGCGAGGGTTCACAAGCTCGCGCCTTTCACGATCAGGCTCGTGGACATCGACGCTAGAAATTTCGATACGCCACCCCTTTTTTTTAAGGTCGACCCTGGCGTAAAGCTCGCCGGGGTAGCCTTAGTCCCTCTCGGGCCTTCCGAGACCTTAACCGAGGTCCCTTCCGAGGTTTCATTCGCGGCTCCGGCCTGGGACCGGCCCCAAACCCTTGTGGCTAGCTTTGAGCTTAGACCCAGGGCGGATAGCGTCCGTAAGGCCCTATATTCGAGGAAAATCGCGCGTCGTTCCCGGCGGTCGAGGAATCTTAGCCACCGTAAGTGGCGATCTTCGAACCGTAAACGCGCTAAAGGTTGACTAGCGCCCTTGATAAAGCGCCTGGCGCGGTCCACAGCTTAGAGTCAAGACGCTTATGAGAAAGGCTAAGGGGGGCGAACCGGTTGTCAAACTTAATGATTATCCAGCGCGTCCGCGGCCTAAGACTAAAGATTTTTCGGAAAAATAGGCCCTTTGGGCTTAGATCGCCAAGGGTAACCTGGGAGCCTTAAGACCCTAAAAAGGCCCCTCTAGAGTTTAACGGGCTTAGGACTATTGGAAATAGGCCAAAGGCCCAATCGCCTCTTGGCGGCCCTTTTTCGCCCGTTTTTGGGGCGGCTCCATTAGTTAGGCTGGTCCTTAAAGTAGAAGGTTAGGGCCAAAGGGTTTGTCAGGGCTTCAGGCTATTTTTGGGGGCTTTAAGATTGATTGGCGGGGTTAAGGATTTTGTTTATGGCCTATCGCGCGGGTCTCAGGCTTTTTATTCTAATCATCCTCTTAACTGGGTTATGGGCTAGCCCGCTCCCAGCGGACACCTTACGACTCGTTTACCCTAAAGCCCCGGTTAGTTTGGATCCCCATCAATGGCCCCTAGATCCCGCCGCCGAGCCCATCATCATGACCGTTTACGGGCGGTTAATGGGTCTAAAAGACGGCCAAGGCCAACTGGACACTTCCGAGTCCTTAGCCCACACCATCCGGGTCTCCGATGACGATCTCATCTACACCATCCGCTTACGGGAAGGCGTGACCTTCGCGGACGGGAAGTTGGTTAACTCGGAAGCCGCTCTTTTCACCTTTGACCGGCTCATGGCTACGGAGGCCGGAAAAACTCTCTTTCCCCACTTACGCGGTTTTAATATCATTGGCGACTTCACCTTTAGCTTGGTCCTTGAGCGGCCTTGGCCCCCTTTTATGGCCTCCTTGGCCTTGCCCCAAGCCTCTTTAATTAGCCCGGGGCTAGGGGATAAGACGGCGGATTTTCTCCAGGATCATTCTTTAGGCTCAGGGCGCTTTATGGTGGAGTCTTTAACCAAAGAGGCGGCGACCTTAGTCTTAAAGCCCGATCTGCCCAGTCGGCCCAAGCTCGATCGGGTGGAGTTTTATTACGCGAGCGACCCGAACGATAGGTTAGCCCTCTTCACCCAAAAAGAAGCCCATCTTTTAGTGGAGCCGCCCTATGAGGGTCTCCCAAGCGATCGAGTTTTAATCGACGCGCCCACCTGGGAGACCCGGTTTTTAGCTTTTAACGTCAATAACCCTTACTTAGCCACCTTAGGGGCCCGGGAGGCTTTAAGCGCCCTGGTCCGAGCGGCTTACGCCGGGGCCAAGTTTAAACCCCGGGGGCCCTTTCCTTTAGGCCTCTTCACTGGGCCTTTGGAGCCCAGCGACTTAGGGGAAAATAGGGCTCGAGAGATTATCGCGGCTTTGGGCCCGCCGAAAGTTCCCTTGACTCTGGTTTACCCGAGCGATACGGCTTGGGCCCGAGCCGACGCGGAAAAAATCGCCGCCGCCCTTTACGACAAGGGTATCCCAGTGAACTTAACCCCCTTAATTGGTCAAGCTGGTCGGGCCATTATGGAGACCGGGGCCTATGATCTGTATTTGGGTAGTCGGGCCCCGGTTATCCCCTCCCCGGAAATGTGGTTAGGCCAGTTCTTGGAGGCTAAAGGGGCGGGTAGCGGCAATCTGGCCAACTTTAGAAGCTCCGGGGCCGAGGAGATTATCCAGGGGTTTCGGGCCTCTTTACCTAAAGACCAAAGGGAACGAAAGGTTGGGGATTTAGCCGCCTTGGCCGAGAAAGAGGCCCCGTACGCTTTTTTATACCAAGCCGGGGTCCGGTTTTTAGCCGACCGCCGCTTGGCGGCCCAGAAAACCCATCCCATGTGGCCCGAGGTCTGGCCCATTTTGAGCGTCAATCTTAACCCTTTAAAACCGGCCAAACCCGTCAAAGTCGAGCCCAAGGAGGAGGTCCGGGAGTTTAACGAGTTGGTGGCCGAACCCTATGAGTAGAGGCTAAACCTTTGGAGGAGATTATCCATGAGCGAGATTCTTACGGCCTTAAAAGAAAGGCGGAGCGTTCGGGTTTTTACGGACGAGCCAGTGTCCCCGGAAGATTTGAAGACCATCTTTGAGATCGCCAGTTACGCCCCCACGGCCCGCAACAGCCAAGCCTGGTGGGCCACGGTGGTTCAAGGGTTGGACAATATCGCCAAACTGAACGAAGAGGTCAAAAAGGCCAACCAAAAGCCGGGTTACGAGCGGTATCGCGAGCTGACCAAAACGGCGAGTTACTCCATTAACTTCCATCGGGCCCCGGTTTTTATCATCGTGGGGGTGGACCGGGAAAAATCCTTTTGCCCGTCCGAGGATGGGGCTTTAGTCATTGGCTATATCCTTTTGGCGGCCCACGACTTAGGTTTAGGGGCTTGCTGGATCAATCAGCTAGGGGTCATCTCCGACGAGCCGGATTTTCGGGCCTATTTAACCCAGCTGGGCTTTCCCCCGAGCCACAAGATTATTGGTTGCGTGGCTTTAGGGCGGCGCCAAAGCTTACCTAAGGTCCCGGACCGGGTTAAAGACCACTTTAATGTCGTGGGCTAAAGATTCCCTTTAAGGGCCTTTTAGGCCCTTAGGGGGAAGCGGTTAAAGGGTAAGTTTAGGTTAGGGGCTTGGTTTGACTTTTTAGATTTAGGAATTGTATATTTCTTAGGGCGTATTTAAGGGACGGGAAGTTCGCGGCGGTTATGGAGCCACCGTTTTGATTTTTTGGGAACTTTCCTTTTAACCACTTGACGCGCTATTTCGCTAGTTTTTCGGCTTTATTGTCCGAAAAGCGGCTATTTGAAAGTTGGGCGACATGCTTGATTTGCGGTTTGTGAGAGAGCGGTTGGATCTGGTGGAAACGGCTTTAAAAAATCGGCGCCAGGATCCTGGGATTGTCGCGACCTTCGCCGAGCTGGACCAAGAGCGGCGACGCTTACTGAAAGAGATTGAGGAGAGGAAGGCCGAGAGGAATAGGGCCAACGACCAGATTAGCCAACGAAAAAAGCTTAATGAGCCCGCGGACGATCTGATTAACGCGGTCAAAGACGTTTCCGCCTGGATTAAAGCGGCTGAGCCTAAGCTGAACGAAGTCGAGGAAAAAGAGCTGGAGCTTTTGCAGACCATTCCCAATGTCCCGGACGAATCGGTCCCGGTGGGGGATGAGACCGCCAACCAAGAGGTCCGGGTCTGGGGCCAGATCCCCCGGTTTGACTTCACCCCCAAACCCCACTATGAGCTGGGCGAGTCTTTGGGGATCATGGATTTTCCGCGGGCCGCCAAACTGTCCGGTAGCCGCTTCGTGGTCTTAACCGGGGCTGGGGCGGCTTTAACCCGAGCTTTAATCAACTTCATGGTTGAGTTGCATACCAAAGAGCATGGCTACACCGAGATCTGGCCTCCGTCTTTAATCAACTCCCAGTCTTTGTACGCCACCGGCCAACTGCCCAAGTTCGCCGAGGAAAGCTTTAAAATCGAAAACCGGGATCTCTGGCTGTCGCCCACCGCTGAGGTTCCTTTAACCAACCTCTTTCGGGACGAGACTATCGTGGCCGAGGATTTGCCCATCTCTTTAACCGCCTACACCCCCTGCTTCCGCTCGGAGGCCGGGGCCGCCGGTCGGGACACGCGGGGCATGATCCGCACTCGGCAGTTCGATAAGGTGGAGCTGGTTAAGTTCGTCAAACCCGAAGACTCCTTTAAGGCGCTGGAGACGCTGACCGCCAACGCTGAGGAGGTTTTGAAAAGGTTAAAGCTCCCGTATCGGGTGGTGGTTCTGTCCACCGGGGACATGGGCTTTTCCTCGGCTAAGACCTATGACCTAGAAGTCTGGCTTCCCGGGGCCGGAACCTATCGGGAGATCTCCTCTTGCTCTTGCTTTACGGATTTTCAAGCTCGAAGGGCTGGAATTCGGTTTAAGCCAGCTAAAGGGGGCAAAGCCGAGTTTGTCCACACCTTAAACGGGTCTGGCTTGGCCATTGGCCGAACCTTAGTGGCTATCCTGGAAAACTACCAACAAGCCGATGGCTCGGTGGTGGCCCCGGAAGCTTTAGAGCCCTTTTTAGGCGGGCCCAAGGTTTTTAAACCCCTTAAGTAGGCGTCGTTATTTGTTTGAGGTTAAGGAGCCTCGTTGGGCTCCTTAAC
The DNA here is from genome assembly GCA_031273455.1 of Deltaproteobacteria bacterium. Lineage (GTDB taxonomy): Bacteria > Desulfobacterota > Desulfarculia > Adiutricales > Adiutricaceae > JAIROO01. The sequence continues at coordinate 5,249 of JAISRZ010000030.1, read as the reverse complement.
CTCGGCGTTAAGGCCGGACGCCGCGACCGAGGATAGTTAGACCTAAAGCCAGCCCAGCTAGTCAGGTCTGTATTGTTAACCATTTAACTAAAAACGATCTGGCCACTGACCTAAACCCCGAAAGTTTAGAAGGCCCGGGACTTAAGCTTAGGGAGTTTAAGGGCTTATTGGGGCCTTCTTTATGGGCCGAGACGACCTTCTAACCTACCCCGCGGCTAGTGTTATAGCGCCCGCCATTTCCGCCTATTTAGCCAGCCAGGATTATCAGCCTAATCATAACGGGGACTCCACCGCGGTTTTAACCAGCTCTAAGATAACTGACCTTTCTATCGCGCCTTGACTTTTTCACTTAGGGCGCCTAACGCTGGTTAAGGTCGTTGAAGGCCTAACTCCCCGCCGGAAAATGGGAAGGCTGGCTTATCCCACGTTTTAAGGCTCCCCAGCCAGCTTAGGCGGCGCGAAAAAGGGGGGCCCGAAAAAGATTATCCGTCATGATTATCCGTCTTGGCCCGAAACCGCCAGGGCCAAATTAAATCGTTTTTTGACCTAAACTAACCTCTTATTTTATAAAAAATTGTATTATCGCTAAAAACAGCCTAAACACATGTTTAATATTAAATAAGCGGCCCCAAACATTTTATGTTTGGAACTTATAAATTGAACCCGACCCGCAAATTTAGAATAGCTAAGTGGAATCGGAACTTATAGAATTCTTAAGTGGTAACTGCTAGAATAGATGGTGACCTAAGTTTTTTTTTAAGAGCCCAAGGGGTTAGAGGAACCTTTTTTGGTTAAGCTCTCTAGGGCTTCGCGAAGGTCTATTCGGGGCTTTGGGGCTAGTCAATCGTTATGAGCCTAAGTTTTTTTCTTAAGAAGGGGGAAAGATTATTGGACTTAAAGGACAATCTTCGAGCCTATCGACCGGGCGTTTTATTAGGTCAGGTTAAAGGGTCATGATTGAGCTAGACGCGCGGCTAACAGAGGGCCAGAAAGCCCCTTTAGGGACCGAAAACGGCTTGGCCCATAATAATACCTTAAGCGATCCCTTAAACGATCCCTTAAACGATCCTTTAGACCCCGAGGCCACCGTCACCGTGGTTCGCCCCTGGGTGTGGATCTTGGGGTTAATCGTTTTGGCCGTGGCCTTGGCCTCGGGGTGGGTTAGGGACTTGGAGGCCCGCCTGGATTCGGGCTTTAACCAGCCGCCCCAAGTCGTGGAGTCCCAACTGACGCCCACCGGGCTGACCGACGCTTTAGCGGTTTCTCTGAGGTCGCCTTGGCCTTTAGCCAAAAAAGATCTGGCCGCCTTAATGAGCCCTAAAGTCTTGGAGCGCCCGGATCCCGGATTGGTCGAGTTCACTGACCTAAGCGGTCGGCGTCTCTTCGCCGAGACGACCTTAGACGCGACTCTCCAAAAACAGGCCCAAGGGTGGCTTAAAAGGACGCGGGCCCAAAAAGCGGCTTTGGTCGTTTTAAACCCCTTTGAGGGCGAGGTCTTGGTTTTAGCTAGCCATGGCGCGGCTGAGGGCCATAACGCGGCGGTCTCCGAAGTTTTTCCGGCGGCCAGTTTGTTTAAAATTGTCACCGCCGCCGCGGCCATTGAGACGGCGGACTACGAAGTTGAGTCGGAAGTGGCTTATGACGGGGGCAAGCACACCCTTTACAAAGCCAATGTCACCAAAGACCCGGGGGTCGGGCGGCGGAAAGCCACTTTAAAAGAAGGCTTCGCTGAGAGCAACAACGCGGTCTTTGGCAAGGTGGGGGCCTTTGACGTGGGCCAAAAGGAACTGGCCGATTACGCCCAAAGGTTCCACTTTAACCGACCTTTTGACTTTGAGTTGCCCGTGGCCTTATCCAGCTTTCCGCGCCAAGACCCGGAGGACCTTTATCGAGCCGCCGAATTGGCCTCGGGCTTTAACCGCCAGACCAAAACCACGGCTCTCCATGGGGCCACTCTGGCCGCGGCGGTCCTCGCCAACGGTGAGTTAAAGGAGCCGTATCTTTTGCGCGAGGTCTTTGACGAGGACAATAATATCTTTTACCGGAGCCAACCTAAATCCTTGGGTCAGCCCATTAATCCCGCGACCGCCAGTGAGCTGAAAGAGCTAATGGAAGCGGCGGTGGAAATGGGGACGGGTCGGCGGCGGTTCGCGGACATCGCCGATCACCCGCTCTTGTCCGGGTTAGTCATTGGGGGCAAAACCGGAACCATCAATAATGACGAGGGTTTACGGGTGGAGTGGTTTGTGGCTTACTCTTACTGGCCCGATCCCGAGGTGGGCCCAGTTTGGCCTTTAGCCTTAAGCGCGGTGGTGGTTAGTGAGGGTCGGGCCGCTCTGGACAGTCAAGCTTTGATTCGGCAAGCGCTCATCGCTTATTATCAGCCGCTTTTAGACGGCTCTTTGCGGGTGTATCGATAGGTCCATGGGACCAATAATTTAAAGAGGGGCGTATGGGCTTATTCGCAAGCGACACCTTATTCTGGTTTGTCTTGGGGTTTATTTTCTTAATCCTGGAGGTCGCGACCCCGGGGGTGGTTTTCGTCTTCTTCGGGTTCGGCTCGTGGCTGGTCATGCTTTTGACCTTTATCTTTCCGATCAGCGAGATCTTCCAATTTCTCATCTTTATCATCTCATCGGTGGCCTTTTTAGCCATGCTAAGACGCCACTTAAAAACCTTCTTTTACAAGACCAAGGAAGGCGGGCGAGTGGATAGTTTGTCCGAGAAGATGGTGGCTAACAACTACATAGGGCAAGTGGTGGAGGTCATAAAAGAGATTGGCCCGGATCAGGTTGGGTTGGTGGAGATTAACGGCACCAACTGGAACGCTCAAAGCGAGGATGTTTTGGCCGTGGGGGAAAGGGCTAAAGTGGTCGATATCTTGGGTCTGACGGTCACCGTGGAGAAGGTTAAGGCCCATAAGGCCTAAAATGGTTCAAACATACCGGTGATCGATAACTCGACGCGGTTTAATAAAGGAGTTGGGTCAATATGAGCTCAGTTGTTTTAGTGGTGCTGGTGGGGGTGGCGATTTTCGCTTTTTTTCTGTTTGTCAACTACGTCCGGGTCGTCCCCCAGAACGAGGCCTTTGTGGTGGAAAGACTGGGCAAATACTCGGACACGCTTCTTTCCGGCTTCCACCTTTTAATCCCCTTTATTGACCGGGTCGCCTACCGCCACACCTTAAAGGAGCAGGTCATTGACGTGCCGCCCCAGATCTGCATTACCCGGGACAATATTTCCGTGGAAGTGGACGGGGTTCTTTACATGACCGTCATGGACCCCAGCCGGGCCAGCTACGGGGTGAACAACTACCACAACGCGGCCATTCAGATGTCCCAGACGACCATGAGAAGCGTCATTGGTAAATTAGAGCTGGACCGCACCTTTGAGGAGCGGGAAACCATTAACGCCGAGATTATCAACGCCGTGGACAAAGCCTCGGCCCCTTGGGGGGTTAAGGTCAACCGTTACGAGGTTAAGAACATCACCCCGCCCCAGTCCATTAAGGACGCCATGGAAAAGCAGATGCGGGCCGAGCGGGAGAAAAGAGCCTTAATCGCCGAGTCGGAAGGCGAGAAGATGGCCAAGATCAACATCGCCGAGGGCGAGAAACAGGCCAAGATCAATATCGCCGAAGGCGAGCGGCAAAAGCTCATCAACGTCTCGGAAGGCGAAAAACAACGGCGCATTAACGAGGCCCAAGGTCGGTCCCAGGAAATCTTGATGGTGGCCGAGGCGACTAGCTCGGCCATTAAACAGGTGGGCGAGGCCATTATCGAAAAAGGCGGGAACGAAGCCGTGGCCTTAAGGATCGCCGAAGCCTATATCACCGAGTTCGGGAAGCTGGCTAAAACGACCAACTCGATGATTATCCCCAGTAACGTGGTTGATCTCGCCTCCATGGTGGCGGTGGGCAAAGAGGTTATTAAAGCTGGCTCCGGGGGGCATAGCCCCAAACCCGAGTCCAAATAGACCTCGAGTCCAAATAGACCTAAGGTTGAGGGGCTAGCCCTTCTAGCCCCTCAACCAAAAAACCCTTCAAAACCTCTTATGATTGTCAGTTGTAGCCGCCGCACCGATATCCCAGGTCTTTACGCTCCTTGGCTAATGGGTCGGTTAGAGGCGGGTTTCGTTTTAACGCCCCAGCCCTTTAACCCCCGGAAGATCACCCAGATCAACTTGGACCCCCAGAAGGTCACTTGCCTAGTCTTTTGGACGAAAAACCCTAAGCCTCTTTTACCCTTTTTACCCCGGATCGACGCTTTAGGCTATCAATACTTCTTTGAGTTCACCTTAACCCCGTATGGCCTTGATTTAGAGCCCAACCTCCCCGCCAAAGAAGAGTTAATAGACGTTTTTATAGAGTTAAGTCAAAGGCTAGGGCCTTTAAAAATGGACTGGCGTTACGACCCCATCATTATTGACGCCAAGCGCCCTTTAAGCTACCACCTGGATAACTTGGGGCGACTAGGGGAAAAACTCGCCCCTTACGCGAGTCGCCTTATTATTAGCTTTGTGGACGAGTATAAAAGAGCTAAGGTTTTTCAGTCGCCTAAGTTAGAGGAAATGGTGGAGTTAGCGGCCGGGCTCGGGGCGATCGCCAATAGCCTAAACCTGCCCGCTCAAACCTGCGCCGAGGCGATCGATCTTAGCCCTTATGGGATTACCAAGGGGGCTTGTTTAGAGCGAGAGAAGATCGCGGCTATTATTGGGGGCGAAATTAACCTAAAAAAAGACCCGGGCCAAAGAAAAGCTTGTCTCTGCGCGGAAAGCGTGGACTTGGGCGTGTATAACACCTGTTCCCATTTGTGCGCCTATTGCTACGCGACCAAGAGCCCGAAGACCGCGGCCCAAAACGCGGCGGCCCATAACCCCAAGTGGCCCTCTTTAACCGGTAAAACGCCTTTAGGGGGTGAAATAACCCGGGTTATAGGTTAGTTTTTCAAAGGTTTTTAGACGCGGCGTTAAGGAAAAGTTTTCCTGGTCTCTTTGGGCTTTTTCTGAGTATTCAGCGTAGATTCTGGTTTCCTCATCGGCGCTCAGGATTTGGAGTCGCTCACAGGCCTTTCCAATCTTGGGACTTAATTTAGCCACTTTCATCAAATCCACCTTATTTTTCCGGGGGCCGGGCCAAACATTAAGGGGCCACCAGAAGAGTCTAGCGGCCCCGAGTAAGGGAAAGAGGCGAAGAGCTGAAAGAAACCGCGTAACTCTTGGCCCTGACCTAGCTAAAAAGAAAGGACCTT
>JAISRZ010000018.1 GCA_031273455.1 Deltaproteobacteria bacterium | reverse complement strand
CTTCAATACTGTTTAGATTTAGGGCTACTCAAAAAGGACGGTAAGCTTAGACCAGCCAATCCTATTTACGCCAACGCCATGGTTAGATATCTTAACAAGAACATCCAAGACGCCCTCCCAAGCGATTTAATCGGTAAGTGGATGGATGGCCAGAACATTGACCTCTCCGGTTTATTAGAGGCCTTCCAACAGTATTGGTCTCTTAACTCCGAAAGATTTCTTAAGGGCGCGTCGTATACAGAGGGCGCGCCCCATTATTATTTGGCCGCCTTTCTGCAAAGGGTGGTTAACGGTGGGGCCACCCTTATCAATGAATTCGCCGATGGTCTAGGATACGGGGACATTCTCATCCAGTACGCGGGAAAAAGTTACGTTATTGAGACCAAGATCAAAGATAACGAAATTAGCCGGGCCCAAAGCTTAGAACAGACTTTACGCTATATGGACGGCCTTTTAGTCAATGAGGGGTGGCTAGTGGTGTTTGACCGGAAATCGGAAAAGAGCTGGAAAGATAAAATTACCTGGGACACCAAGATTATGCCCAATGGGGAAACGATTCACGTGGTTGATTGCTAACAATCTTTATAACTAGCGACGCGAGAGCGGCCTAGCGCCCTAAGTTGCGCCCTAAGTTGCGCCCTAAGTGGAGCCCTAAGTGGAGCCCTAACCTCAAGTGAGAGGATTAGCTAGCCCTTTAGGAACCTCTAGACCTTTAAACCCGAAAGGATCCAGTTAGAGGCTGGTTAGGGATTACTGGCCCTAAGGTTAGTTAGAGGCTGGCCCAGGGGTTAGTTAAAAGCTCGTAAGCTTTAGCCAAGCTTTAAGCTTAAACCTTAAGCTTTTTGGTCTTCAATGGTTAGGCCTTAAGCTTAGCCCCAAGACCTAAAACCCAAAGACCGAAAAACCCTTAAGCCCCCTAGTTTTTCCTAACCGCGCTTCGCGCTTCTTAGACTAGTTTTTAGGTTGAAGATAGGTTAAACTGTCCCGTTTTTAAGGGTCGTAAATTCCCTTCTGGAGGCCCCCATGGCTAAAGCCGTTGTCTTTGTCATTCAAGGTTTTGAGGAAATAGAGGCCGTGGCCACCATTGATCTACTCCGCCGGGCCGGGGTTAAGACGACCATCGTCTCTTTGGGCCCCACGACTAAGGTCACTGGCGGTCATCAGATCGCCATCGAGACTGACCAGACCTTAGCCGGGCTTAACCCAACGGAGTTTGATATCCTCATTATCCCTGGCGGGACCATTGACTACGTCAACCACGCCGAGTTTATGAGCCTCATCGCTAAAGAGGCGGCCCGCGGCCAAAGGTTGGCCGCTATCTGCGCGGCCCCGGTGGTCTTTGGCCGCTTAGGGTTGTTAAAGGGCAAAAAAGCCGTCTGTTACCCGGGGTTTGAAAAAGAGCTCACCGAGGCCCAGCTAGTGGAGGCCCCAGTCGTCACCGATGGGCTGATCACCACGGCTAAAGGCCCGAGTTTAGCTCCCCTCTTCGCTTTGGAGATCATCAAACTGATTGTTTCCCCCGAAGCCGCGGATAAGGTTAAACAGGGTATCTTATTAACTTAACCCTTTAACCGCTTAACCTGGCGGTTTGGCCCTTGGGGCCAGGCCGTTAGAGCGATTTAACCTTAATAACTGGCCCCTTTCTTTTAGGTTAAGGCGCCCCCTTAGCCCTCGTGGCCTAAGAGCCGCGAATGGGCCTAAAGCCCTTTAACTCTTAAGGCCCCTAAAAAGCCTCTTAGCCTTTTAAAGGGTTAGGGGCCTTTAAAAGCCTAGACAACCTAGCTTCCTGGCCCCAGCGGCTAGGTTGGCGATCTTTTGACGAACTTTTAGCGTTCTAATAGCTTAAGGCCCATAGGTTAAGCTGGCTAAGTTAAGCTAGGCTAGTTAAGCTAGGCTAGTTAAGCTTGGGTAGTTAAGCTTGGGTAGTTAAGCTTGGGGGGCTATTGAGAGCGAAAATCTTCGGCTAAAGGTTTTGGGGGTCTTAGGGTTTAGAAGCCTTAACCCCTCCGCTTCTAGCCTAAATTGGCCGCTAGGGCCTTTAAGGGCTTAAGGGGCTATACTGTTGTATACCTAAGGCCTAACGGTCTTAGGCGGGGCTTTTTAAGAGCCCAATGTCGAAGTTTTTCGGGGGTTGACCTTGGCGCCACTTGGGAGTCAATCTTAGGGTCCACCTTAGAGGCGCCAACTATAGGCGCTTTAATGGGCTGACGGCCTTTAACCCCTAACCGCTTAGCCGCGCCCGGCTTTTTTTAACCTCTGAGCCTTAAGGCCCTAAAGTTTCGACCATTATTCGCGGACGTCTAACCTTAGTTTAGGCGTCAGTTAAAAGTTGAGGCTTTAGGGATTCGCCTTATAAGTGAACCCAACTTCTATGAGTCAAACCAAAAGACGGCCTCTGACCAAACCCGTCCCCGTATCCGAGGCTGAGGAAAAACCTCGCCGGACGCCCAGGGCCAATCGAGCCAAAATCAGTGACTACGACAGCGCCGAGGGGCCGAACGGCCCGGTTCTCTTCCGGCGGCCCGCTTCCCCGCGACCAGGTAAACCTGGAGGATCGGGGGGCCAAGCCGGTTTTTCCAAATCCCGGGGCCAAGGCTCCAAAGATCGGGACTATGGCCCGAAAAGGGGATCCGCGGACGACCGCCCGAAAAAGCGCGCCTACTCGAAGCGCGACTTAGACGAGGGCGGAGCCGATCCCAACTTCGCCGATCGCCCGCCCAAGCGGCGTCCGGCTAATTCCCGGTTCCCAGGGGACTCCTCCCCAACGAAACCCGGTCGGGCCACTGGCCCCCGGGGCGCTGGCTCCGAGCGGCCCAGACGGACCTATAAGGACCGAGACGGTTCCGAGGATCGCCCTAGGCGAACCTATAAGGACCGAGACGGTTCCGAGGATCGCCCCCGGCGGACCTTTAAGGACCGAGACGGTTCCGAGGATCGCCCCAAACGGACCTATAAGGACCGAGACGGTTCCGAGGAGCGGCCTAAACGGACCTATAAGGACCGGGCGGGCTCCGAGGATCGGCCTAAACGGACCTATAAGGACCGGGCGGGCTCGGAGACGCGGCCTAAAAGAACCTTTCGGGATCGCGATGGTTCCGAGGACCGACCCCAGCGGACTTATAGCGACCGGGCTAGCTCGGACGCGCGGCCCCCTAGAACCTTTCGGGATCGAGCTGGCTCCCGTAACGGCGCCGATGACCGGCCCCCAAGATCCTTTCGGGACCGAGACGAGCGGCCCCAGACCGGCTCCTTTGACCGTTTTCGGTCCAGTGGGCCCAAAAGCCCCGCCTTCGCTAAGAGCCCCAAAGCCCCTAAACCTTTAAGCGCCAAGACCAAGGCCGCTTTGGTGGCCGCGGCCACCCGGGAGTTGCCCTTGGCCTTAAGAAGGCTGGATGAGATCGAAGCCATCGCCGACCGGGCCGCCTCTGACTTATTAAGCGTCTCCGAGGCCATGAGCGTCTATATCGCTTCCTTAACCGGGGTCATCCAAGTAGCCAAAATCGGGCGCGAGAACTTGGACTCCGAGGAACCCATCCAGCTCCCGGGTCAGATCTTTAAGGCCTTAGCCGAGACCTTGCCCCGCTTTGGGGAGTCCTCCAACCTCATCTTGACCTTAGCCGGCTTCCATGACCAAGTGGGGCAAAGGCTCATCCGGGTCCACGACTGTTTAGCCTCCTTACAAGCGGTCTTAGAGGACGCGGTGGGCGAAAAAACCGCCCCTAGCCGGGGGTTTAGCCCGAGCGGGCCTAAAGCCAAAGTTAAAGAACGGAGCCAGGACCATAGGGATGGCCAGAGCGATGGCCAGAGCCACGGCCAGAGCGAGGCGGCCAGCGATGATTTCGCGGCCAGCGACTATTCCGAAAAGAGCGCTGGTTCCGAGGAGAGCGCTGGATCCGAAAAGAGCGATGGTTCCGCGGAGAGCGACGGTTCCGATCCTAGCGACGCTCTGGCGGCGAGCCCGGCTAAACCCCGGAAGAAGAAAGAGGCGATGGTCTCGGGTTTGGCGGCCCGGGCCAAAAACCGGGATAAAACCTTAGCTGGGCCAACGGAGGATTCCTTAACCCAAGACGAGGTCGACTCCTTAATGAAAAACCTTTTTAAGTCGTAGGTCAATCGTAGTTAAGAAGAATTAAACCGGCAAAACCTTTGAAAAATGGCGGTGGATCGCCCTGCGGCTCGCCGACCTAGGGCCATAAGCCTAATTTTTGGATTTTATTGATAATTATTCTTAATAACAGATGGTGAATTCTTAAATTCGCCTAAAAAACAATATTTTTTAACTTAAGCGCCAATATACTTGGCGCTTTCTTTAAATTTCAGACGGTTTTGTCTTCATTAGCCAGACGAAGGCTCAAGGCTCAACGCTTTTTTTTTATAGCTTGAGACCCGCGTTATCACTTGCCCGTTGACGGCCTAAAGTCTCGGACTCACCATAGCTTTAGCCCAAGCTATCGGCCCAGAGCCAGTTATTGAAATCCGCGATCCCACCGCGTTTTTAGGTTTTGACCAATCCCGCCACCCAACTCCCAGGCCCGGCTCGTCCTCTACGCCCTGAAGAAGGCTCTCGCCTCTTACGAGCTAGTCGGCGTTCCATTTCGCCTCTGAAAGGGGTGAGCCAACGCCAACTTTCATTATCCTTTGGGGTGAGCTGTTGAGCGTTTCTCGTCAGAGACAGAGCGATTCTCGTCAGAGACATCTCTAGGACAACCCGCTAGATAGCCAGAAACCGCCCCGAAAGACCGCTCTGGGGGGACCCTTTTTCGCCACCCGACCAAAGGGCCTGATTCCTAAAATAATTTGGAGCCAAAATAACTTATCCGCCTATAAATACCGTTGGTCGCGGCGGGTTAAATAATCCTCGGGGTTAACGATTGGGCAAGAACCAGCTGGCTATTAATCGGGATATTAGATTCCCGTCAAAAAAGCGCTCGACTAGCCCCCTGACCGGGGGCCAGTGGCGCCATACCTGTTTCTGACTATATGAGTGGGCTAAGACAACCTTGAGCGCTCAGAAGATCGTCAGTTAAAATTAATACCGGGTAAGTCGCCTATTGAACTGGTTGATTTTGTGGTCTTTGGGTCTTAAGGGGCCTTATGGCCGCTGGGGAGCGCTTTTGGGTGGAGGGCCTCCCCCCAAAGGAGCCTCCGAGGGGTCTCTGGTGGCTAGAGGCGGGCGCCTTCTAACCTCTTCTGGGAGTCTCTCTTTTTGGTGGGCTCTTTTTGGGAGCCGCTAGTTTGTCGCCAATTTAAAACCGCTGTGTTTTGGCCAAACTTCTTGACTTTTTCCGGCGGGGCCACTATTTTTTAAATGTTAGGTCGGGTTTTTAATTTTGGATTTTTCGCTTATTAGGGCTTGGCCGATTGGGCCTTTACCCTTATCGCGGCTCAATTTTCTAGTCCTAGTCAGGCCAAATAGTCAGGCCAAATGAGTTAACCGCTTTCTGTTTACAATGTTGCTTTTAATTTATTTAATTTAAGTATTTTTTATCTTATATTGACATTATATAGTTATTTAAATTATGGAACCAAAAGATTATAAAGAATTAGATATTCCTTATCAAAATAAAGATCTCCTCCAAAAGTTTTTGGTGGATAGA
>JAISRZ010000152.1 GCA_031273455.1 Deltaproteobacteria bacterium | reverse complement strand
AGGCGGAAGGCCGTCTCCAAGAAAATCTGATATTGACTCTCATTAGTTTTAAAAGAAGGGTGTTTAAATTGGTTTAGATAGAAACTAAAAGCTTCTTCCACCCCCAGAGCGTCTAATTTCAGTAAACAGTCTAGGGTTTTTTCGGCCCACTTTTGGGCCGCGCCTTTATCGTCCACCAGGTCCATCGCTTGGGCTAGGGGCCACAGGGCGGCTTTGATCTCTAGATTGGGAACTTCCAGGCTGAATTTCCTAGATTGCCCGTCATAAAAAGTATCCTTAATAGTCAGATAGCCGGTCTGTAATAAGAGAACCTCTGGCGGAATCTTAGCGATATCGCTAATATTAGTATCCTTTTTTTGGATATTTGGAATATTATTTATCCATGCCGGGTCTTTCACAACTTCGGCGCCTAATTGACGGAGAAAATTAGGCGTTCCAGACTGGTACCAGTAACAATCAATTTCGGCGTCATCAAGAGCGGAGAGAACCGACCAGGGATTGTAAACCCGGGTTTCTCCATCCCAAGTGTAGCCATCGTACCAGTTACGAATCGTTTTTCTTAAATCACGCCCATCGCTTCCGGGGGGTAAACAGCCTTCCTTAATGAGAATCTCTAAAGTTCGCTCCTCGCGATCGCTAAGGAGATCCTCAAGATCCGCCGCGGTAAAACCACAAATGGCGGCGTACTTACGGTTGAAGGTGAGGTCTTTAAGATTGTTCAGAGCGGAGAAAATAGAGAGTTGGGCGAATCGGCTCACTCCGGTGATAAAGATGTGGCCAACTATATTACTATCACTATTGGATTTGAGCGTTTCGTAAAAATCTTTTAATTCAACGCGAATCTCTTCCGCCAATGGCGGGTCATTAAGGTGAGCGACAATCGGGGAGTCGTACTCATCGATGAGAACGGCCACCTTTTTTTTATGCGCTTCGTTAAGGCTCATAATAAGCCTTTTGAGCATATTAGCTGGAGGCACAACGTCAAGCTTCACTTTCTTCCGCCAGGCGACTTCTTCCATCAGTAAAGTTAAGCTTTGTTTAACGCCAGCCAAGTCAGCGCCTTTGACTTCGTTCATGTTCAACCTAATGACTGGGTAAGGAGTCCAGTCGTAGTCCGATTGGTCGATCCAAAGCCCCTTGAACAGTTCCCGTTTCCCTTCAAGGATACATGCTAGGGTGTTAACCAGAAGGGATTTCCCGAATCGCCGGGGCCGGGATAGGAAAAACGGGTCAGACCGTATAACGATTTCATACAAAAACTGAGTCTTGTCGGCGTAAAAATCGCCGTTTTGCCGGATATCGGCGAAATCGGTCGCGCCCAGGCGTAATCTTCTTACGGCCTGGTCATTTTTGACCACGAGGGGATCAGTTGAATCATTCTTCTCCACGCTAATATCCTCCATCAAGGACAATCTTAGGCCAATGATAAAGCGCCTAAGGTTCGAGTCCGAAGATTAAAGAGTAAAATCCCTTAGAGCCATGTTTGCGCCAAAGTCGCGGCTAATCCATAAATTTTGGGCTCTTTAATTATATTATAACGCATTGGCCGCGTATTTCCAAATTAAAACTCGATAAAGGGGAAAACGGCTCTGGCGTTAGTCCAAGGTCTCGTTTAACTGTGGGGGTTTAGGGGGTCTTGGGGGCCTTATCGCCAAAAAGGCCAGAGGTTAATATTACCAAACGGTTTTTTTTTAGCGTTAGCCTGGCTCGTCTAGGAGGCGTTTAAAGGGTGGTCAAGGGGACTTAAGGGGATTCAGACGGTTGGCGTCTGGGGTGGCCTAATTAGTTCAGGTTTCGCTTAAGGTAGATAAATTAGTTAAAATAATCCAGTGAATAATTATAAAAATATATAGCAATATTATTGATTAAAATCAAAGTAACGTTGTTCGTTAGTTAAATACTTCTTATTAACAGAATCCTGAAATTTTTTTATAGCGTCCGGATGATACTTTAAAAACCACTCAATATGGTTTTTAAGGTACTCTCGCCTAAATTTTGGGTCATTTAGATCATTGGGGACCCTGGTTAACCGTTCGTCTAGGCTGTCAAAGCCCGTAAAAGGTTGAGCCAGTCTTTCTTTGATCAATTCAACGTAGTTGGGATTGATTTCCAGACCCACACCATTCCTTTGGGTTTGTTGGCAAACTCTTAGGGAACCGCCGGCCCCGCAGAAGGGGTCTAAGACAGTGTCGCCAATATTCGATGACGCCAGTATCATCCTTTCAAACAAAGCTTCGGGCTTTTGGGTGGGATGGCTTTGGCGATTATTTTGACAATAATGGACATGGGAAAATTCCCAAACATTGCCGGGATTAGCCCCGCGCATGTTATTAACGCTCCGAAAAGTCTTTTGGGGTATCCTTATGTCGTCTAAATTAAAGGTGAATCGCTCTGATTTAGTGAACATAAGGATATCATCGTGGCGTGGGCTAAACCCTTTGGTTTTACCTATACCTTGCGTGTAATGCCAAGTTATCCAAGAATTGAACTTAAACCCCAAATCAACTTCTAATATTTTATAAATATAAGAAATATACCGCATGCCCATAAACACATAAATGGTCCCAGTGGGTTTAAGAAGCCTGGCGGCCTCTTTGAGCCAGGCGGACGAGAATTCTAGGTATTCTTGATGCTCCCGGCTATCGCTATTGTTGCCATAGTCTTTGGCCAGGTTGTACGGCGGGTCGGTGACGATCAAATCAATGGACCCCTCGTCCATATTTTTCATGAGATTGAGACAATCGCCGGTAATGATCTTGATGGCTATATCCATTTAGGGGCCAAAAGCCTTGAAGGCGGTTAAAGCTAGAAAATTCGTGGTTTAGGGGTTTAAAGGTTTTAGGTTACCCGGGGTTTAGAGGCTATAGACGCGGTTTTTACTTGGGGAAGAGGGTTTTAGGGGCGATACGCGACTTAACTTTATCGGGGCCTAGCTTTAAGCTATAAGGTCAGCCATTAAAGAAATAGGCTTTAGGGTTTAGCCACCTTAAAGCCCCGAGCCGCTAGATCCTCTACGCTTAAGGAGCTCCATTTGGTGGAGCTTTTGGCCGACTTTTGGGGTTTAGCCGCCGTCCCCAGGGCTAAAAGAGTCTTTTGCCCCGCGTGGCAGATGGCCGCGGCCAAAGCGTCCGAGGCGTCCGGGGCCAACTCCTCATTGATCCTCAAAACGCTTTTGACCATAAAGGCCACCTGGCTTTTTTCAGCCCGGCCATGGCCAACCACCGCGTTTTTGATCTGGGAGGGGGTGTACTCAAAGACTGGAATCTCTTTTAAAGCCGCGGCTAAGATGGCCACTCCCCGGGCTTGGGCCAGTTTAAAGGCTGAAGCCGGGTTTTTATGGGTGAAAACGTTTTCCACGGCCAAGCCTTGGGGTTTAAACTCCTCAATGATCTTGAGGAGCCCTAAATGGATGTGGGCTAAACGTTGGGGAAAGGCCCAGGTTCCTGGGGCCGCGATGACCCCTTGGGCCACCAAGGTTATCTGGGAGTTTTGGGCCGCGACCAGGCCGTAGCCGGTGTTAAGGCTCCCCGGGTCTAGACCCATAATAACCATAGGGGCCGCGTCAACGGACGCGGCCTTAGATTGAGCCAACTTAAGCGCTTTCCAGGTTGGCGGCTTCGTCATCGGAGAAATCGATGTTCGACCAGACCCTTTGGACGTCGTCTAGGTCGTCCAAGGCCTCCAAAAGCCGTAAAGCCGAGCTTAAGACCTTGCCTTCCATTTCCACGTTGGTGGAGGCCACATAGGTCACCTCAGCGGTGGAGCAGGTGAAACCAGCCTTGTCAAAGGCCTCCTTAACCGACTCCAAGTCCCCGGCCCCGGTTTGGACCTCCACGGTCTCCCCGCTGGCCGAGACGTCCTCGGCCCCGGCGTCCAAGGCGATTTCCATGGCTTGATCCTCGGTTAGGCCCCCCTCAAAAACGATGTTCCCCTTCTTACTGAACATCCAAGCCACTGACCCGGGTTCCCCGAGGTTCCCGCCGTACTTACTAAAGGCGTGCCGCACTTCGGAGGCGGCCCGGTTTTTGTTCTCGGTTAGGACTTCCACCAAGATAGCCGCCCCACCCGGGGTGTAGCCCTCGTAATAACACTGCTCGTAGTTGACCCCATCCAGTTCGCCCGCGCCCCTTTTGATGGCCCGATCAATGTTTTCCTTGGGCATGTTCGCCCCTTTGGCCGTTAAAAGAACCGTCCGCAACCTCGGGTTGCCCCCAGGATCGCCGCCGCCCTCCCGGGCGGCCATGGTTATTTCCTTAATTAGCCGGGAGAATAGCTTCCCCCGCTTGGCGTCGGCGGCGCCTTTTTTATACTTAATGGTGCTCCATTTATTATGTCCAGACATGCCTTAATTAACTCCTAAAAACTCCCGTATCCCCTAAAAAGACCCATTTAAAAAGCGGCGCCTTTCATCTAGGCTTTTTAGGGGAACAAAAAGGCTCATTTAACTAGCGCTCAAAATGGCGCTTTTTTATTAGCGCGTCTTCGCGTCAGTCGCGTTGGGCGCGGGCTCGGTCTTCGCGTCAGTCGCGCTAGGCGCGGCGGGCTCGGTCTTAGCGTTGGTCGCGTTAGGCGCGGCGGGCGCGGTTGACTCCACGCTCTCTCCGGCGCGCTTTTGGAGGTATTCCGGCCAAGCCTTGGCCAGATCGGGCTCTAAGACCACGACCTTGGTCTTGGCCCTTAACTCCTCAATTTTCTCGGCCACGGCCTCGTCAATGCGCTGGTTGGTTAAAAATTCCAAGATGGACGGCCTAACTTCCTCGTAGGTGAACTTGCCCGCGGGTCGAAAAGCCAAGGCTTTTAAAATATGTAAGCTAAAGGGCGTGTCCACGATCTCGCTAATCTGCCCGGGGACGAGCTTAAAGAGAGCTTCCTCCAGTTCGGGAAAGACCCCGTCTTGGGCCACCCAGCCCATTTTGCCGTCATTGGAGATGGACCGGGTGTTGGGGGTCATGTATTTTTTGGCCAGATCCTCAAAATTGACTCCGGCTTTGGCTTCCTTTAAGGCCTCCTCGGCTTGGAGCCGAATGGTTTCCCGGGCTTTGGCCTGGTCGCCGCTCATGGACATGGGCACTGGAAAGATAATCTGGAGAGCCTGGATCTGATCCGGATGCTCGGCCTCAGCGGATCTTTCCTCGTAAAAGGCCTTGGCCTCGGCGTCCGAGACTATGGCCTTCGATAAAAAGGCCGTGTCCCGCCAGTTTTTAATGGTCTCGTTATAGGAGATCTGATTTTTTAACCGGTCCAGGGAGTCGCCAAACTCGGTCAGCGTGCCTTCCAGCTCTTTGACCCCGCCGCCATACTCCCCGGCCACCCGCTCCAAGATCTTCTCCACTTCCTCGGGTTTAGGGGCGTAACCATTGGCCAAAGCCTCCTGGTAAGCCGTCTCCAAACTGACCATCTGGTCCAAGACCTCGAGTTTTAACTCCAAAGGCGGGTTAATGGGGTCTTTGGGGGTATTGGCGTCCCCAAAGGGCCCGGCGTACAGCCTTAAGCTGACTTGGCCGTCAAAGGAGTTTTGGTCAATGGGCCGACCGTTAACCGTGGCCACCACGATGTCCCTCGGGTTAACCGCGGTTCCATTAGGGGCGGAGCCATTAGGGACAGCGCCCGGGGAGCTTTCGGTCTGATTGACCCCCGAAGCGGCCGCGGTGGCCTTAGCCGTTTCCCCAGCCGCCGGGGCGCTAGCCGCGGGTTTAGGGGGGCTGGCCGGTTGGTCCGAGCAAGCGGTAAGGAGCCCTAAAATAAGGGTTAGGCCCAAGAAGGGGAGGATTCGGCTTAGCCGGATAAGGCGTGGCCTAAAAGTCATATTAAAGTCTCTCCAAGGTTCTAGAAGATAAAAAGACTATGGTTAGCGGTCTAATTAACCCGCCGCGTCCTGGGCGGGATGGCCGCGAGCTGGGCTTTTAAAGCCTCCAACTCTTGGATAGCCACAGTGATATTCCGGTTAATGGTTTCATTGGCCTGGCGTAGCTCGGCCAATTGGGCCCGAAACTCGTCTTGGGTGGCCTTTAGCTCCTCATACTCCCGGCGGTCCAAAGCGCAGCCCGGGACCAGAAAAAACAAAAAGAGGGCCAAGTAGAGAAGTTTTTTCATGTGTTTTTTTACCAAAAGATAAATTTATCGTTAAAGGCCCAAAATAATTATAACTATTTTAGCCTTTTATTGAATTTTAAATGGGTCTTAAATTAGTGTGGTTGTAAATTTAAGGCCCTATAGTCATTAAAAAAATCTTAACTAGTTTTATATCCCTTTAACTAACTGGTAAGACTGAAAATTGACCGGTTAGTTAAAGGAGCGGTTAGCTAAAAAAAGCGGTCTTATTTTTGGCCCAGAAAGTTTTAACGACCTAATACTGGAAGTAAATAAAGGGCAAAACCCCCTTGGGCCCGAGCTTAATTATGATGATAGCCAAAAGAGCCAGCCATAAGCCTAAAGCTGGGGTGGATAAACGGCTTTGAAACTTTAGGGCCAGTTTCTGGATCCAATGGCCATAAGCCTGACCAGCTAAAGTTAAGGCCCCAATGAGCCAAACCATTAAAGGGGCCCCTTGGCCCGGTCGGGACCAATCCAGGGCGGCTTGGGCTATTTCCAAAGCTCGATTGAAGTCCTCGGCCCGAAAAAGTATCCAGGTAAAGCTTACAAAATTAAAGGTTAAAAGAAAACCCCCCCACTTTAAAAGGCGGCCCAGCCAGACGGGTCGCGGTTTAACCTCCAAGGCTGGGGCGGTGGGCCTTTTAACCCCTTTAGCCCCGGCTTTGCCCTTAACCTTGGCTTTAACTAAAGTTTTACCCAAGCCTTTAACCTTGGCCTTGGGTGGGCTAGGGGCTTTGGGGGCCAGATCCCGAATCAGATGATACAGGGCTAAAGCTAGGCCATGGGCCAACCCCCAGACTAGGTACCGTAAATGGGCCCCGTGCCACAGACCGCCTAAGGTTTGGACGATTAAAAGGTTTAAGGGTTTAAAACCGCGCCGGGAGCCGCCTAAGGGTATGTAAAGGTAATCCCGTAACCAAGTGGATAAAGAGATGTGCCAGCGGCGCCAAAAGTCCCGAATGTTGGTGACTAAGTATGGGGACTTAAAGTTGGCCCCCACCTCTAAGCCCATTAAGGCGGCCACGCCTTGGGCCAGGTCCGAGTACCCGGAGAAATCCAAATAAATCTGGGCCGAGTAACCGTAAATCCCGCCTAAAACCCCTAAAAAAGAGTAACTCTCCGGGACTTGGAAGACGCCCCGGACGATATTTTCCGAAAGGTAGCTGGATAAAGCCA
>JAISRZ010000104.1 GCA_031273455.1 Deltaproteobacteria bacterium | reverse complement strand
CCATCGGTAACCGTCTTTAATAACTCCAAGGCTTTGGCGTTGTCTTGTAAGCCCATTAAAGACGAGGCTAAGATATTGGCGCTGGAGAGCGTTTCCCGGTGAAAGGGCCCAAACCTCTTTCGGGGCGATATTTTTCTGGTCAGTCAAGACTTTAAGCGCTATAATTACCCGTTTACAGATCGCGGGAGCGCTGAATTTTACTAATAATTTCTTTCTACTTAGGGAATGTATGGCCAATAGCGAACCTTTTACCGAAAGTTTTGAGCCCATCAATATAGAAGATGAGATAAAAAACTCTTACCTGGATTACGCCATGAGCGTGATCATTGGGCGAGCTCTGCCGGACGCTCGGGATGGCTTAAAACCGGTTCACCGCCGAGTCCTTTTCGCCATGAACGAGTTGGGCAATGACTACAACCGGCCCCACATCAAATCCGCCCGGGTGGTCGGTGACGTGGTCGGTAAGTACCATCCCCACGGCGACCAAGCCGCTTACGACACCCTGGTGCGCTTAGCCCAGGATTTTTCCATGCGCTACCCCTTGGCCGATGGCCAAGGCAACTTTGGCTCGGTCGATGGCGACCCAGCGGCGGCCATGCGTTACACCGAGGTACGTCTGTCCAAGCTGGCCCACCAGTACATGGAGGATCTGGACAAAAAGACGGTGGATTTTTCGCCCAACTACGATGGGACCCTCGAGGAACCTCTAGTCATGCCCTCCAGGGCCCCGGGCCTTTTAATCAACGGGTCCTCGGGCATCGCCGTGGGCATGGCCACCAACATCCCGCCCCATAACTTATCCGAGATCGTTAATGGTTTAATCGCTTTAGTCGATAACCCGGGCATCACCACGGGCGAGTTACTAAGGCACATCCCGGGGCCGGACTTTCCCACGGGCGGGCTCATCTTGGGCCGGGACGGGATTAGGGAGGCTTACGAGACCGGTAAAGGCATCATTCGGGTCAGAGCCAAGGCCGAGTATGAGATCTTGGAGAACAAAAGAACGGCCATTGTGGTCACCGAGCTCCCTTACCAGGTCAATAAAGCCAAGCTGGTGGAAACCATTGGCGAATTGGTCTCGGAAAAGAAGCTGGAAGGGGTCCAGGAAATCCGCGATGAGAGCGACCGGGACGGCATGCGGGTGGTGGTGGAAATCCGCCCCTCCCAGACGAGCATGGCCGACACCATCTTAAATAAACTCTTCCGCATGACCCAGATGGAGATTAGCTTCGGGATTATCACCTTAGCTATCGTCAACCAAACCCCGCGTTTATTGAACTTAAAGGACGCCCTTAACCACTTCCTGGATCACCGCCGGGACGTGGTCACGCGGCGAACGAAGTTCTTGTTGGCCAAATCCGAGGCTCGGGCCCACATCTTAGAGGGCTTAAGGCTGGCTTTAGACCACATTGACGCCATCATCGCCCTCATTCGCCAGAGCCAAAACCCGGCCGAGGCCAAAGCTGGCTTAATGTCCCGTTTTGGGCTAACTGAGATCCAAGCTCAGTCCATTTTGGACTTAAGGCTCCAAAGACTGACCCAATTAGAGGGTCAAGCCATTGACGACGAGTATAAGCTGGTCCAAAAGGACATTGAGAACTACCGGGGCATCTTAGGCTCGGAAAAGCGGCTCAACCAAGTTATTAAAGAGGAGTTTATCGTCTTAAAAAGCGAGTTCGCTGACCCCCGGCGGACCGAGATAACCGACCTTGGCCCCGTTAACTACAACCCCGAGGACTTTATCGTGGACGAGGAAATGGTCGTGACCATTAGCCACGGCGGTTACATCAAAAGAACCGCCGCCTCGGTCTATCGGACCCAGAAACGGGGCGGTAAAGGCGTGGCCGCGGCGGCCAAAAAAGACGATGATTTTGTGGAAATGATGTTTGTGGCCTCGGCCCACACTAACCTCCTTTTCTTCACCAACCGAGGTCGCTTGTATTGGCTCAAAGTCTACGAGGTCCCGGACGCCAGCCGCACCTCCAAAGGCAAGGCCATGATTAACGTCTTGCCCATGGGCGAGGGGGAAAAGGTCTCAGCGGTTTTGCCCATTAACGATCTCGCCGAAAAAGACCGCTACGTCTTAATGGCCACCCGGGCCGGGATCGTTAAAAAGGTCGATCTTTCGGCCTTCCAAAACCCCCGGAAAAAAGGCATCATCGCCATCACCTTAAAGGACGATGAGGACGAATTGGTGTCCGTCTCCTTAACCGATGGCCAAAACCTGGTGGTTATCTCCACCCGGAAGGGGAAAGCCATCTGCTTTAAAGAAAGCGATATCCGCTCCATGGGCCGCTCAGCGGCCGGGGTTAAAGGCATCTCCTTAACCGCGGGCGATCGGGTGGTGGGCATGACCGTCATCTCCCAAAGCCGCGAGGAGGAGCTGATGACCGTGACCGAGGGCGGGGTGGGTAAAAGAACCCCCGCCACCGAGTACACCATCCAAGCTCGCGGGGGCCAAGGGAGCGCGACCATTAAAACCGCTGTCAAAAGCGGGGTGGTGGGCGTCTTTAAGGTGGATGACCATGATAAACTCATGATCATCACCCAAACCGGACGGCTCATCTCCTTTAAGGTCTCGGAGGTTAAATCCCAGCACCGCTTAACTAGGGGCGTGAAGCTCATTGGCTTAAACGAAGGCGAGATCGTGGTGGACGTGGCCCGGCATGGGGAAAAGGACGATGAGTTGGAAGTGCCGACCACCCTCTTTCCGCCGGAGGAACCCAAGTAAGCCCAAACGGCTATACTTTAAAGGGGGCCTTCCGGCCCCCTTTTTTATGGATCTTACACGACAATTTTGCCAATTTTTAAACTTCTAAACGATATTAAAAACATCTTTCCGACCATCACCCTAAAACTCGCGAAAGAGGCTAAGGAGCGCTGGTGGCCCTTGGCCCTATAAGGGCCAAGCCAGAAGGTTATTCTTTCGGCTCCAGCGGAAAAACGGCCAAGGCCGCGATCTTCGTTAGATCCAAGGTTTCCTCGGCTTTAAGCTTACCGCGCTTCTCTTTGTCCCGGGCGATTTTGGCCCCCCAGCTTTTGATCCAAGGGTCGTTAAACTTTAAAGCCAAATGGATATGCCTTTGGGCCTCCTCCCAAATTTCTTCCTTAAAATTGGCCTTATCGCCAGCTAAAACGGCCACGCCCCGGCAAAAGATGAACTTCGGATCCCCTCTTAGAGACCCTTCTTTTAAAAAGCTGAAAGCCTCTTTTTTAACTTTCGGCTCGCCCCAACCCAAGGCTAGCAAAATGGCCATATTCATTAGGGCCACTGGGCTGGCCTGTAAAGCGGCCAAGTAATAGTGGCGCAAGGCTTGATTGAGATCGCTCGGCGCGTATTCGCCGGTCTCATAGATGAGGCCCAAGTTAAAGTTAGCCTCGCATAACCCAGCGGCCCCAGCTTCCCGCATGAGCTCCAAACTCTCTTTTATGGGCGGGGCGTTTTCGAGGCCCAAAAGACCCAGTTGGCCCAACCCCAGCTTAGCCTCGGGTAAACCCTGCTCCGCCGCCGCCTTAAACCACTTTAAGGCCAAAGCGAAATCCTGGGGGACGCCTAAGCCCTTTTGGTAAGCCACGGCGATGTTATGCTGGGCGTTCACTTGGCCTTTAATGGCCCCGGCCAGCCACCAGCGGGCCGCTTCTTTCTGGCTCTTTTTAACCCCCAAGCCAGCCTCGTACAGGTTGCCCAGATTGTTCATGGCTTCAGGCAACCCAGCGGCCCCAGCGGCTTTCCACCATTTGGCGGCTTTCCGGCAATCCCGCTCGACCCCTTCGCCCGCGTAATACAAGAGCCCCACCGCTTCTTGGGCCGCCGGGACCCCGCTTTGGGCCGCCAGCTCCAACCACCTAGCCGCGGCCAAAGGATCCCGAGCCACCCCTTCGCCTTGGGCGTACAGTAACCCCAAACACCTTTGGGCTTCGGCGTGGCCTAAAAACGCGGCGAAACTGAACAAACGGGCGCATTCCACCAGGTCCTCCGGTTTAACGCTCTTTAAGTACAAAGCCTGGCCTTTCTCATAGGCCTTTTCCGCCGCTTCTAAGGTGAAATCTTGGTACCTTTTCTGGGGCACTTTACCCTCCTTAGCTAACCGCCAATATCGAAAAAAATACAACATTAGCGAACGCATGAGAAGATAATAACCTGGGGTTTGATTTTGTCAATAAAAATCTCGCGTTAAACCCTAACTTTTAGCGGATAATAGTTTTTTTTCGGGGGAAGGCGGTTAGATCCGGCCCTTAAAAAGGCGGCTAAAGGAGGCTAAACCTAAAAAGGCTAAACCCGTTAAAACGATGGTGGCCCCAGCGGAGGCGTTGATTCCGGGCTGAAAGGAGATAAAAAGGCCCAATTGAGCGGCTAGAACGGAAAAAACTAGGGCCAGCCAGAAAAAAGAGCGGCCCGAGGCGGCTAAGAGACGCCCCGTGGCCGCTGGGGTGACCAATAAAGCCGTGGCCAATAAAACCCCCACCGCTTGGACGGCTAAAACCGAGACCACGGCTAAGTACGCCCCAAATAGATAGTCCCCTAACCCCTTGGCCGCGAGCCCCGCTGGAAAGACGGCGGCTAAAATAAGGCGGTTGTAGTGGGTTAAAAATAAAACTAAGGAGATAACGTCCAAAACCCCTAAGGCCACAATCTCCGAGTCGCTGACCGTTAAAACGTCGCCCATTAACCACCGGGACAAACCCGCCGTGGCCCTGGGGTCCCGGCTAATTAAAGCGATGCCCAAAGCCACGGCCCCGGAAAAGACCAAGGCCAAGGAGACGTCATTAGAGAACTGGGCTTTCCGGCTTAAAAAAACGATGAAAAGCCCTAAACCCAAGCCAAAAAAGACCACGGCCACCTGGGGGTCCAGGCCGGTTAAGACCCCTAAGGCCAAGCCCGCCAAAGCCGAGTGGCCCACGGTGTCCGGGAAAAAAGCCATGCGCCGACTGACCGCCAAAACCCCGGCCCCGGACACGGCTAAGGACAGTAAAAACAAGGCCACCGCGGCCCGGCGCATAAAAAGGGGCTCATAAACGACCGTTAAAAGGTCATAAAGGGGGGTCAAGGCGGACAATTAAGGTTCCTTTTGGGCGGTCGGCGGAGGGCCAAAGATTAAGCCCTGATGGAGACCAAAGGTGGCTGAGAGGATGTCTGGCTGAAAAATAGTTTCCGGGACCCCTTCAGCCACCACCCGGCGGTTTAAGCAGATGACCCAATCCCCGTGGGCCCTGGCGGTGGCTAAATCGTGACTGACCATGATAACGGTGAAGGCGTTTTTAAAGTCGTCTAGGAGCTCACACAAAAGGCGCTCCCCGTAAACGTCCACCCCCGTGGCGGGCTCATCCAAGATCAAGATGGCCGGATCGTTCAGTAAGGCCGCGGCCAATAAAACCCGTTGCGTCTCCCCGCCGGATAAACCGCCCAAAGGTTTAGCGGCTAAGGGCGTGGCTTTAACCAACTCCAAAACGTCTTTAATCTTCCGCTTAACTTTAGGGGTTAAACCTAACCAGATGGGCCGTTGGGTTAAGCTTAAAGCCAAAAACTCTTGGGCCGTTAAAGGCAACGACCGGTCAAAGTCGGGCCTTTGGGGCACGTAACCTAGCTTAGGGTTAGGCGGGGTAAAGGTTATTTGGCCTTTATAGGGCAAGTGGCCTAATAAGCAGTGGATGAGCGTGCTTTTACCGCCGCCATTGGGCCCAATGACAATGGTTTGCCGCCCCAAAGGGACTTTAGCGGTCACGGACTTTAAGACCGAAAACTCCCCTAAGGTCACTTCCACCTCGCGAAACTCCACCGCTAAAGCCATGGTTTGGCCTTAGGGTTGGTTAGCGGAGCGGTTGGCTGGCAAAAGAGTGGCTAAGGTGACCAGGTTTTCCCGCATGACCGTTTTATAGTAATCCGGCCCCGGGTCAAAGGGCCCCGCGGTCACCGGGTCAATGACCGCGGCGGCCACCCCGGCCTCGCCGGCTAGAGTGCGGGCGAGGTTTAGGTTGAACGCGGGCTCGGCCACGATGGCTTTAACCCCCTCCTCTTTGGCTAAAGCGGCTAAAGCCGCTAAACGAAAGGCTGAAGGGGCCGTCTCGGGGGCTGGCTCAATGTCGGCTAAGATGACTAAACCTAAATCCTGGGCCAAGTAGTCCATAAAGTCGTGGGACGCAATGAGCTTATAACCTTGACGACTCCGGCTAAAGGCGGCGATAAAGTCGTTTAAATAGTCCATGTCGGCCTGAAAGGCCGTCCGCCGGTCTTGGTAGTGGGCCGCGCCCTCGGGGTCGATCTTGGCTAAGCCATCGGCGATGTTTTTGGCCATGAGGCCAGCTAAACGCGGTGAGGAAAAGATATGGGGATTGGGGGCCAAGGGCGTGAGATCGGACGATTTAACCGTCCCATCGCCTAAGTCCATGCGACCCCAGCTACCGGGCAAAGTCGGGAGGTTTTGGGAGGCGTCAATGATGACTATATCTTTCGAGGCCACCTTTAAGGCCCGCTCCAAGTAAGCCTCTAAGCCTAAGCCATTTTTAACCAAAACCCGGGCTTGGGACAGACGCTCTAAATCCCTTGGTTGCGGGGCGAAGTCATGGGGGCAACCAGTGGTGGGGTTGGTTAAAAGCTCCACCTGGAAGTAATCCCGGCCCATAGTTAGGTAACGGGTGAATAACCAGGCCGGGTAACTGGCCACAATGAGCCGAGGGCCAGCCGCCGCCGCTTTAACCGGGGCCTTTAACCCCAGCCAAAGGCCTAAAAAACCTAAACAAACTAAGATTAACGCGATTTTATTTTTCACAGGCAATTTATTTTTCACAGCCAATCCGGGCGGTTAAAAAACCGTCCCGCCTTCTTCGCCGCCAGAGCCTGGTCGTGGCTAGAGGGGTTAGGGAATAAGTGGACGACCGGGAAGGTTAAGCTCAACAAAAAAAAATAAACTAATTAAACTTACGATCACTAGAAAACTATTTAGAGCTCCCACAATAAATAATTCGCGTCAAGATTTAAAACTTAAATAACGGTTCTAATAATAAAAAAGCCTCTTAATAGCTGATTAAAAATCGCGCGCCAAAAAAATCGCCATCTTTAAAATAGGCGTTTGGTAACCGCGCGCCAAGACCTGAACGACCGACCAAGCCGGGGTTAGCCCGCGCGGGGCTAAGGTTTTAACGAAAGACGAGCCTTGGGGGAAGATAAGCCGTTTCGAAGCCCTATCGCCACTCCAAGGACCATTGGCTAAAACCTTAGGGCCAGAGGTCATTATCAAGACTCGCGTTTGTCAGCGTCTCGACTTTGGCCAAAACAAAATTTCGCCTAGCGATGACTAAGGCCACCAGGATGACCCGATTGTCGCCTCCTTCGAAGTTGGCGAGGTATTTTTCCTTAATCTGAGTCAAAGCCTTCTCGGC
>JAISRZ010000092.1 GCA_031273455.1 Deltaproteobacteria bacterium | reverse complement strand
GATCGTTTTGGCTTAAAGCCTTGGCTAAAGCCAGATACCCATCGTTAGCGATGTACTCCTCCACGTCCTCGGGGTTAATCTGGCCGCAGTTGGCCAAAAGGATCCGGTTCTGCTTGGCGTAGAACTCAATCTCTTGGTACCGGACGATGGGCCGTAACGTCTCCCGGTCGTGGTAAAGGAGCTTGGGGATAAGCTCACCGCGCAAAATGGTCTCCTCAATGATTTCCGGGACATCGTCCGGCCGTAACCGGATGTAGTAAACGTCGTTCGGGTAAATCACGAGTAAGGGCCCCATTTCGCAAAAGCCGTGGCAACCGATGACCACGATTTCCACGTTCTTTTCGAGGTTTCGAGAGGCCAGCTCCTCTTTGAAGGCCGCGATGATGGCTTGGGAGCCGGAGGAGGCGCAACCCGTGTCGCCACAGATCATGACGTGATGCGAAATGTCGTCCTGGGGCTGGGCCTTGGGGTCTTTCCGTAAGGCGATCCTTGGGAGGATGGCCTTTTTAATAGCCATAAGCCCGTCAATATTGGACAGGCGAGGCAGATCTTCTAAGCGTTTCATAGGTTTCCGCCTCCTTAGCCCCGGTATTTATCCAGGATCTCGGGGATACGCTCAGGCCGTAAACGCCCGTGGGCCTCGTTATCGACCATCATCACCGGGGCTAAGCTACAGGCCCCAATACAAGCCACGGTCTCTAAAGTGAACATTAAGTCCGAAGTGGTGCTCCCCGGGAGAACGCCTAAAGTGGACTTTAAGGTCTCTAAGACCAGGGAAGAGTTCCGGACGTGGCAAGCCGTGCCTTGGCAAGCCCGGATGACGTGCTTACCCCGGGGCGATAACTTAAACTGGGAGTAAAAGGTGATGACCCCGTAGATTTGACTGATCGGGGTTTTGGTCCGTTTAGCGATGGCCTCCAGAACCGGGTTGGGTAAATACCCGTAAGTCGTCTGGGCGGCTTGGAGGACTGATATAAGTGAGCCTCGGCCCATAAGGCTTTGGCTCTCGAAGATAGGTTCGAGGTTGGCCAAGTCGATGGGGCTGGTGGCTGGGGCGATGACGCTCATGGTTTGACTCCTTAGCGTTCTAGCCAAAAGGCGACCCTGAAACAGAAGAAGGCCTTTTAGCCAATAAGCGGGGATAAGCTTTTGCCTTAACCACGTAAGTTAGAAAAAAGCTAGGCCGCTAGCGAATACCGCGTCAGGTCAAATAGGGAAAGGGGCGAGGGGAGGGATTTCGCGGACGCGACCAAGGGGATCCTTTGGGGCCTAGCGTTAGGCTAACCTAAGAATAAAGGGCCGCGTTTTGGGCGCGTCAAGGCTAATCATTTGGCTTTAAGCTGGAAAAGGACAAACTTTTCCCGTCATAGGGGCGAAACGCTCCTATAACCAAAGGGCAAACCCTTGGCTTATTAACCAAACAATAGACTTTAAGCGTGAAAACCCTACCGAAGCTACCTAAAACCCTAAGTGGCCTAAGGTTACTCCGTAAATCAATGACAAAGGCTAAAGCGGTCTTCCCAGCTAAAAGCCCAAATAGCTTCAAAGGCTAAGGGGTTTAGAGCCAGGGCTAGCGGTAGCCAGTCGTCTAAAACAAAAACCAAAAATAGCCAAAAGGGGCGGTCATCCTCATAGGCTAAACACGGCGAAAAGGGCCGCTCTAGACCAAAAGGGCTAGCGACTTTGGCGCGAATGGTGAACCAGGAAATTCTTTCTTGGCCATTAAACAAGGCTTTCGGTAACCTGGGCGGTCTTCCTCATCCATCGGCCTACCAACTTCAAGGGTTGGCGGTACGCTTAGAGGGCTGGCGAAGGAACCGAAAAAAGGCCAAAAAACAGTTTTAAACGCAAGCCGCGAAAGGGGCGGTCATCCTAATTAGTTAAACACGGCGAAAAGGGCCGCTCTAACCAAAAAGGGCTAGCGACTTAAGCGGGCTAAGGCGCGCTTAAAAAACGCGCCAAAAAATAATAACTGACCCTTAAAAAGGTCAACGATAAATAAAAAATTCTCTTTTTGGCTATAAAAACTTTCGGTAACCTGGGCGGTCTTCCTCATCCATCGGCCTACCAACTTCAAGGGTTGGCGGTACGCTTAGAGGGCTGGCGAAGGAACCAAAAAAGAGCCAAAAACAATCATAAAACAAGCCGTTAAAGGGGCGGTCATCCTAATTGGCTAAACACGGCGAAAAGGGCCGCTCTAACCAAAAGGGCTAGCGACTTAAACGGGCAAGAGCGGGAAAGCCCTGGCGTCTCGCTCGGGTGGAAAAAGATTCCTGAAGGGTCCAGGGAAAAAGACTTAATCAGGAATAAAGCTGATATTTGTTAGGCTAAGGGCCATTTTCGCGATACTAAAACTTAACCATTAAAAGGTTAAGGCCCAACGGCCTTAGTTGTTTAGAGACTATCAAAACGCGTTCTATTAGTTTTTATAATAATCAAAATTATAATATCGCATAAAAAATAAAATGTCAAGGATTTTTTTTGACAAATGGTTTCTTGAGCTCAAAAAAGGCGCTATTGGAAAAACGCGATATACCCTTTCAAGTTCGCGTAAAGCGATGGGTTAAGCCATGACGCGCTAGGAAAGACCTATGGTTAGCGGAATGGCGCTCATAAACATTTTGTGATTCCAGCGCGCTAGCGTTTTTGATTTCGCTTGTTTGGGGAAGCTTGGCGACCATCGGCCATGGGGCCAAGAGAAAAAAATATGTTACCACTTTTTAGAGCTAAAGGCTAGATATTAGATAAATTATAGTTTTAGTTGTTAATAAGCTGTCGATATAGTTATTAAAACTTGTTTATGTATAAAATATGAAATTTTTATAATAATTTTCGCTTATTTGTGGAACTGGTCTAGTAGCGGATTTTAAAAAGCCACTTCTTGAGGTCGCTCTTAAACTCGGGGCTTAACGGCTTGGAGGCCAAAAGCGCGGTTGGGCCGCTTCGCTCAGCAAAAAGTTGGCGGTTAGGCTAGTTATCCAGAATATGGCTACCTGTTTGAGCTACGCTAGACGGTGGTCACGTCTTAAAGCTTATCCTGAGCCACCCTGGCTTAATAGACAATAATACCCTGACCTTAGCTTCAGAAAATAAGGGGTGATAGCCAATGGTTAGGCGGGTTGGTCACCATTAGTCACAGGCGCTTTAAAAGAGGCCGTATTTGGGCTGTGAGGCCCTTAACGACCTTATCTGTGGGGCCGGGGTAGCCATTATTATCCTCTCCGCCAAGGGGCTTTACGGTGGTTTTATACGGCGGTCTTTTGGGGTGTCGTTTGAGGGGTGGCTTAAACCCATTAATCCAGTTCATCAATGGCCATATCGCCCCAGGCTTTCTAAAGACCCAATGCGCTTTAATGATAAATAATTAAATCATACTGCCTCCAGGTAAACCAAAAAATTTAAAAACACGTTATTGGATAAAGAGTGAAAATTTGTTGACAAAGAAAATTCTTTAACTTATTATTGGGCGCAGTTAAAAACAATAGGCCCAGCCGACCAATGGTCTTCATATTGGAGTTGATGTGGACGCTGTCTAGCCTCTGGTCGCTGGTGTCCACCATATATTTATTGTCTAGGCGCCTAGTAATAGACTCAAATCAAGTTCTCGACAACATGGACAATTAATGACTATAAGATGGGATGAAATACAAGGGAACGCCTTCGCTTTTTCCAAGCGCTGGAAGAGCTTTAGTGGCCTTGAAAAACAGCACGACCAACAATTTGTGACTGAGCTTTTGGCGTGCTTTGGCGTAAACGCTAGTGAAGTTGGGAGCTTTCAAGAGAAAGCTGGGACAAAATGGGTGGACTATTTGTGGCCGGGGATGCTCGGAATAGAAATGAAGTCGCCTAATGAAGACCTTAAAAAAGCTAAAAACCAACTCTTCGACTACCTCCCGGAATTACCTCCAGAGGCCATGCCAAAGTTTCTCATCGTTAGCGACTTTCTGAACATCCACCTTTACAAGCTATCTACGAACGAAATTCACGCCTTTAAGACCGCTGAACTTAGAAAGCATATCAAGCGTTTCGCCGACATAGCCGGATACCTTTCTGAACGTACGTTTAACGAACAAGTGGACGTTAACGTCAAAGCCGCTGAGAAAATGGCTAGACTTCATGACGCGATGAAATCTATTGGCTATGAAGGACGCGACCTGGAAATTTATCTCACTCGTCTTTTGTTTTGTCTTTTCGCCGAAGACACTGGGATTTTTCCTAAAGACGCCTTTTTAAATTATATTGAGGATTCTCATTCTAGCGGTCAAGATTTGTCTGACCGTCTGGCGCGCCTTTTTGAAGTCCTGAACATGCCGGATCACGTCCGTAAAAAAAAGACGCTATTATCAGATGAATTAAAAAGTTTCCGTTATATAAACGGTAAATTATTTATAAAACCTCTCTTATTAGCTGATTTTGACGCTAAAATGCGCCAGAATTTGCTTGAATGCTGTGATTTTAACTGGGACAAGATTAGCCCCGCCATTTTTGGGGCGATGTTCCAAGGAGTTATGACCGCTAAAGAGCGCCGGACCTTGGGAGCGCATTACACGAGCGAGGAAAATATCTTAAAGCTGATTAATCCGCTGTTTCTTGATGATCTGTGGCGTGAGTTCGACCACGTTAAAACTGACGCTGGAGCCCTTTCTCGCTTTCACGATAAAATAAGCTCTTTAAAATTTCTCGATCCCGCCTGCGGTTGTGGTAATTTTTTAATCATAACATATCGCGAATTACGTTTATTAGAAATTAAAATACTTAAGATGCTCTATTTTAACAGGCAACGTTCATTTATTAACTTCACTAACATGTTAAAAGTAAGCGTAGAGCAATTTTACGGCATAGAATTAGAGGAGTTTCCTGGCCAAATCGCTCAGACGGGAATGTGGCTTATGGATCATCAAATGAACATCCTAGTTTCTGAGGAGTTCGGAGTGCGTTTTGTCCGCCTCCCTCTGGATCAAAGCGCCACCATTGTCCGCGGTAACTCCCTTAGGCTCGATTGGCTTGGCGTATGCTCACCAGATTATATTCTTGGCAATCCACCGTTCAGCGGGGCGCGAACGATGACGGCGACTCAAAAGGAAGATATGGCCCAGGTGTATGGAAATCTTAAAGGCGTGGGTAATCTTGACTATGTGACGGCGTGGTTCAAGAAAGCCGCTGATTTGGCCATCGGAACCGAGATTAAGTGCGCGTTCGTGGCGACGAGTAGCGTCGCTCAGGGAGAGCAGCCCGTATTGCTTTGGAAGGATCTTATGAAACGCGGCGCGTTCATAAACTTTAGAGAAAACTCGTTCAAATGGAGTAACGAAGGGCGCGGCCAGGCGGCGGTTTATGTTGTGATTATCGGGTTTAGCGGCCGGAAAACCAACCAGATTTTTAACCAATACTTGCTTGACGCTCCAGCTGTTTTCATTGAGAGTCGTCAAAAACCGATATGCGACGTTCCTGAAATAGGCATAGGCAATAAACCGATTGATGGCGGTAACTATTTGTTCACCACTGAAGAAAAAGACGAGTTCATTCGTCAAGAGCCAGAAGCCGAGAAATGGTTTAAGCCCTGGATGGGCGCGGACGAGTTTTTAAATGGTTATACTAGGTATTGTTTGTGGCTAGGCGATTGCCCACCTAATGAACTGCGGAAAATGCCTGAAGTCTTAAAGCGAGTTTCCAATGTTCGGTCTTTAAGAATCGCTAGCCAAAGTCTCCCAACGCGGAAACTGGCGGAATTCCCCACTCGCTTTCATGTGGAAAATACGCCAGATAGCGACTATATCTTTATCCCGAGGGTTTCCTCCGAAAAACGCCGATATATTCCGATTGGTTTCCTATCATCTAATATAATCACTAGCGATTCAGCTCTGATTATACCAAACGCTACACTTTATCACTTTGCAGTGCTCACATCTATCGTTCATATGGCCTGGGTTCGAGTTGTCTGTGGTCGGCTTGAAAACCGTTATCGTTATTCTAAAGATATTGTTTACAATAACTTCCCTTGGCCAAAATATGTCACTACCGAGCAAATGGCGAAGATTGGCCAACTCGCTCAGGTGACGCTCGACGCGAGGAAACTGTTTCCCAATAGTAGCTTGGCCGATCTTTACGATCCTCTTACCATGCCACAGGAATTGCTTAAGGCTCATCGCGCCATTGATCAAGCCGTGTTAAGACTGTATGGAGTTTTCGCGAAAGGTAATATTGACGAAACGGTGATTGCGGCTAAGCTTATGGAGTTGTTCCAAAAGTATACGAGCGCTTGATATATGAGGCGTCGCGGAAAACAATACATAAAAACTTTCATGTTTAGATTTGTCATGTAGGACTAAAGGGCTATTAATCCGCCTAAAGCCTCCCCTTTTTTGCGTACTGAGCGAAAATTTGGTTCCATCGAATGGACACCTTGATAATTGAAACTCTCGTTGTTACTAATTTTCGCTATAATCAACTCTACTTAGCGATCGCTTTTTCCAAGCTCTGGAAGGGCTTTAGTGGCCTTGAAAAACAGCGCGACCTACAATTTGTGACTGAGCTTTTGGCGCGCTTTGGCCTAAACGCTAACGAAGTCGGGAGCTTTCAAGAGAAAGCTGAGACAAAATGGGTGGACTATTTGTGGCCGGGGACGCTCGGAATAGAAATGAAGTCGCCTAACGAAAACCTTAAAAAGGCTAAAGACCAACTCTTCAACTACCTTTCGGGATTACCACCAGAGGCCAGGCCAAAGATTGAGCTCGACTGCTCACCGCGATGGTGTGGCCACGACTGGCTACGATTGGCCACGGCTGGCTACGATTGGCCACGGCTGGCTGGTTTAGCGGACCTTAAAATTAGCTCTTGACTTTTTTAGCGATTCGTTGTAATATATTTTTCTATGGAGATTCATTTTTATTTATTTATAGGAATTGCTAGGTCTGAGTCGATATTATGAGGTTTTTGTGTTGGACTATAATAACTGTAGTTACTTTTGGTCTGGTTTGGAAGTTCGCGGAAAAAGATACAGAGCAAACCGATGAATAATATTCTTCTTTAATTTTTCTTTTATAGCTAAAATATCTATTTACGCCATTTGACGCTTTAAAACCATTTTATAATTAATCCAATTTTGTAGATTATTCTATTAATAGTTCTTTTATTCTTGCGCTAGGTTCCCTTATTCTTAAACAATTTAATTTATTTTCTTTTTTAGTTTTACTTACATAATTCACTTCAGTTTGTAACCCTATTGGTGGCCTTCCCTAAGAGTTTTTTTAAGCCAACTCCCGCTAGTCCTCCCTCCAGCCCTCTAAAAGTCTTCTTTTTTTTTTAAAATCTGGTATAATGCGTCTGATTTATGAATGTTATTTTCATTGGGCGGTTTATTCCCGCTTCTTAAGCTAATTATTTAGACAAAACCTTTGGGAAAATGGCTAAAACGTTTTCGCCAAAGGAGCCGCTGGCGCTTATCTCCAGATATTCCACCTTTGGGGGCTTTCGGGTTTAAGCTGTCGTTTAATGGTTAAGCTTAACCTTGTTAAATAACGGGTCTTAGGTCAAGATATTGAATCTAATATCATTTAAAAATGACATTTAACTATAATATTAGCTTTTTAATATAAAAATCTCTTCTTTTCTTTTCGTTTGGCCGGCGGTAATCACTGGACCCATGTTTCAAGCGTTATTTTTTAAAAACCGTTTCCCTCGGCGTTTACGCTTGGCCGCTCTATTGACCTTCTTGTCCTTGACTCTCGTTTTTCTTGGCCTTTGGGTCTATTACCCCGCCGTCACCATAAGCTTTCCCGTGTCCCCGACCGTTAAAGACTTTAATGGCCGCCTTTTAAACGCCCGTCTGGCCGCGGACGAGCAGTGGCTATTTCCGGTCAAACTTACGGACATGGGGCCTTGGCTACCCTTACTGGCCGTTACCGCCGAGGATGGCCGTTTTTGGGACCATTTGGGGGTGGATCCTTTGGCCATCGCTCGAGCTTTAGCCCAGAACGCTAAGGCCCTAAGGATAGTTTCCGGGGCTTCCACCATCACGGTCCAGGTGACTAGGTTACTTAACCCAGCCCCCAGAACCTTAAGCCATAAGGTTCGGGAGTTTATCCAGGCTTTAAAGCTGGAGCGAAAGCTATCCAAACCCGAGATCTTAGAGCTGTACCTAAACCTCGCCCCTTTTGGCGGCAACCTAAAAGGGGTTGGGGCCGCGTCTTGGGCTTACTTTCAAAAACAGCCTAAAGATCTCTCCTTAGCCGAAAGCGCCACGCTTATCGCTATTTTAAGGGGCCCAGCTTGGTACCGACCGGACCGCCATCCCGCCAGAGCTAAAGCTCGGCGGGATTTAATCTTGGAAAGGTTGGCTAAAAAGGGGGTTATCAATAGCTCCCAAAAAGATCAGGCCCAAAATGAGCCTTTAATCGCCCGCCGCTTAGCCTTTCCCAATAAGGCCCCACGCTTCGCGGCTTTGGCCCTTAAAACCGCCAAACGGTCTTGGCGCTGGGGGGAGAAGGGTTTTTCCGGGCTCATAACCTCTTTAGACACGGATAAGCAAGAGTTTTTAGCCCATCGCTTAAACCAGGCCTTAGCCCCTTTTCCGCCGAACGTCGCGGGAGCCGGGGCCTTACTCGATAACCAAACTGGCGCGGTTTTAGCTTACGTGGGTAACGCTAGGCCTAAAGGGCCCGCCGGATTGGTCGATTGCGCCCAGGCCCTAAGATCCCCAGGCTCCACCTTAAAGCCCTTTATTTACTTAGAGGCCATGGCCGAGGGCTCGATTACCCCCGCGACTTTACTGGCCGACACGCCTTTGGGGTTACGGGGGGAGGCCCCCCGTAACTATGACCGTCATTATCGGGGCCCAGTCTCGGCTAGGTTGGCTTTAGCGGACTCTTTAAACGCCCCGGCGGTTCGGGTCTTACGGCTGATTGGCTTAAAAAAGGCCCAGAAGGTTTTGGCGACGGCTGGGTTCACTTTAACCAAGGGTCGGTCGTATGGGGACTCTTTGGTCTTAGGCGGCGGGGAAGTGACCTTAATGGAGTTGTTAAGGGCCTACGCCATCTTGGGTCGAGGCGGATCTAGCGTGGAGATCTCCCTTGCGCCAACCAACCCTAGCCCTGGGCGTAAGGTCTTTCGGGAAGAGGCGGTCTGGCTCATTAACTCGGTTTTAACCGATCCCACCCGTTTGCCCTATGGTTTAGGCGGGGAGGGCTGGGCCTTTAAAACCGGGACCTCCCATGGGTTTCGGGACGCTTGGTTAGCCATTTACAACCCGCGTTACACGGCCATCCTCTGGTTAGGCGAGGTTAATGGCCAAGGTTTAGAGGGTTTAAGTGGGTTAAAGGCCTTAGGCCAGGCGGCGGCTCTCTTCACTCAAGACTTGGGGGCCAAAACCGCCTTTCCCAAACCGCCGAAAGGATTGGAGCTCTTTGAGGCTTGCCCTCTTTCCGGGGCCCCAAGAGGGCCTTTTTGCCCACCTGGCCGCCTAACTTATCGTTTAAAAGACCGCCGCCAAACTTTAACCTGCGGTCTTCATCAGAAGAAAGACGGGCGGCTCGTCACCGTCTGGCCCCCGGAATTGGCCGGGTTCATGGCCAGCCGCGAGGCGACCTCGCCGGCGCCCCTTATAACTTCCCCTTTAAACGGGGCGGTTATCCGTCTTAATGACCAAAAGGGCGGGGTGCCTTTAAAAAGCGAGTCCACCGTGGGGCCCATCCATTGGTATGTGGACGAGGAGTTTTTTATGGCCGCGAGGCCTGGGTTAACGCCAGTCTTACCTTTGACCCCCGGGGTTCATCGGGTCAGTTTGGTGGATGGTCGCGGCCAAACGGCGGTTAGCGTGTTCACGGCGGTAACCGCTAGGCGCGACGCGGGGCGAATATTACGGTTGGTTCCCTCTAGCGCTCAGACGGCGAGCCGTTAATAGTCAATATTTGGTTTAAGGGAGATGACGCATGTCGGTTAAGAAAAGTTCGCGATTAGCCATTATGGGCCTTTTGGTCGTGGTGGCCCTTCTTTTTAGTTACGCCTTTCTAATCTCCCAGCCCTCGTCTGGCACGGCCAAGCCGCCTCAGGCTAGCCCAGCCGCCAAACCGATCGCTTCTTCCGCCGCGAAGCCTCAGGCTAGCCCAGCCCCAACGAAGCCAGCTAGCCCGGTCGCTAGCCAAGTCGTTAGCCCGGAAGCTAGCCCGGAAGCTAGCCCGGAAGTTAGCCCGGAAGTTAGCCCGGAAGTTAGCCCAGCCGTCAGCCCGGAAACTAGCCCAGCCGCCAGCCCGGAAGCCAGCCCAGCCTCCAGCCCGGAAGCCAGTCCAGACGCTAGCCCAGCTTCTAGCCCCGACCCTAGCTCCGCGACTAGCCCGGAGGCCAACCCCGCCGCTAGCCCCACCACTAGCTCCGCCCCCACGGCGACCGCTACCCCAGAGGCTAGCCCCCCTAACGCGACTACCCCCGAAGCTCCCGCGGACGACAATAAAACCGGTCCCCCGCGGCTCGAGTTACCAGAGCTGGTCGATATAACCTTAGGCCAAAGCCGTCTCTATTCCGAAGACCCGGTCCAGGTAACCATAGATCTCGCCTTTATCGACAAAACTTTAGCCCCTACGGGGCTAGAGTTTAAGGAATTATCCCCGGTCGAGCGACCCTTCGACGTTAACTGGCCCGGGGTTAAGGTCTTCTGGTTGGATAGGCGGGCGACCTTAAGGATAGCCACCGGCCTTAACCTCACGGATTTTTTGTTGGCTTGGGCGAAAGAGCCTTTGGTTTTGACCTTTCCTGACCAAGCGCCGCGGATGTTCAACGTCAATTTAAAGTTGGACAATAAGACCTTGTATCCCCAGGTTTTAAGTCAGGGGCAAAAGTTGTCCTTAACCATCCCGCCGTTAAAGGGGCATATTAAAGGCCGGGTCTTTAGCGGCGAAATCCACTTAGAGGTGGAGTTTAACCGGTCCATGGTGAAGTTCCCGGAAGAGCGACGCTCTTATAAGCCTTTAAACGAGCCGAGCCAGGATCTGCCGTTGCGTATAACGCCCCAAAACGGCGATTTAAAAGGCGATTATCTCTGGCGAAACCCTCAAATATTGTCAATTAGGTACTTTGTCGGTCAAGACTCCTATCAAGACGATGTTATCGATAAAAAATTCGATATACTTTTTAATGACGCCTTTACGGCTCTGTCCGGGGAAAAGGTTAGCTCTTTAAAGGGGCGTTTAGAGGCCTACGTGACTAGCGGCCTAGCCCTTCTAGGCTCTAACCCCAGCGAATGGGTGGCCCTAAAAGACGATACCGTCTATCTGGATCGGTTTCGGCTGGTGGGTCTGACCCAAGAGGGTTTCACCGACCAAGGCCAGACCCGGTTGGGTCTCGCCTTTAACAAAAAGATCGATCTTAATGATTTGGGCGCGGCTTTAAACTTAAAGCTTTTAACGCCCGGGGGGAAAACCGAGACCTTTGTCCCCTTGGACTATCAGTTGGAGTCTTTGGACCCAAGTGGGCTAACGGCCAAGATATTGGTCCGGGTTAAAGACGAGGCCGTCATTGACGCTATCGTTAGGAACCTTACTGACGTTAACCGGGCTGGTTTAATCGCCGAAGCGACTTCCCGGGTCAGGATCCATAACCAACTCCATTTTTACCAGGCCCGCCTAGGTCGGTACCCAACCTTTCCGTGGGATCCGTATTTTGACATCCGGATCCGCGAATCCTTCGCCGAGGATAACCCGACCCCGTTTATCCGCTTGGAGCCGCCTTTACCCTTTAAAGCCGAGTTGGTCGAGGGGAATGGCGTTATTAGGATCACCGCCCCCTTTAACCGCGAGCGACCGACCAAGGTTATCTTGCTCCCGGGGTTACGCTCCATCGAGGGCATCTTAACCGAGGAGGTCACTTACGTGGCCGAGGTCCCCAAGGATGAGCTCAGTAAGCTCATCTTCACTGGGGAAGGCCGGTTCTTAAGCCCGAAAAAAGATCTATTAGTGAAAGTGGCTGGCCGGGATATGGAATTTATCCGGGTCCAGGCTTGGCGGCTGTACGAGGACACTTTACCGGCTTTACTTAGCTTAAGCGCCATTGTTAGCGGCTCGACCAAAGCCCAATTGGGGTTACGGTTAGCTAAAAACGTCATCGATTTTGAGGTCCCCTTGGGTCCGGACGGGCGGTTAAGTTTTGAGCGTTTATTGGATTTAGGCGACCTCTTAAAGCCCGCCAAAGGGGCTTACGTTCTAAAAATCACCCCCATTGTGCGGTCGAAAGACGGCTCCAAGGTTAGCTATGAGTCCGGTCGCCTGTGGGGGGCTTACGAGGAGGAGTACTTTAACGACTATAGTTACTCCGCCGAACCTGAGCGGTATTTACCGGTCATGATCACTGACTTGGGTTTAAGCGTTCGGGTTTTAAAGGGCCAGATCCAAGTCTGGGTGACTAGCTTAAGCGAAGCCACGGGGGTTAAGGGGGCCACGGTTAAGTTTTTCGACCCCGCTGGGCAAATTGTCCACCAAGGGGTCAGCGGGGCTGACGGCTTATTTACGGCCAACGTCAATGACAGCGAGGTCTTTGGTTTAACCGTCCAAAAGGGCGATGATTTAACCTACGCTTTGATCTCTAAAGAAGTGGTTAATGTCCAATCCGCCTGGTTTGACGGGAAAGTTAGCGATCTGATCCAAGATCGAGGCTCCGGGCGCTCTTACCTGACCCAAGGTTACGAGGGCTTTTTAATCTTGCCTAGGGACCTCTGGAAGCCGGGGGAGACTTTAGCCGTTAAAGGGTTTATCCGGGACAAAAACGGCTTACCGCCCAAAGCCTCCTTTCCTTTAACCTGGCGGATCTTGGATCGTGAGGAGCGGGCGGTGGACGAGGGCCAGGCCACGGTCAGTTTAAACGGGGCCTTGGACTTCACCGCCACAACGCCTTATTCGGTGAGAACGGGGCCTGGGGCGGTGGAGGTGGCCATTCCCGGGCAAGAGGTTTTAGCCCGCCGGGACATCACCTTTGACGATTTTGTCCCCCCGCGTTTGGAGCTTTCTTTAGCCTCCACCGCCGAGTACCAAGGCGATGACCCGACTTTCACCCTAACGGGCTCGGCTAAATACCTGTATGGCTCCAAGGGCTCGGGTCTCGCTTGGGAGATGCGGGTCTTTGGCTCCCCGGGAATGGTTACGATCCCGGGTTTCGAGGGCTTTGACTTTTCGGGGCCCTTACTCAGTTACTCCGCGGAAAAGCTCCTGGAGACTGACGGGGCCTTAGACGAGGATGGTTTACTTGATCTAACCATCCAAGCTCATCATAGTTCCATAACTTTACCCAACCTCGTGGATTTAACCTTTAACTGGCGGGTTCAAAACGAGGCCGGTCGGTTTGAGGGTCGGAGCGCCACGGCCAAGTGGTTCCCTCGGCCGGTTCTTTTGGGGTTGAAAGCCCCGAAGACTCTGGCCATTGGCGAGGAGAGCCTTTACCAGTTGGCGGCGGTGACCTCAGCCTTGGAGCCTCTGGATTTAAACCTTTTAGTGACCATCTCCAAGGTCAAAGACATCTATTACACCGAAGTTCGGTACGGCCAACTCCACCGCCAGTCGGGCGAGGAGCTGGTCCCCGTGGCCACTATGGAAGTGGCCTTAAAGGACGGATTAGGCCAAGCGCCCTTCACCCCGGAGGTCGGGGGGTTGTATCAGATTACCGTCAGCTCCCCGGATCGGCCCGAGGTTTACGGGCGGCGTTTTCGGGTCATGGGGGATCTGGGCCAAGAGGAAAGCCCGCCCGAGGACTTAATCAACCTCTCGTTAAATAAAGAGTTTTATCGCCCCGGGGAAGAGGCCACGGTCACCGTGACTTCGCCCTTTAAAGGGCTTCTTTTGTTGAACCTTGAGACCGACAGTCTAATATGGTCCAAAACCGTTAAAGTGACCGAGCTGACCCAGACGGTTAAGGTGCCGGTCCCGAAAGGGTTGGTCAATAACGCCCAACTAACGGCCTCTTTGATTCGGCCTCTGGAAAAAGAGGCCACAGTCTTCTTGGCCCAAGGCCGGGTCAGTCTGGAAAACGACCGGGCCCCGTATCGCTTAAACATCGCGGTGACGGAGCCGGAGCTCATTCGGCCCAGCTCCAAGGTTCCGTTAAAGATCAACTTAACCGACGATAACGGGCGGCCAGCCAGCGGGGAGGTGACCGTGGCCTTGGTGGACGAGGGGATCTTGTCTTTAAATGGCTACCGGATCCCCAACCCGGGGCCTTTTTTCTGGTCCAGTCGGAGTTTAATCAGCCACTACTACGACACCCGGGCGGCTCTTTTGCCCTTGGAGGAGCGGATCTGGCCCTTCTTGGCCCCGGGCGGGGGCGAGGCCCTGGAGGGCTACTTTTCGCCCTACCAAAGGCGCTTGGAGTTATTGACCGTCTTTTTAGCCACCTTGGCCATTGGGCCTAATGGCCAAGGGGAGGCCTTAATCGATCTGCCCGAGTACTCGGGCCAAGGTCGCTTAACCGTGGTGGCGGCCAATGGCTTAAAGTTTGGTTACTTGGAAAAGCGCCTTTTGATCGCCCGACCCGTGACCGTGGAACCGAGCGCGCCTTTGGCCTTAGCCCCGGGGGACGTCTTTAACGCCCCGATCCGGGTCTTTATGAGCCCCGAGGCTGGGGGAGGCCGGGTGACCTTAGAGCTGGCCTTTAAGGGGCCGATACGCCTTCTAGAGGCCCCAGATTGGGACAATGGCCGGGTAACCTTAGAGCTAAATCCGGGGGAGACTCGGTCCTTAACGGTTAAACTGGAAGCGGTTCTCCCTAATGGCCAGAAAGAGGGGGGCCCAGCGGAAATCTTGGTTAACGGCTCCTACGCCGGGGAAACTTTCACCCAAGCGGCCACCACGGTGGTTAGGCCCCCTTACCCCAGGGTGACTGAAAGCTCCGTTCTAGCGGTCCAAGACGAGGTCAGCGTTATTAAGGCCCCCTATGAGAAGTTTTTAACTGGCACGGTGAACGCCTCCTTAAGTATAGCCGCCGGCCCCTGGGCCAGCGCCAACCGGGCCGTGGACTACTTAAATAGCTATCCCTACGGCTGCTTGGAGCAGACCGTGTCCAAAGCCTTTCGCTTTTTAGCCGAGCCGGATTTGGGGCGCTTAAGCCCCAAAGACGCGGCCTTGGCCATCGTGGGCTTAAAAGAAGCCGTGAAAAGGCTAGCCAGCGCCCAAACCTTCCAAGGGGGTTTTGGCTACTGGCCCAATGACTCGAGCGTTTACGAGTGGGGCTCGGTTTACGCGGCCCATTTTTTAACCGCGGCCAAAGAGCGGGTCGATTTGCCGAGTGGCTTATTGGAGGGGGCTTTAGGGTACCTTAAAAACTTTATCGCCGCCGACTACGGCTCCGCGAACGACTATGACGCTAGGTACCGTTTAAGCGTCAAAGCTTACGCGGTTTTTGTCTTGGCCTTAAACGGGGAGTTCCAAACGGGTTGGCTTAATTCCCTAGAGGAAAGGTCTTTGGGGTTAACCCCCTCGGCCCAAATCTTTTTAGCCGCGGCCCAAAGCTTACGGGCTGGTAACTCCGAGCCTTTAGTCGCTTTGGAAAAAAAAGGCCTCAAGTTAGACGCCCCGGAGAGTAGTCATTACCGGTCCAGTTTAGAAAGCTTGGCCCGGAACGAGGCCCTTCTTTTACTGGCCTGGGCCTCGGTGGATCCTTTAGCCACAAGAAGCCAAGAATTGGCGGCCCAAGTGGCCAAAAGAGGGACGGAAGGGCGCTGGTCCACCACCCAAGAAAACGGCCAAGCCCTGTGGGCTTTGGCCAATTACCTTAAACGGTCCAAGACCATTAGCCCCTATGAGGCGGTTTTAACTGACGCTAAAGGAACGGTCCTAGGCCAAGGGACCAATGAGGATCTTTCCACCATTAGCGGTCCGGACTTAATCGCCGCTTTGGCGAACCCTTTAACCTTAACCGTTAAAGGCGAGGGTCGGCCTTGGCGGAGCTTAGTCGTTAGCGGGGTGCCTTTGGCGGCCCCGGCGCCGGTCGCTAAAGGGATTACCCTAACGAAAACCTGGCGCGTTAAAAGGTTAAATGACCTCTTAGGCCCGAAAATTGACCTGACCGAAAGCCAGGCCGAGCCCATTCGCCTTCAGCGCGGTCAAAGGATTGCTGTCACTCTAAGGCTAACGGCCCCGGAACCCGTGGCCAACGTGGTCATCGCCGATCTTTTGCCGGGCGGTCTGGAGTTTGACAACCTGGGGCTCGATGAGGACCAAGAGCGTCTAGCCCGGGCGGAAATCCGGGAAGATCGCTTGATCCTGGTCATCCCGCGCCTGGAGGGCGAGACGACTTTCACCTTTACCGTCCGCGCGGTGACCACCGGGGAGTTTGTCTTACCGCCCACCGTGGCCGAAGGCATGTACGAGCCGGATAAAACGGCCATCTTGCCGGAGGGGCGGGTTATTATTGAGGAGACTAGCCCAGAGAGCGAGGAGTAAAATTGTCGATTTAGTCGCCGCCCCTTTATAAGGGGCGGCGATAACAATAAGCCATGATGTTTTTTTCTAGGACGCGATAGGCGTAAGTTTCCATAGAGTCTTACGGCCTAAGCTTTCCGGTCAGACTATAGGCTCCTATAAGGGGCCTT
This sequence comes from Deltaproteobacteria bacterium, assembly GCA_031273455.1. Classification (GTDB taxonomy): domain Bacteria; phylum Desulfobacterota; class Desulfarculia; order Adiutricales; family Adiutricaceae; genus JAIROO01. Next base: position 48,770 of record JAISRZ010000092.1, on the reverse strand, counting down.
AAAAACGCCCCAAGACCCTAAGACCAAAGCGCTAAGAGCGCTAGAAAGTTCCTAACCAAGACCCAAAGCCCCCCCAAAAAACGCTCCCGAAATTATTTTCCAAAATATTTGATTTTCCCCAAAAAAATGGTCCTAAAACCGTTATCCCGCAAAAATTAGCCCTTAAAAACTGGCCCTAAAACCAATATTTTCCAGTTCCTGTCAGGAAAAAACCCGTCTTAATAAATTTAATCATTTACGAATATGTACACTTGTTTTTCGGTTCATGAAACAGGCGTTAGTGTATCTTTAGAAATGTTTTATGTATTTTAAAACGTTTTAAGAAACTATAAACTATTTATATAAAAAAATGGGTTAAATGAAAATTGGATTTAAGGTTGACAAAGAGGAGAGGCTTAAAATAAAATGATTTTGAGTTTGAGACTCATTTAAATTAATTTGGTGATTTTACTGGAGCGCTGGGTTATCCAAAGGGAATTTTCTAAGTTATATTTCCTAGGAAAAGAGCGTTTTACGAAAGACCCCTGGGGTTAAAGATAATGGCCGCCAACCTTTAAGCGGGGGATCCGGTTTAAGAACGCGACAAATAAGTCAACGGCCCCAAACTGGCCCCTAGGCAATGGGGTCATGAAAAGCGTACTTTAAGTTTTTGTTAAAAAGCTTTAATGAAGTTTTAATAAATATTTACAAAGTTTTTGCGAATAGAAGAACAAAATCTAAATAACTTAAAGTATAAAATATTAAGAGACTTTTAGAAGTCAATAATTTTACGTATTCTATTGGACCCCAAGGGGCTGACCCTAGAACCTGGTCCGTGGTTTATAAGGAGGCGACAAGTGGCCAACGTGGTGTATATTTCGGCGATATCAGTCTTTGTTTCGTCGTTATGCGTAATATTTTTTATGTAGGTTATTTGTTAAAAATTTCGACGGTTTTGGGGCGGTTTTCGGGGGCTCCGTTCGCCATAACACTGGCTCCCATGAGGACGCGCCCAAGGTTTTTCCTTAATGACCGGTTTAGCCTGGGGCCTCGATCTATCTCCCGGACGGTTAACCGTTGGGGGCTTCGTTGAGTATGGGAATGGCCCTATAACACCCATAACTCCTTTAACCACGCCGCCGACGTGGATGGTGATGGGGATACGCGTTACCTTGGCGGCGGCCTTTTGGCTCGTCTTAACTTTAAGAGTTCCAACCTGGGCCATTTATACCTAGAGGGATCGGGTCGGGCCGGAAGCCTTAAAAATGAGCGCAAAAATAAGGATATAAGGGACGCCACCGGACGGATAGCTCGCTATGACTCCTCCTCGCCGTACTATGTCCATATGGGCGCGGGCTACGTCTTTAACTTAACCGAGAGCGCGTCCTTGGACGTTTATGGTAAATATTTCTGGACGCGGCAAGAAGGTGACGCGGTTCGTCTGGCCACGGGCGAGCGTCTTAAACTTATGGACACGGACTCCAGTCGGGGCCGGATCGGATCGCGCTTAAAGGTCGCGGTCAGTCAACCGGTTAGCCTTTACTTCGGAGCGGCTTACGCGCGGGAGTATAGCGGGGCGGCTAAGGCCATGGTCAATGGATTTTCCATTAAGGCCTCGTCCATCCGTGGCGACACCGGGATAGGCGAAATTGGCTTAGCCATAAGTCCCTCGACCACCTTTCCCTTGGTTATTGAGATCTGGGCGGAAGGTTACACTGGGAAAAGAGAGGGAATCACCGGTAACTTAGTCTTAAAATTCGCGTTCTAGAAATTAAACGCTCTTTTAGTTAATCCCCTAGCTGTAGCCATAACTATAGCCCAAACGGTTAGCCGCTAAAGGGGCAAAAACCCCCTTTAAGACCTTGGCCGTTTTAACGCGGTCTGGGTCTTTTGTTTTCGCCTATCAATCGCTCAAGAGCTTTACGAGCTTAAAGTTTCTTAACCCCGCCTAAAAGCCGTCTAAAAAGCTTCCTTAATCCGCTTCTTACCAATTCCCGTAAGCCCTAGAGATAGAGCATAAGGTCTCTAGCGGTCGTTAGACTTGGCCGCCTTACCCTTTATTGGGGCTAGGGGTCGGGCTTTAAACGCTATTGTTGTTTAGGCTAACTATCCAAAACGAGAGGTCATAGTTCTAGTCAGAAACAGTTCCAGTCAGAAACCAGCGCCGCTTTAAATAAAATATTTAACGTCAAAAATGTTTAGTTATTTAATTAAAAGGCGTTTGTTATATTAAATACTCGTTATTAGGTAAAAACATTACAATTATTGTTATTTATGAAAAAATTATTGGATAAATAAAAATTCAAATTTAGGTTGACAAAGGGGGAACGCTTCAGTAAAATGAAATTGAATCTGAGTCTCATTAAATATTTTTAATCTTAGCGCGATTATTGAGCGCTCCAGCGTGAATGCGTTAAGTCGTATAAGTTCTGATAATTAGCGGTTCTTTTTGTCATAGATAGTTGGTTATTTTTGGTGAACTCCAGGCTTTGGTGGATTGCTGGAAGAGTCTCAAAAAACCAGCGAAACGCCAAAAATCGCGACCAATAATTAAGTCAGTCCGGCTAGCGGCTTGATAAAAGTGTTTTAGTTGCACTTATTTAGTCACTATAAAGCTAAAAAAAGAATATATTAGTTTATAAAAACTGAATATCATATTAAAAGATTTTAAAAATAAATTTATTATAATAATAAAATAATATATAATTATATAAAATAAAAAAAATATAGACTAATAATATAATAAAAAAACAATAAAACTAAAGATTAGTAATATAATAGTGGAGGATAATGGCTCACCCTCTCACAGATTGTCACGAGTGTGGTGACCTTTAATCAGCGATAAGAGAGGCCTGGCTACCTTGGAACAGCCTCCAACGCCTCAAGCGTTAGACGTGGCCGTAAAGCGCTTCAGCCTGTCTCGTTTCAAATTTTTTTCAGCATTGCAAAAGTGAATTTCATCGGTTGGGGGCGTCAACATTTTGTTGCGACCAAAATTTAACAACAAGATATGTGGGGGCAAAAATGACGATTTTTGCCCTTAAGCCAAACAATTTGAGGACCTTTCACGTTTAAAACCGCTAAAAGGCAGATAGAATCAATGTTTCCGCAGATTGTTATGTACACGCATGAAAAAAATAAAAATTAAAAATGCATCATTATGCATTAAAAATTGTATCGAATACTTAATATTTTGCCAAGCAAGTTTAAATATTTATTTACAAAAAATTTACAAGTAAACAAACTAAAATTATATATTTAATAATAAAAAAACATAATAGTCATTTTAATTAGTAAACATCTTTCGTTAGGTCAGCGGTCCAAGCCCGGCTAGAGAAGGAGGACACTCGTAATCTAAGTGAGACCACAAACGCCATAAATATTGTATTGATTTAAATAATTAGACCATAAATATTTATTCTAGTCAATTTATTACCATTAATTTGGAGGGTAAACTATGAAAAGTTTACAACCAAGTGAGTTTTTGAATTGTTTGATAAAGTTCAGCCTTGTCTGCGGAATAGTGATCTTGTTTTTGTCTGTTCCTGCGGCTAAGGCCGATAACATTACCCTCTTAGGCGGGGGAGGTGGCGGCGGCGCGAGCGCAGTCTCCTCACCTCCTGGCGTAGGTCAAGGTGGAAACGGTGGTAATACTTTTGGCCAAAGTGGTTCTTGTACAGCCGCTCAGATTGCGCAAGGGTGCCAAAGCGCTGGTTCAGGTGGGAATGGTTACGTAGGTACTTTAGATGGGCAAAACCAAATAATAGCCGCCGGCGGTGGGGGTGGCGCTAGTTTAGTTAATTCAGGCGTGACAGATATCGCAAGAGATGGCACTGCCGGAACGACAAACTATGGAATTGGAGGAACCGCTGTTAATGGTGGAGAAAGTGGTCAAGATGGTGGTGCATGGTATGTCGGTATTGGTGCTTCAAATTATAAATATAATTATGGCGGAGATGGAGGAGCTGCTGGTAACGCCGTCTTAAGCACTAGTGAGACCTCGGCTGATAATATCTTTGTTGTGGGAGGCGCTGGTGGCAACGCTGGTGGGACATTACAAGGTGGTTTTCCAAATTATATTTTTTATGGTGGAAATGGTGGCGATGCCGGTTCTTCCAAACTCACAGTAGAAGGCAATATCCAAGTTGCTGATCAAGTGCTAGTTATCGGTGGTGCTGGTGGTGATGGCTACATCATTACTGGAGGGGTATTTGGAGGAGATGGAGGCGACGCGTCGATAGAAGTCAAAGGCCGAATGAGCGCCGATTCCTTAACTGTAACCTCTGGGATTGAGGGATCCACTTATTTTGATGGTTATGGTGGATACGCCAGCTTTATAGCTGAATCACTTACAGCGAATACAATCAGTATATCTAAGACTGGCGCTAATGTGGCTTTCAATGTTGGTACCCTTGATCTACGAATCTCTGAAATATTAGATCCAATAACGCAATTACCGATACCATTTACTATGTCGCTTGATAATACTATCGCGGGAGTCGCTACTACCCAAGCTGGTGACGATGGCGTCTACATAGGGATGGTTATCTTGAGTGACCGGGAATTTTTGATGACGTCAAATTCAGCTGGAGCCTATATTGAAACTCTTCAACTTGAAGGCTCAGCTAAGTTTTCCGCCGATCTTTCTATGGATCCTAATGATCCAACGGTCCCTTTAATACAAGTTGGTCAACTTGCCTTCAATGGCGCCGTCTTGAACGCGGACAACTGGGCCGGCCTTATCGATCGTCCCTATCAAAATGGTGATATTGAGCTTCAAGCGTTAGGCGCGACCATTGATGTATCTTCTGGAGCCAAAGATTTGTCCCGAAGCTTTTATGGGGAAGGCAGTCTGACTAAAGTCGGCCTTGGTGAGCTAAAACTGTCAGCGGCTAACGCCTACACTGGTATGACCACGGTCTATGAGGGAACTTTGACTTTGGGCGGAGACCTGGCCTCTAAACAACTGACCATGTACGGTGGGACAACGTTTAACCGGGGAACCTTCAACCATTCTTTAGACAATGGCGTTCTTAACGTTAATGGGGCGAACGGTCTTAGCGCGACTTACATAGGTGAGTTATACGCCACTAACGCCGTTATGAATTTTATTTTACCCCCTGATCTTTCTGTGCCTTTGCTCAGAGTCACTGGCCACGCTCATTTGAGCGACAGTGTTTTTAATGTGGGTCTTTCGGGGGATAGCTATTTGCCCACTGGCGCAATTCTGACTCTTATAGAAGTCGATGATGGCCATACGCTGACAGTGGATAACCTAAGGCGGGGAAACGCCAGCGTCCTAATCGGTTCCACTGTGTCCTATGAAATCGAAACTGACATTACCTCGACCATTGATAATGTCATGGATGGGAGAGGCGTTAGATTGTCCGCGGTGACGGCCCAGGTGGTGTCAGGCGAGGCTAAGGAGGCGGCTAAAGCCCTCTCGGAAGGTTGGCTTGGCGGCATCGCTTTGGCTCTCGTAGGCGGTGACCTTATCGCGGGTCAGGGCATGGAATCAGCCACGTTTTCCACCGCTGACGCGCCTAATGGGTTAAGAGGTTTTGGGGCGGTTTCCGCCAGCTCCATTCGGCACAACACTGGATCGCATGTTGATAGCGATGGATTTTCCCTCATGACCGGTCTAGCCTATGGGGTCAATATTTCCCCTGGCCGACTAACCTTAGGGGCCTTCTTTGAGTACGGCAATGGCTCCTATGACACCCATAACTCCTTTAATAACGCGGCTGATGTCGATGGCGATGGGGACACTCGCTACGCTGGCGGCGGCGTTTTGGCCCGTCTTAACTTCAACGGCTCTAACGCTGGCCATTTTTACGTAGAAGCCTCCGGCAGAGCTGGGAGTATCCATAACGAGTATAAAAACAAGGATCTGCGCGACGCCGCTGGTCGGATAACTAGCTATGAGTCGTCAACGCCTTACTACGGCTTACATTTAGGGACAGGTTATGTCTTTAACTTAACTGACGCCACTTCATTAGACCTTTACGGGAAATACTTCTGGACTCGGCAAGACGGGGCTTCAGTTCGGCTTTCCACTGGTGAGCGTCTTCGTGTTGAGGACACGGACTCCAGCCGTCTAAGGGTCGGTGGTCGCTTAAACTTCGCGGTTAGTAAACCAGTGAGCCTTTACTTTGGCGCGGCTTATGAGCATGAGTTTAGCGGTGAGGCGAAAGCCAAGACCAATGGTTTTTCCATTAAAGCTCCGTCCCTGCGCGGCGACACTGGGATTGGCGAACTTGGAATCGCTATCAAGCCATCAGAAACTTTTCCTATGGTTATTGAGCTTGGGGCTCAAGGTTACGCTGGCCAAAGAGAAGGATTTTCAGGTAGCTTAATGATTAAGTTCGAGTTTTAACTAGAGGATGAGAGTTAATGGCCTAAAGCCTCTTCGATAATCGTAAAAGTTTTGTCGCGCCGCTAAAAGGCGGCGCGGAATAACCTCCACCAAGCGCTGGCTAAAGTAAATGAGCCGTAAAGAAAGCTAGACCTATTTGAGGCGTTCTGGTTTTGTTTATGTCCATAAACCTTTGGAATTAAGCCACTTTTTATAAGGCTGAACTGAAGGCGTCTTTAGCCTAGGGTAGCGGCGCCGTACTCTTTAGGACTTGGTTTTTTAGGGTCTCTTTACGGGCGTGGGGAAAGTTTTTCTAGTATTTGGCGACGCTAGGGACCAAGGTGAGGCTTTTGACTCTTGACCAAACAGTTTCGATTATTCTGAATTCGGAATAATTGAAAAAGATCGCCTTGTAAGGGGTTTGCTAAAACCTAGCCAAAAACAACGATAAGCGGCTTTTTAGAGCCAAAGTTTGGGCGCTCGCTATCCTCATGGTTGGGCGCCCATTTTTTATCTTGAAGGTTAATAGCCCCTCATAAAAGTTTAACGTCTGAGCGGCTATTACCGCCGAAGGCTGGGCTTAAGTGGGCTTAAGTGGCTCATTTAGACTGAGAATGATGGTTCGGGAAGTTAGAAATATAAAGGGGCTCAAAAGGTTAAGGTTAACCGCGAACAAATTAAAAGAAAGTTGACAGCGAATTTTATGAGCGCTAAAGTGATAACATAATTTTCTTCATTCCGCTCTGGGTTCCAGGTTAAAAGAATGATTGTGGTTTATCGTGTTTAAAGAGTTTTAATGTGAAGCGTTTATTTTATCCAGATCATAATATTCTTGTAGATATAAGTAAATTTAATCTTTTCATGACTAAAGGATTGGTTGGTCTTTATTTTTGGCCAGTTAGTGTCGTTTTTTACGCTCTTTCTTTTTTTTATTTTATCTTTTGTTGATTATTTTATATTTAAATCTAAATTTATATAAAATAACCCCTGATTAATTTTCGCTAGGCTTAGATTTCCACTTGTATCCCCGCGCTTCTGGCGAACGGGCCGGCTGTTTATCGTTAAGACTGTGGGCCATAGTTTTGGGCCTTTCGATATTATCGCCCGCTTGGGACCCTGACCAGGTCTTGGCCGCTCCTAAGCGCGACGCCTATGACGCGAAAGCCCTTAATCCTTCGAAACCCCCAAAAACGATCCATCTAACAATCATAACTGGGGCTCCACCCCGGTTGATTGCCACTTTAGGCTAGCGGCGCTTGGATTGACGCTGGCGGCGGTAAGAGCCGAAGTGAAAGAAATTGTTATGCGCTTAAGGAGACTGTCCAGCCAACTTTTCCAATCTGGTTCACATAAATTTTTCACAAGGTTCTAGCCAATGAAGTCCAGTCGTCAATCAAGGGTTAATAAAATAGGGGATATGGCCGCGTATTTTGCCCAAGAGGTTAGTAATTTATCGTTGAGACTGGGGGTATTGGTCTTCGGCCTTTTACTCCTTTCGCTCACCTTACGCCTGGACTCAGCCTTGGCCGCTCCCAAGTACCACGCCCATGACGCGAAAGCCCTGAAATCCTTCGACACCTCCAAAAACGATCCAGCCAACGAGCTTAACTGGAGCTCTTCCCCGGTCTATGACCAAACTTGGACGGGCGTCGCTTGGGTTGACGCTGGAAATGGCGATTATCGGGTGGAGGCGATTGATATTCGCTCAATGGGGTTAACCGGCGAGCTTAAACTTAATGGGCTAACGTCGCTCACGGAGCTGGACGCCAGAGATAACGCTCTAACCGCCGTGGATATCGCCAACAACCCCGCCCTCGCGTTCTTATGTTTGTGGAGTAATAAGTTAACCTCCTTGGATGTCTCAAAGAACGCCGACCTGGAGAGCTTGGATGTTGACGCTAATAAATTGCCGTTTAGTCAACTTTATCAGCTTATGGGAATCGCAAACCTTAAATTAGGCTCGCAAAAAGGGGTCGTCCCGCAGGGTTTGGTGGGCCGTAAGCTAGCGCCTAATAAAGTTTACGATCTTAGCTCAGAACTGGAATTTAACGGCGTTACGACCGTTTTTAGCCTGACATTTAATAACGTCGCGGCCACTAATGGTCAGGAGTATTCTTTAAGCCCCACTGGCGAATTGGTCTTTAACGAGCCTGGCGTCTACCAGATCTCCATGACCAACGCCGCGATCCATGACCAAGGCGTTTATGAGACCAAAGTCGCGACCGTTACGACCGAGGAGCTAAATGTCGCGCCCTAAGGGACGCGAAATTGTCCAGTTTGGAACTAATCGAGGCGTATAGGGGGTAGGGTTAAGAATGTTTCAAATTGGAGCTTAGCGATTGGTTGTTTTATGGTTTGGACATCTCGTCTTTAGGTAATGAAAAGACGCGTTTAAGCCTTAATCGCTCGAATATCGTGACCATTTAGACTTTCGAGGTTAAACTCGTGGACCCCGGACCAGCGTCGCCAAAGGCCGCTAGATGACGACCAGGAAGGTTAAGAAGAGAAAGGTTAAGAAAAGATTAGCGCCGGTGAATCGCTAGCCAGGTAGGGCGCTCCCAGCCAAAATATTGGGGCTCTATACAAGCTGGTTATAAGCGAATGTTTTCTATGAGGTTTTAACCAATGAAATCCAATTGTCAGTTAAACGAACAGATACCCGGAGGGATCATCGCGCGTTTAGGCGAACGGGTCAGCCGCTTATCGTTTAGGGTGGGGGCGATAGTTTTGGGCCTTTCGCTCTTTTCGCTCGCTTTGGCCCCAGGCCAGGTCTGGGCCGCTCCTAAGTACAACGCTAATGAAACCAAAGCTCTTAAATCCTTCGACACCCCGCGAAACGATCCCTCTAACAATCTCAACTGGGATACCTCCCCGGTTTATGACCACGCTTGGGATGGCGTCACTTGGGTTGACGTTGGCGGCGGTGACTATCGGGTCAAAGAAATCGCTATTTTCGCTAGAGAACTGTTTGGAAATCTTAACCTCAATTCCTTGGCGTCGCTGACGAGCCTAGATGTTCGCTTTAACCGTTTAACCGCTTTGGATGTCACCAATAACGCCGCTCTGGAACGGCTGGATGTTCAACGAAACGATCTAACCGCCTTAGATGTCGCCAAAAATTCCGCCCTAACGAGTTTGAATGTTTTTAGTAACCAGCTAACCGCCTTGGATGTCTCGCGCGATGTCGCCTTAACGAACCTGGACGTAAGCTATAACCAGCTAACCGTCTTGGACACCTCCCATAACGCCGCTTTGGCGAGGCTGGTGGTTGACGGTAACCGTCTAACCGTCTTAGATCTATCTAAAAACACTAACCTGACTTACCTTAGCTTGGAAAATAACCATCTCACCGCCTTGGATGTCTCCAGTAACCCCGCCCTGAAGATGTTAGGCGTTGGCGATAACCGCCTGACCGCCTTGGATGTTTCCAACAATACCGCCCTGAAGCTCCTGAATGTTGACGCTAACAAACTACCGCTTAGTCAACTTTATCAGTTTATGAGAACCGCTCATCTTTGTTTAAGCTCGCAAAATGGGGTCATCCCTCCAGGATTGGTGGGCCATAAGCTTTCGCCTAATAAAGTTTACGATCTAAGCTCGGAAATGGAATTTAACGGCGTTACGACCGTTTTTAGCCTGACCTTTAATAACATCAAGGCCACTAATGGCGAGGAGTATTCTTTAAGCCCCACTGGCGAGTTGGTCTTTAACCAACCTGGCCTCTACCAGATTACCATGACTAACGCCGCGATCCATGACCAAGGCGTTTTTATAGCCAAAGTCGCGACCGTTACGACCGAGGAGCTAAAAGTCGGGCCATAATGTAATCTATAATGTCAGTAAAGATCTAACCGAGGCGTTTTATTTGGGCTAAGAACGGTTCGCCTTAGGGTCTGAACAATTGAGGGCTATGTTAGCGCCGCTAAAGCGCTGGCCATGAAAGTAGCTCTCGCGGATCTGGCGGTCTATTATAGTTTTTAGGTAAGCTAACCCTGCGGGGTATAGCTCGCTTAACTAAAGGGCTAGAACCAGGCGGCTAGAACCAGGCGGCTAGAACCAGGCGGATCGCTTAGCGAAAGCGACTTACGCTCGGTTCGGGAACTAAGAACGGTTAGGGCTTTTGGGGGAGCCTAAAGATAGGGGAGGGCGGCGAGCGCGATTAGGTCGCTTGGGCGGTTAGATAACTTAGGCGACCCTTCCCAGGAAGGGCGGGAAAAAGGGGGCTTAATGGCCAGTAGGGGCGTTTTAGGGACCTTGAGCCCCATTATAAACCTTGGGTCAATGAGGCCAGGAACGGCCATTTTGACCGCTTTTCCGGCTCCGCCCTTTTGGCCTCCCTATGAAGGTTAGAAGGTCAGTCAGAAAAAATCCCGGGAGATAGGGTAGGGCTCTGACTGAGGTTGGTTATAGCCCAGGTCAGGGCCAAGGCCAGGCCAAGGGGCTATGGCCAAGGCTAAGGGGCTATGGCCAGGCTAATAAGCCGTTAGCTTAACCCTGGCCTTAGTTAACCTCGCTCCCGCTTTGGCCTAACCTAACTAAAAAGAGACGGTCCAGGGCCTTAAGGCGGGGTAACCCCCTGAAAACCCCCGTCTTTCCAGCTAGGCCAACCGTTAAACGTTTAATGGTTTTACCTAAGCTTAATATATACGTTAATAAGATTATTTAAAACTCTTTAAGCTTAAGTTATGGAATGCCTTATAGCCTTGCTTTTGCGAGAGGTTTTCATTATACTTCTAAAAAGTGAGTTTAAGGCGATTATTCTTCGTTTTCCTGGAAAACCTGACTATGGAGCGCTGATTCACTTAAAAATTTCTGGCTGGGTCTTAAAGCCTAAGGTTAAACCATTAGGCCCTAAGCCTGGATTATTTAATACGATTTATGAGGAGCGATGGATGTTAAAGGAACAAGTTGAGGCGGCTTTAGGGAAGATTCGGCCAGCTTTGGTGGCTGATGGCGGCGACATTGAGCTAGTGGACGTCAAAGAAGGCGTGGTTTCCGTGCGCCTGGTCGGAGCTTGCGCGGGTTGCCCCATGTCCCAGATGACCTTAAAGCGCGGCGTGGAGAAGGTCCTGAAGGATAACATCCCCGACGTTAAGGAAGTGGTCGCGGTCTAAGCCCTTTTAGCCTAAGTCTCCTGATCTTAGCCTTAAGGTCTTAGCCTTCTTATAGTCTAAGCCACTTCGCCCCTTCGGCTAAGGTCAGAAGAGATTTAACTAGTTTAAGCTGGCTTAGGGCCAGCTAAGGCTAGTCGCCGCTTTTTAGGGCGGTTTAAAAATCTTTCTTGACTTGGTTTTTGATTAAGTCTAATATCTCTTTCCGTTCTAAGACTTTTTTGTTTTTTAAGGCCTTTTGGCCAGGTGATATTCGTGCTCTATTCCCCTGTTTTCTCTAATTTGGTTGGCGCTGGTTATCTGGCGCCACAAGTTACGTCGCTTGGCGGTTGGCGGGGTTTGTCCTGTGACCGTGGTGGCGTGATGGGCCGGCCTTAGATCTATTTTCAGCGGCGAATCATAGTTTAAACCACGGTCCATAGCCGTGGTTTTTTTATGATCTCTTCCCCAAAGGAGCCTTAATGATCATTTTAAAGCAGAAAGCCATTTTGCTGGAAAGCGACGTCTCCACGCCAGTCAGCGTCTTTCTGGAACGCGTGGGTAGCCGTCAAGCGGGTCTCCTCCTGGAAAGCGCCGAGGTTGGCGGGGTCTGGGGTCGCTACAGTTTAGTGGGCGAAGGGGCCCTCATGACTTTAAACTGTCGCAAAGGTCTTTTGGAAGTGGAGACCGTGGACCCCCGTTTGACCCCTTTAATGTCCTTCCAGGGGCGGCCCTACTTGGAAGGGTTACGGGAGGTCATGAAACAGCTGACCATCGAGCCGGATTCCAATTTCGCCGATCTGCCGCCCATCACCCGGGCCATCTACGGTTACTTGGGCTATGGCTTGGCTGGGTTAATGGAGCCGCGCTTGGCTCGACGCTTGCCCCCGGAGTCGGCCCAAGCCACCATGATCCTGCCTTACTCCGTCCTTCTTTTTGACCATGTCTACAATAAGCTGGTGGAGCTGACCTTAGGCGGCCCGCCTTTGGAGATGCCCATCCGGCCCCAATTCCCCTCGGGGCCGGATTTAATCGTCTCCAACCCCACCCGGGAGGAGTTTATTAAGACCACCCGTTTGGCTCGGGATTTAATCGGCCAAGGCGAGCTGATCCAGGTGGTCTTGTCCGTGGGCTTTGAAAAACCCTTCGCGGGCGACGTTTTTGACGTTTACCGGCGATTAAGGCGTTTAAACCCCTCGTCTTACATGTTTTATCTCCAGACCCCGGAGATCTGCTTAGCCGTGTCCTCGCCCGAGACCTTAGTGAGCTGCCAAGGCGGTCGCTTACGCTTGTGCCCCATCGCCGGAACCAGGCCAAGGGGCCAGGACAAGATGGAAGACGACTTATTTGAGGCCGAGCTGACCGCTGACCCCAAAGAGAAGTCCGAGCACGTCATGCTGGTGGACTTGGGCCGGAACGATCTGGCCCGGGTGGCCAAACCCGCCTCCGTGGAAGTGGAAAGGTTCATGGACGTGGAGCGTTTCTCCCACGTTATGCATCTAACCTCTTACATCAAAGCTGAGCTCGACCCTAAACGCGACGCTTTGGACGTGGTGACCGCGGCTTTCCCGGCTGGGACGTTATCCGGGGCCCCCAAGATTCGGGCCATGGAGCTTATCGCCGATCTGGAGATGGCTGACCGGGGCCCTTATGGCGGGGCCATTGGCTGGTTAGGTTTAGGCCGGGGGCAAGTCAACTTGGACTTGGGCATCGCCATTAGAGGTCTGTGGGTTAAAGACGGTCGAGCTTACTGGCGGGCTGGGGCGGGCATTGTCTATGACTCGGAGCCGACTCGGGAATGGCAGGAGTGTCTCAGTAAAGCCGCGGCGGTCCGGGCCGCTTTGGCCATATAAGGAGCGGGGCGATGCTATTGCTTATCGACAACTACGATTCCTTCACTTACAACTTGGCCCAAGCCTTCCAAGGGCTAGGCCAAGATCCGGAAGTGGTCCGCAATGACGCCCCTGGGCTTTTGGATTTAGCCGACCGCGAGGACTTAGAAAAAGTCTGCCTCTCCCCGGGCCCAGGACACCCCAAAACCGCCGGGTTATGCGCGGAGTTTTTGGCAAGGCTGGCCAAAAGGCCGAAACCCGTCCCGGTTTTAGGCGTCTGCTTAGGCCACCAGGTCTTAGGCGAGTTCGCTGGGGGCCGGGTTGATTTAGCCGATCGGGTCATGCACGGGCGGGTCTCGCCCATCACCCATGACGCCGAGGGGCTCTTCGCCGGGTTACCGCAAAACATGCTGGTGGGCCGCTACCATTCTTTGTTGGTTGAGGAACCCGAGCCCGGGTTAAAGCATCCCTTTAAAGTCACCGCTAGGACCCCGGAAGACGAGATCATGGCCATCGCCTACGAGGATCTGCCCTGGTCGGGGGTCCAGTTCCATCCAGAGTCGGTTTTAACCCCCCAAGGCCGGAACCTTTTAGCCAACTTCTTGGAAGGCCCCGGTCGGGCCGCGGCCACGTCCCTAGGGGCCAGCGCCCCTCGGCCCATCTCGGAGATTTTTGAGGCCATTGGGCAAGGCCGGGATTTAACCGAGGCCGAGGCTGAGCAGGTTTTTGAGCGCTTAATGGATGGGGAGCTTTCCATGGCCCAAGCCGGGGCTTTGCTTTTAGCCTTAAGGACCAAAGGGGAGACCTCCTTGGAAGTGGCCGCGGCGGCTAACGCGGTTTTAAAAAGGGCCCAAGCGGTTCCGCCCATTGAGGGCCCCACCTTGGACGTGGTGGGCACTGGGGGCGACAACCGTTTCTCCTTTAACTGCTCCACGGCCACCTCTTTAATCTGCGCGGCTTTGGGCCATCAGGTCTTAAAGCACGGCAACCGCTCGGTCTCCTCGCGCTCGGGGAGCGCCGACGTTTTAGAGCGGCTTGGCTTTAACATTGAGCCCCCCACGGCGGAGATCCCCCGGATCATGAGCCGGACCAAGTTTGTTTTTCTGTTCGCCCCCCACTACCATCCAGCTTTTAAACATATTATGCCCGTCAGACGGGAACTAGGGGTTAGAACGCTTTTTAACATCTTAGGCCCTTTAGTCAACCCGGCGAAACCCACCCACCGTTTTATCGGCGTTTACCAACCCGGGATCTTGGATCTCATGGCCGGGGCCTTAGCCCGCTTAGGCGGGGAAGTGGCGGCGGTGGTCCATGGGGCGGGCGGTTACGATGAGCTAACCACCATTGGCCCAGCGGAAGTCCGTTTGGTTAAAGGCTCTAAGATCGAGTCTTTAACCTTAGACCCTCGGGACTATAACTTAGGTTTGAGCCGACCCGAGGATCTGACCATTAAAGACCCCACCGATGGGGCTAGGGTCCTAAGGCTCCTTTTAGCCGGGGAAGGCCCGGAGCCCATGCGGGAAATGCTCATCTTTAACGTGGGCTTGGCCTTATGGCTCTTAGAGGGCGGAACTATGACCGAAAAAGTGGCCAAAGCCCGGACCGCCGTGGCTGAGGGCGTGGCCAGCGATTTACTCCCCTAAACTTTTCCCTGGGGGGCGCCTCGCCCCCCAGGGGGATCTGGTCGCTTAATCTTTTAGCCGCTAAGGAGCCGTTATGGGTCAAGCCGTTATAGGTCAAGAAGGCTTAGCCAGGTTTAGAAAGGCCAAAGCCGAAGAGATCGCCCGCTTAAAGGCCCATCCCCCGTCTTTACCGGCCCCTTTAGCGCGGCCCGACTTTTTGGCCAGCCTAAAGCTGGGCCAAAAGGCGCGGGGTTTAGCGGTCATCGCCGAGTACAAAAGGGCCTCCCCCAGTTTAGGGGACCTTAAGCTCACTTTAGAGCCTCTGGCGGCGGCCAAAGCTTACGCCAAAGCTGACGCTATTTCCGTTTTGACCGAGGAGACCTATTTTAAGGGGAGTTTGGCCTATCTAAAGGAAATCGCCCAAAACTTAAAGCCGACCTTAAGAAAGGACTTTATTTTTATTCCCGAGCAGGTTATGGAGACCGCGGGGACCCTAGCCGCGGCGGTCTTATTGATCGTTCGGCTGACCCCAGAAACCCAGTTTTTGGCCTCGTTAATTGACTTAGCCCAAAGTTACGCCTTAACCCCAGTGGTCGAGGTTTTTAACTTAGAGGAGCTGGCGGTGGCCCGAGCCGCTGGGGCCAAGGTTATCCAGGTCAACGCCCGGGATTTGGCAACCTTAAAGGTGGATAAAGACGGGCCCATCAACTTAATCACTCAGAATCCGCCCCAAAAAGGGGAGTTTTGGATCGCGGCCAGTGGGTTAAGCTCGGCTTACGACTTAGTTAAGGTCCAAAAGGCCGGCTTTGGGGCGGCTTTGCTTGGCTCGGCCTTAATGAAAGCCGAATCCCCCCAAGAGGCTTTAGCTAGTTTGCTAGCGGGTTTGGCTAGCTTATAGTCAATATAAGGGTGGAAAAGATCCTAATTAGATTTTTTTCGGACAAAATAAATTTCTGGGTATATCATGCTTCGAGCGCGACTTAGCGAACTAAAACCGTTAATTAAGATCTGTGGTTTGACCACGGCCCCGGCGGTCAAACTGTGTGTGGACTTGGGGGTGGATTTATTGGGGTTTATCTTTCATAAACAAAGCCCTCGCTACGTGGATCCAGCCGTGGTTCGGACCTTTGACACCCAAGATCGGCTGAGGGTGGGGGTCTTTGTGACCAGCGATATCCAAGAGATCCTGGCCATCATGGACGAGGCTAAGCTCGATCTCGCCCAGTTGCACGGCGACCAGGGGATAGAAGTGGCTAAAGCCATTGGCCCCAATAAGGTTATCCGGGTTTTTTGGCCCGAGCGCGACCAAGACACCCCCGGGGCTCTAGAAAAAGAAATGGCCGTATGGCGTAACGGGGCTCTTTTTTATCTCTTGGACGCTGGAAAAGACTTAGGCGGCCATGGCCGGAAGATCGCGAATCCTACCTTTAACTCGCCCAAACCTTACTTTTTGGCCGGCGGTTTAACGGTCCAGGATTTTTCCAAGTTGTGGCCCAGCCCAGACCGCAACCTTTGGGGCTTGGACTTTAACTCGGGGGTGGAGACCGCGCCAGGCCAAAAGGACGAGACGGCTTTAAGGGTCTTAGCCATCGCCCGCTCGCCTTTTCGAGCGCTATAAGACTGATTGAGGAACTATTTTAGGGTAAAGGATATTTATGAAAGGTTATTATGGCGAGTTTGGCGGGCAGTACGTGCCCGAGGTCTTAATGCCCCCGCTTTTGGAACTGGAAGAGGCCATGGAGACCTACCTTACGGAAAGCTCATTTAAGGCGGAATTGGCCGAGCTTTTAAGCGATTACGCCGGTCGGCCCACCCCTTTGACCCTTTGCCCTAGGTTGTCGCAGGACTTGGGTTTTAACTTACGCTTAAAAAGAGAGGATTTGCTTTTCACCGGGGCCCATAAGATCAATAACACCTTAGGCCAAGCCTTGTTAGCTAAAAGGATGGGCAAAACCGAGCTCTTAGCCGAAACCGGGGCTGGCCAACACGGGGTGGCCACGGCCACGGCGGCGGCTCGCTTAGGTTTATCGGCCACCATCTTCATGGGGGCGGTGGACGTGGAGCGGCAACGGGTCAACGTCGAGCGCATGAGGATCTTAGGGGCCAGGGTCGAGGCCGTGGAGGAGGGCACCAAGACCTTAAAGGACGCCATTAACGAGGCCTTACGCTACTGGCTGACCAACCAAAAGACCGCCCATTACTGCTTTGGGACCGCCGCCGGGCCCCACCCGTTTCCGAGCTTAGTTAGATATTTTCAAGCCATAATCAGCCAAGAGGCTAAAGAGCAGTATTTAAAAGCCCTTGGCCGCTTACCGGATCTGGTGGTGGCGGCGGTGGGCGGCGGGTCCAACGCCATTGGGGCTTTTAGCGAGTTTATTCCCCATAAGGTGGCTTTAGTCGGCGTGGAAGCCGCCGGGACCGGGGAGCCGGGTTGCTATAACTCGGCCCCCTTAAACCTTGGCCGTCCCGGTATTTTGCACGGTCAACGCTCCATGCTCCTCCAGACGCCGAAAGGCCAAGTTTTGCCCTCGCACTCCATTTCCGCTGGGTTGGATTACCCCTCGGTGGGCCCGGAGCACGCTCACTTAAACGCCATTGGCCGGGTTAAGTACGGTCTGGCGAGCGATCAAGAGGCTTTGGCGGCTTTTATGGCCTTAAGCCGGTCCGAGGGCATCTTACCGGCCTTAGAGCCCAGCCACGGTTTAGCTTGGATTTTAGCCAACCGCGAAAAGATCGACCGTGGCTCGGAAGTTATGCTGTGTCTATCGGGACGGGGCGATAAGGACTTGGACATTGTCTTGGGGAATTTACCCCTTAAAGATTAACCGCGATTGGCCGTTGGCCAGGGGATTTAACCATGTATGAGCGCGATTCGCGATTAACCGCGGCCATCGCTAAAGCCACCGCGGAAAAGCGCCCGGCTCGGGTGCCTTTTTTAACCGCCGGCTGCCCTAGCCCCGACTGTTTCTGGGAACGCTTACAAGAGCTTGAGGCTAACGGGGCGGATATCATTGAGGTCGGGGTCCCTTTTTCCGATCCCGTGGCCGATGGGCCCGTTATCGCCGCCGCCAGCCAAAGGGCTATCTTAAACGGGGTGGACCTAGATTGGATCTTAGAGGGTTTAGCCAAGATAAGCTTAAAAGTCCCCGTGGTCTTAATGAGCTACGCTAACCCTTTAGTTCAGTACGCTTGGGAAAGGGCCACTGGGGCTAGTTTGTCCCAGAAGGTTTTAGCTAGCTTACGCCTCTTGGCCAAAGATCTGACCCCGACCGTGGCCGGGGTTATCATCCCGGACGTCCCTTTAGAGGAGTCAGGGCCCTTTCACGTCTCTTTGGACGAGGTGGGGATTGATCTTATAGTTTTAGTGGGCCCCAACGTCAGTTCTCAAAGGATGGAAAAATACGCCCGCCTGGCCCGGGGTTACGTCTACGTGGTTTCAGTTTTGGGGACGACTGGGGTCAGAGACGGGTTGCCCTTGGAGGTTAAAGCCACTTTGGCTAGGGCCAGGGCGGCCTTTGACGTGCCCTTGGCTTTGGGCTTTGGGGTTAAGGAACCTAAGCAATTGGAAGGGTTATCTAGGTTACCGGACGCGGTCATTTTTGGGAGCGCTCTAGTTAAACACCTGGAAAACGGGGGAGCGGTTAAAGACTTTATGGCTCCTTGGTTAGAGTATTACCCGAAAAGCTAAGGCTTAAAGATGGAGTAAGGCGCGTTAAAATCGTCGTTAAAACCGTCACGATGAAAGGCTAAAGCCCTTATCTGTTAATCCAGAAAGGGGTTTTAATTTTAGGGGCTTAGTCGCGCTAGGCGACTTTATTCCAAGGTTTTTCTTAGTTGAACGGACCTAGGCGTTAAAGTTGGAAAAGCGTAGGGAATCAACCAATCGCCTTTTAAAATTTGCGGGTTGGGGTGGTTATCGCGTATCTCATAACCAAGATAACGCAATTTACGCGCGTAAAATAAAACTTGGACTTTAGTTACCGAAAAAAAGCCCTTCTGGTGAATTCAGAAGGGCTTTTAGGTTAGGGCTTTTTAGGCCTTTTCGTCCTCCAAGGGAAAGAAAGAGCCGTTATCGTCAATCCCCAGGGGGTATTTGCAAGAATCGACCCACTCCTCGGTGGTCAGTTCGGGGATGGGTGGGTTCCGGGTCATTTCCTTTAGAAAATCCACTACGCTAGTGACCATGTCCGCGTCCACCGGCGACTCTAGATCCTGAAAGACCTTCCAGAAAGGGGCGGGCGGCAGGTGCAAAAGGATGATCCAACTATGGCCTTCCTCGTCATGGCGGCCAATGACCTTAAAGAACGCGCCCTTATCGGCCAGAAAGAGACCGTAGTTTTGCGGGTCCGGGGTTTTTCGGAACATGTGGTTGGAGTAAATGACAAAGCGATGGTTAGCAGCAAGGCCGCCCACCCTAAAAGAGGCGTAGGTGAGCCCCTTTTCCCGGAAAATCAAACCTGGTTGGTATTTGGCGGAATTCTCTGGGCTAACCTCAGTGTCCCGGACAAAGACGCCCAAGTTATCGTAGGTTTCCTCCAAGATGGCTTCAATCTGATCCGCTGAAAACTGGCTGGCGTTTTCGGTCACCGTAATCCTCTTAACAACGCGAGATTGGGGTCAACTGGCCCCGGGTTTATGGTTAAGCCTTTAAGCCTTGGCCAAAGACGCCAAAAACCTAGAAAGGCTAGCTAAAAGCTCTAAGCTTAGGGGGATAATTTGGGAGTAAGGCTACCATAATCTAGGGTTTTGGGCAATACGCTAACCCTTTAACCTTAGCGAAACGCTGGGGCCCCAATCCGGGGATCGCTTCAGAAAATAGGCTTAACTTAGAATAATAGAGTCTTATTGTTTACTCTTCCTCTAAGTATTTGGCCATTTGGGCTAAGAGGTCTGGGGGGAGCTTTTCCGTCCGGATCTTCGGGTCCACCTGGAAATGCTTTAGCGTGGCTTGGGCTTTTTCCGGGCCGTAACCCGCGATTAAGTTATTGGCCAAGGTTTTCCGGCGGGCGTGAAAGGCTTTGGCCGTGAACCGCCCGAGGTTGGCTAAAGAAACTGGCGGCGGGGTTTTGGGGACTAAGCTTACGGCCGCGCTTTCGACTTTGGGGACTGGCTGGAAGGCCGTGGCCTTAAGGTTTAAGACTAGCCGGATCTCCGCCCACAGGGACATGGCCACGGATAAGCGCCCGTAACGTCGGTCCCCGGGCTTGGCGAGCAAACTTTGGGCCATCTCTTTTTGCAAGGTGAAAACGCCACCTTTAGCCTCGGGGATCTGGTTTAAAAACCAGAACAAAATGGGCGTGGACAGGTTATAGGGGATGTTTCCGGCCACCGTAAAGGGCCCGACCCCTAAAGACGATAGGTTAGTGGTTAAAATATCTTGATTCATGACCTTTAAGCGCTCGGTCTGGGCCTCGGGCCAACTATTAAGGGCCTCGGCTAACCCCCGATCCAGCTCCACCGCCAAAACCCGGGCCCCAGCGTCCAATAAGGGCCGGGTTAAGGCCCCCAACCCGGGGCCAATCTCAACGATTTGGCTGTCGCCTAAATCCAGGATAGCCTTGGCTAAAAGCCGGGCCAGGTTGGGGTCTTTTAAAAAGTTCTGGCCCCTTAAGCGGCTCGGGGCTAAGCCTAAGCTCTTTAAGGTCTTATGGGGCGTGGTCGGGGCCTTAGCGGTCAGGGGGCTCTCCTTGAGGATCTTTATAAGGGGTTTAAGGCCTAAGTTTAGTCTTA
This sequence comes from Deltaproteobacteria bacterium, assembly GCA_031273455.1. Taxonomy (GTDB): domain Bacteria; phylum Desulfobacterota; class Desulfarculia; order Adiutricales; family Adiutricaceae; genus JAIROO01. The sequence continues at coordinate 28,162 of JAISRZ010000092.1, read as the reverse complement.
AATTAAGTTTGTTATAGGGTGGGCATGGGGCTATCCGCCGCCCACCGGGGTTGGGCCTCCGCGGCTAAATCCAAAAGGTTTTGGCCCTTTTCCAACTGCTTTGCCCCTAAAAAAGCGATCATGGCCCCATTGTCCGCGCACCACTTAACGGGGCTCGTCCATAAGGGTCGGTTTATTTGGGATAAAGCCACTTGGGCCGCCTCTCTTAAAGCCCCATTGCAAGCCACCCCGCCGGCCAAAACCGCCCCGGTGGCCCCGGTCATTTTGACTGCGGTCAAGAGCTTGGCGACTAAGACCTCAATGACCGCCTCTTGAAAGCTGGCCGCGAGGTTGGCCAGATCCGGGTGGTTATGGGGGCGGTTATCCAGGTTTTCGGCCTCGTAAAGAAGGCGAACTTGGGTCTTTAAGCCGCTAAAGGAAAAGTTGAGGCCCTCGCGGATTAAGGGCCGAGCTAACTGGTAAGCCTCTTTACGCCCTTTGGCCGCCAATTTTTCCACCACCGCCCCGCCCGGGTAACCTAAGCCCAATAGTTTAGCGAACTTATCAAAGGCTTCCCCAGCGGCGTCGTCTAAGGTCTGGCCCAAAACCTTTAAGTTTAAGTGGTCCTCAACTAGAAAGAGGCTGGTGTGCCCGCCGGAGGCCACTAAGGCCACGTAGGGAAAGGTTGGGGGGTTAGGGGAGTCCGTGTACAGAAAGGGGGCTTGGGCGTGGGCTTTAACGTGGTTAACCCCGGTTAAGGGGAGTTTAGTGGCCAAGGCCAAGCCTTTGGCGAAGTTGACGGCCACGAGGAGGGCCCCCACTAACCCTGGCCCTAAGGTCACGGCTAAACCGTCTAAATTTTCTAACTTTAACCCCGCTTTTCGCAAAACCGCTTGGGCTAAATCCTCCACCGCCTCTAGGTGGGCTCGGCTAGCGATTTCTGGGACCACGCCGCCGTACTTTTGGTGGAGATCGATTTGGCTGCGGACGCTTTCGGCCACCACCCGCCCGTTAGCGGCGATGGCCGCGGCCGTTTCATCGCAAGAGCTCTCTAAACCCAAGACCAGCATATTTAACCGCAAGTTTTAGCCCCGGGCTCGTCTTCGGGCCGGGGGTGTTTAAGGGGCTCTAAATGGAAAGTGACGTTGGTCTTGGGGAGTTTCGCGGCTAAGTTTAGGGAGAACCTAACCCCCAGCTCGTGGGCCGTGGCCACGGACAGTTCCCCGTCCACCAAGATATCCACCAGAATGTCCCGATAAGGCCCCGAGCGCCGAGTCCTTAAGCGCCGAAAGCCCCGGATCTGGGGGTAAAGCTCCCGGATGGTCTCCACGATGATCCCTAATTCGGCCTGGGGCAGACTATGGTCCAAAAGGCCTTTGGAGGCGTCCCAGCCCAAAACCGCCCCGGTTTTAACGATCAAGACCGAGACCAAAGCCGCGGCCAAGGAGTCCACAAAGTTAAGGTCAAGGCTCGGGTCAATAAACCGGCCAGCCTCAATGACCAGCAAAGCCAGGAAGATGCCTAAGGAAGTGTAGACATCGCTTCTTAAGTGCCAAGCGTCAGCGGTTAAAGCCTGGGACCCGCTCTTTTGGCCGATTTTAAACAAGCGCCGGGAGATAAAGTAGTTGGTTAAGGTCGATAAAAACATGACCCCTAAGCCAGCTTTTAGATCCGGTAAGGCCCGGCCATTTATCAGCCCTATAATGGCTTCTTTGAGGATAAAAATCCCGCCAGCCACGATGAGGATGGCCTCAAACAAGGCCGAGATATTTTCCGTTTTGCCGTGGCCAAAGGGATGCTCGTAGTCGGGGGGGCTATCCGAGACCCGCACCGCCCCCCAAGCCATCATGGCGGCCATTAAATCCAAAAAAGAGTGGGTGGCCTCGGAGATGATGGCCACCGAGCCCGTGAGCGACCCGGCCACGAGCTTAATGACGATCAAGGCCGAGTTGGAGAATATGGAAAGCTTGGCGGCCTTTCTTTTAGCGACAATGATTTCGTCCACGGTTAAAGGCCCCGGCGGACCATCAAACCTTTAACTTTGGGCTTTAAAATCAGGGCCGCCGCCTCGGCTTCCTTCTTGGTGTCAAAGGGCCCATTGGCCAAAGCCCAAAGGCCGCTTTTGAGCCGCGGAAAGGCGTCGGTGTCTAAAATCTCCAGGTCCAAGCCCTTTTTCTTGTGCCTAGCTAAAGCCCTTTCCGCCTCGGACCGATGGGCCTTGGGAATGGACTCCACGATAACCAGCCAGATTTCCGGCGGTTTACTTAAAGCCGCGGCCACCTGGCCGTTAGCCCCAAGGGGGGCCCCTTCCGGCCCGGACGCGGGGGCGACGACCGAGGCGTTGGCCAGGGCCGGGGCGTTTGGCCCAACGAGATTGGCCGGGGCGCTCGGGCTCGGGGTTCCTGGGTTAGTCGAAGGCGTTGGGCTGGGGTTAGCCGTGACTTTGGGGGGCGGGGTCGGGGGATCGACGTTGGTGCCCAGTTTGACGCATAAGGTGACGCCTAAACCCGCTAGAAAGACCCAGAAGAGGACCGAGAGGAAAAGAACCGGGCCATGCTGACGGAAACTGGACAGACGATAGCGACGGTGGCGGCTCCCAGCGGACAGGCTTTGACCGCAGAGGACTCGGCCTGGACTTAAAAAAATAGATTTAAGCATTCCGTCTCCTCCCTTTCGCCTTAGGAGCCCTAGAGAAAAGCCAAAAAGGGGTTAAGGCCGCTGGAACCAGGGATCAAAGCGTTTTTTAAAGGGTTATTTTACATATCTTGGAAAAAACCATTCCAGGACGGATCTTAGTCCGCCAAAAAGCGTAAACGAGTTTTTGAGAGATAATTTACCTAACTATGGGAAAACCAGTTTTTGACATATTCCCCAAGAGAACAGTTTCTTCAAATATAGCGTGTATTGACTTAATTTTCAAGCTAAAAAAATAGCTCTCCGTTCCGTGGGCCAACTTTAAGAGGGCATCGGCCAGACTTAAAAGGTCTATTAAACCTCCTTTAGTTTATCTCTAGTCAGCTTTAAAAGCCTAACAGTCTAGATATAGGTATTTAGATAGTCCTTTGGTCGCCTTATCGGGGAAAGGTCAAGCCTTATGGCCTTAAAATCTAAAGTTTTTAAAGGTTCCTCGAACTATTTTTGGGGGGATCTAACTTTAGGGTTCCGCCCCCAGCTAACTCCTAAGCTTACTTCAACTGGCCCAAAGCTTAATCCAGCTTAACTTGGACAACTTAAAATCCGCTTTTTAAGGTATAATTATTAAAGAGTTCCCCAAGTGGCTTTGGGGTCATTTAGGGGCACCAGACCCCTTTTTTAAGCGTTTTTAGGGGGCTCGCGGCTTAAATCCTAGGGGCTAGAGCGGTTAGTTTTGGGCGGCTAGTTTGGGGGGGCCAGAGGGGTTCGCTAAGGGGCGGATGGCCCAAGTTATGATCCTCAATTGGCCTTTCGCCGATAAGATAGCCTTATTTTTTGACAATTAAGACGATCGATTAAGGCGATCGATTAAGACGATCGATTAAGACGATCGAGGGCGGATAATCTGACCCGACCTTATTGGGTATTTATTTACAAAATATTTACGTTATAGGTAAAAACAATTAATTTTTAGAGCGTATATAAGCTTAGAGAAATTTTTAGCGTAAAATAGTGGTCTATTAGCCGGTTAGGCGGCGGTCGATTTTCCAGCCCAAAAGCTAAACTTAAAGCTAATGGCTATATAACAACGCTCTAAATTAAGATTTTTAAATAATTAATATTTATAATTGTTATTTTTAAAGTTAAAAGATAAACTCTATCTAAATTAGCTTTTAAGATTATTTTTTAGCGAAAAAATAGGCCAAAAAATCTCTATTTGACCGGGGAAATCTTTATGGTCCGCGGCTAGTTAAGGCTAGATTGGGGTTGACCTAAAGCCTTAGGCCAAAGGGGCGGGAAAATGAGCCCCCTAAGGGGGCGATTAGGCCAGGTCTGAGCCAGGTCTGAGCCAGGTCTGAGCTTGGACCAGCGTTTTAGCGATCTATTAGGCTTTCTAGTTATTCAATAATAAAAATCTAGGTCATAATAATGGTCTAACATTTTTGATCGCGTAAAAATTAGGTAAAAATAACAGATAATAATTTTAGTAATACTTATCATTTATCGAATAAATTTTGAATAAAATTATGGTTTTATATAGCTTTTTGACCGTGACAAAGCCAGGTTTCACTAGATCGCTGGGCTTGATAACTTCTTAGATTTAATGTAAATTTTAATAGATTTTGTGAGATTGTCTTATCTCACTTGACGAACTCTTATTTTAGCCAAAGATTGACTAGGCTCGGTCTGGTTTTTATCGGTATAGAAAAGATTATTAGCGACTTGGCCCTTTTTGACGAGGCTAACATTCGCTGGCCAGTTAGGTGGTTTTTATTATGCCCTCAAGCCCAGACGATAATCGGAAACAAGACAGAACGCCCCTGGTCCTCGCCATTTTAGTGGTCGCGGTGGCGCTCATCGCGGTCTGGTTTTCCAGTTCGCCCAAACCTAATCTTGAGGGGGCTAAAACCAAGAGGAATGAGCCTTTAGGCAAACAAGCCGAGACCGCGGCCCATAAAGATCCCGTTGTTAAAGCCAATGGCCGTGACTGGATCGTGGGTTTAGTCACGGGGACGGATTACCAGGGCTCGGACGTTTTAAAGGGCGTGGAAGAGGTTAAAAAGCGCTACGGCGACGCGGAAAAGGGCGGCAATATTAAGCACCTAACTTACCCGGACAACTTTTTCGCCGATTTAGACGCCTCCATCGCCATCATTGAGAGCTTGGCCAATGACCCTTTGGTTCGCGTCATTATCGTTTTAGAGGGTATCCCGGGGACGACCGAGGCCTTTAAACGGATTCGGGAAAAACGGCCGGATATCTTTCTCTTCGTGGGCGAGGCCCACGAGGACACGGAATTTATCGCCAGCGCCGCTGACATGGTGGTCAACGCCGACTTTATCGCTCGGGGGTACTTAGTGCCTTATGGGGCCAAGAAGCTGGGGGCCAAAACTTTTGTCCTCGTCTCTTTTCCCCGGCACATGATCGATGAGTCCTTAAGCCGGACTAGAGATATCATGGAGATGGCTTGCGAGGACTTGGGCTTAAGGTTCGTTTATGAGAACGCCCCAGACCCCACGGCCCAGACCGGGGTGGAGTTCGCCCAGGATTTCATTCGGGAGCGCATTCCCCAGTGGCTGTTAAAATACGGCCCGGACACGGCCTTTTACACCACCAATAACGCCCACACCGCCCCGATGATCGCGGGGGTAATCAATAATGGCGGTTACTTTGTCGAGGCCGATGAGTCCTCGCCTTTAATGGGTTACCCCGAGGCTTTGGATCTGGACGTCAGCCAGATGACCGATGACTGGGGCCAGATCGTTCAGGCGATTGAGACCCGGATCGTGGCCAAGAACGCCGGGGGCCGCTTAGGTTCTTGGGTCTCCTCCCTAAACCAGAGCCATGTGGTGGCCTTAGTGGAGTTTGGCCGCTTAGTGGTCGATGGCAAGGTGGAGAAAGACGACACCAGCGCTCTTTTAAAGTGCTACGACAACGTCAACCCCAAGGTTAAGTGGAATGGCGGGTTGTACACCGATTCCTCCTTACGGGCCATTAAAAACGTCTTTCTCATCTACCAGGACTCCTATATCTTTGGCCAAGGCTTTTTGGGCTTGACCGAAGTCTTTGTGCCGATCAAGTACAAAACCGTCAGAAAGAGCGATCTCTCCCACCCAGCCCGGGACAGTTTCCATATCGCTTTAATCACCGGCGTAGAGGACCAAGGGGCCGACGATCTGGTCGTGGCCATGGACATGATTGACCGGTATGGCTCAGCCGAAAATGGCGGGCTCATCCACCACGAGGTTTACCCGGACGAGTTTCTGGCCAATGAGGAGGCCATGGCCAACTTGATCGAGAAGATGGCCGAAGACCCCAAAACCCGGGTCATTATCGTCAACCAAGCCATTCCCGGGACGGCCGAGGGGTTTCGTCGGGTCAGGCTCAAAAGGCCGGACATCTTCCGCTTGGCTGGCGAGCCCTTTGAGTCGCCGGAATTGATCTCGGCCAACTCGGACTTGTCCGTGGCCGGGGACTTTGTGGCTCGGGGGTATTTAATCCCTTACGCGGCCAAGATGTTAGGGGCCGACTCTTTGGTCCACGTGTCCTTTCCCCGGCACTTAGCCTACGAGACCGTGGCTTTGCAACGGAAAGTCATGACCGTGGCTTGCGATGATTTGGGTCTAAAGTTCTTTCAAGAGATCGCCCCGGATCCCGTGGCCGAGGACGTGGGCGTGGAAGCGGCCCAAAACTTTATTATGGAAAATTACCCTAAATGGGTGGAGAAATACGGGAAAAAGGCGGCTTTTTTCCCCACCAACGACGCCCACACTGGGCCCATATTAAGGCAAATGGCCAAATACGGCGGGTATTTCGTGGAAGGCGACATCCCTTCGCCCATGACCGGTTACCCTTGGGCCTTTGACATTGATCTGCAACCCTATTTAGGGCAATGGAACAAGGTCTTGGAGGTCCTGGAAAAGTCGGTCAATGAGGCCGGGGCCTCCGAGCGCATGGGCGTGTGGGTCTATCCTTTAAGCTACACCCAGACCGCCGGGTTAGTGGAGTTTGGGAAGCTTTTGGCCGAGGGCAAAACCGAGGTCACGGACATCCAAGCCTTTTTAGTCTGCCTAGGCTTAAACACCCCCGGGGCTCGCTGGAACGGGAGTTTTTTAAACGATCCCACCACCGGCAAACCCATGCGCAACTACTTTTTAGTTTACGAGGACACTTATATTTTAGGCCGCGGCTACATTGAGACCACTAAAGTGGATGTGCCGGAAAAGTTTTTCTCCTTTAAGCTAGGCGACCATTAACCCTAACCAAAAGGGTTTTTCGGGGCCAACCAGCCACCGCTCGCTTTGGGGCTAATAACGCGTTAGCCCTAATCTGGACTTTAGTCGCGTTTTAGGCCGGTCCGCCTTTAGTGGACAGAGGATAAGCCGAATATAATGATGGACGCCAAGCAACTGGCTAACCTTAGCCAGAACCTGAAAAAATTACTTAAGCAAAGCTACAAGTCAGTCCTCTTGGTCGTTTTGGCCTTTGAGCTCATGACCGTGGTCAGCTACTTCTACGTCAGCTCGGTCATGCGACAGCAGATCGACCTTCACTCCAACGTGAAGGTCATGGCTTTTCAGGCGTCTATTAAAGCCCTAGTCCAATCCCACGAGTCGGCCCTGGTCCACGCGGCCGTCTTTATGGGCAAATCCTTGGACCACGACGATTCCCCCCAAACCACTTGGGATTTAATCAAAACCTTAAACGACCTCTATCACCGCCAACCGGACATCCGGAACTGCTATTTGTCCATCTACGGCTTTATTGACGGCAATTATATCGATAGCGCCGGGGTTATCCCCGGGGCTTACTTTAACCCCAAAACCGCCCCCTGGCTCAGAGGGGCCATCTTAACCAACGGGGTCTACCACGCTCCGCCGTACATTGAGGCTAAAAACGGCATGGCCGTGGCCGCCATGTCGGTGGTGGTCTTTGACGGCAAAGGGGAAAGCCGGGGCGTTTTGGGCGTGGACTTTTTGTTAGACCCCTTAGTTAGCCAGATCACCGCCTTTAAAATGTCGGACGCTGGCTTTAGTCTCCTGACAGATAACTCTTTTCGCCTTTTGACTTACCCGGATCGGGCTTTCGTGGGCCATTACTTAAGCGAGATCCCCGGTTATGAGCTGATCGCTGGCCAACTGAGCCAGATGGGCCCGGAAATCCTCATTGAAAGGTTTAAAATGGGGAAACTCGGGGACCATATCGGTTTTTTTAGCCGCTTGGACAATGGTTGGTATTTAGGGAACCTGGTGCCCGCCTCCTACTACTACCGCGAGGTCTATGAGCTCTTCCCGGTGATTTTGACCTCCAGTTTAGTCCTCTCGGTTATGCTGAGCGTGGTTCTTTTGCGCTTAAGTTTGGCTAAATCGCGCTCAGATGAGGAGAACCGCTCCAAATCAACCTTCTTAGCTAAGATGAGCCATGAGATCCGGACCCCCATGAACGCCATTATCGGGTTAAGCGAACTGGCCCGGCGCGACTTTGGCCACCCCGAGAGCTTAGCCTACATTGACGAGATCCGGAAAGCCGGTAACAGTTTACTGACCATCATTAACGACATTTTAGATTTTTCCAAGATCGAGTCCGGTAAATACAAAGTCAATAACGAGCCTTACCATCTCCAAGCCATGCTCATGGAGACCCTGAACATCGTGACCTTAAGGGTCAAGGAAAAGCGGCTCTCCTTTGAGCTGGACGTGGACGAGACTTTGCCCTCGGTCTTAATGGGCGATGACCGGAGCGTTCGGCAAATTCTCCTTAACCTTTTATCTAACGCCGTCAAGTACACCCAGTCCGGCTTTGTAAAGTTGACCGTGACCGGGGAAATTTTATCCGAAAAAGCGGTCAAGATGGTCTTCGCGGTGGAGGACTCGGGCATTGGCATTAAAGAGGAGGACTTTGAGTCTTTATTCAAAGACTTTGTCCGAATCGTTGGCGACTCGGGCGACCGTTACGTTGAAGGGACTGGCTTAGGTTTAGCCATTGTCCACAACCTGTGCCGCCAAATGGATGGCGACATCAGAGTGGAAAGCGAGTACGGCCAAGGGTCCAAGTTTACGGCCACGGTGAAGCAAGGCATCATTGACCCCACCCCGGTGGGCATTGTCACCGAGTCCCATGGGGACAATAAACTACCTATCATCGCCCCCTTCCAAGCCCCGGGGGTGAGGATCCTCGTGGTCGATGACGTGAAGGTCAACCTCATGGTGGCTAAAGGCTTGTTAGCCCCGTATCGGGCTTTGGTGACCACTTGCCAGAGCGGTTTGGACGCCATTGAGCTAGCCAATGACTACCGGTTTGATCTAATTTTTATTGACCATATGATGCCCGGTTTGGACGGCATTGAGACTTTACGGCGCATCCGCGAGCAAGACAAAGGGAACCCGGATAAACCCGTGGCCATCGCCTTTACGGCCAACGCCATCGCCGGGGTGCGGGAGATGCTTTTGTCCAAAGGGTTTGACGACTTTATCTCCAAACCCATTGACTCCGAGCAGTTCATGAACCTCTTGGATAAATGGATTCCCGAGGACGTTCGCCGGGCCAACGTGGCCGATAACGGCCTGGATATCCCCAACCTGGATCGGGCCGAGGAGATTGGCGTGGAGTCCCAACCCTTCATTGACAGTTTAGCCCACCTCTTTGGCCTGGATATCGACGTGAGCGTGGGCCTAAGGCGGAGCAACGGGTCTTTGGGCAAGTACTTTGAGATCTTAGGCGTCTTTATCCAGGATATGGCCCCCATGGAAAAAACCATTGAGACCCCGCCGGAGGAGGATCAAGAGGACGAGTTAAACACCTTTGTCATTAGGATCCACGCTCTAAAGAGCGCCGCCGCCAACATTGGGGCGGTGGGTTTATCCGAGGACGCGGCCTTTTTTGAAAACGCCCTTTTAGTCAAAGACTATGGCGCGCTCCAAAGCGCCCGCTACGAGATCTTTAGTGAGCAGCTAAAGCGCGTCTTGGAGTCCATTCGCTCGACTCTAGAGAAGATGCGATCATGCTCGGATTTTATCAGCAAAAAAATCCCGCTGGAATGCGATGGCAAATCCTTTGAGGGCGTTGACCATTCCATCCCTAATGAGTTATTGTCCTCTCTTTTGGAGGCCATTAGCTCGTTTAACCTCAAAGAATCCGAAGCTTTGATTGATGAGATCTCAGCTATTGGGGATGACCTGACCCGGAAGACAATGTCGGAAATCTCCGGCTTTCTTTTGGTCTCCGACTTTCAAGAGGCCTTGTCCATTGTTAACCGCTTGAGGGCGTAATCATGACACGCGGCGAATACACTCCACCTAAAATCATGGTGGTCGATGACTCGATCACCAACCTAAAATGCGCGAAAACGGCGCTGGCTCCCATTGGGGAGATCTTCACCGTCCCGTCCGCTCAGAAGATGTTTGACCTTCTGGAAAAGGTGCGGCCCTCGCTTATTTTGCTGGATATCACCATGCCGGAGATTAATGGCTTGGACGCCATTAAGATCTTAAAGTCATCGCCTTTTTACTCGGAAATCCCGGTCATCTTTTTGACCTCGGTCAACTCCCGGGGCTCGGAGCTGGAAGGGCTGTGCTTAGGGGCGGTGGACTACATCACCAAACCCTTTGAGCCCCTTCTTTTGCTTAAGCGGGTGGAAATCCACCTGACCATCATGAGCCAGCGGAAGAAAATGGAGGCTCAATCCCAGGAGTTAAAGAACTTTAACGAAAACCTCCAACGGATGGTGGCCGAGGAGACGGAAAAAGTCTCGAAACTCCAGGTCTCGGTTTTGGAGACCGTGGTGGACTTAGTGGAAAGTCGGGACGACATCACCGGCGGTCACATTAGCCGCACCATGAAGTGGCTGGAGATTCTCTTTGAGGGCATTGATGAGACGGGCATCTACGCGGACGTGGTGGAGGATTGGGACATTAACTTGGTTTTACAGTCCTCGCGCCTTCATGACGTGGGCAAGATCTCCATTAGCGACGCCATCTTAAAGAAGAACGGGAAACTTTCTAGAGAAGAGTTTGAGGACATGAAGCGGCACACCACCATTGGGGCCAGCATCATTGACCGCATTTGCGAGTCTTTGCCCAAAGACAACCACGACTTTATGAACCAGGCGAAGATCCTGGCTTTGACCCACCATGAGAAATGGGACGGTAGCGGTTACCCTTACGGTCTCGCTGGTCAGGACATTCCTTTGCAAGGCCGGATGATGGCCATCGCCGATATTTACGACGCTTTAATCTCCAAGCGGCCTTATAAGAGCGCCTTACCCCACGAGATGGCCGAGCGGATCATCATCTCCGGCAGTGGGGCTCATTTTGACCCTAACATGATCGAAGTTTTCAAAAAGGTCAGTTGGAAGTTCGCCCAAGGGTTAGAAGCCTCCTCAACCGCTTCCGCCGCCATCGCGACCGAAACCAGCCCGAGCGCGGAAGTTTAAACTTGGCGAATTTACAACGCGTTAGTTAAAAATTGGTAAATAGTGACATTACCTTAATTTTTTTTGATTTATTTAGTTTTAGTTATGGGGGCGGCCTGATATAGTGGGTTTAAGGCCCCTAGGGCCTAAGAGCGATTTTTGGCCAGTGAAAGTCTTAAGGAGCTTAGCGTGGCGCGAGATAAGGAAAAGACGGTGGATAAAGGCCAGACCAAAGATAAGGGCCAGTCACTGGCTAAGAAAATAATGTCGGCTGAGAGCCTAGAGGAACTGGAAGAGAGCCTAACGGAAATGGCTAAGAACCCACCGAAATCTAGCGGTGTCCCGTTGGCTGAAGAGGATCAAGAGGCGATAATAGCTTTTTTTGATCTTTTTAAATCTCCGGCTAAAGGGGTGACGCCTTTCGCCGATTTAATGGGTAAGTTGGAAAAGAAGCTGAAGAACGTCCCCGAGGCTTTAAAGTCCGCGATCGAAGCCCTTAATTCATATAATGGGGCCATCAAGTCTTTGGCCACGACCTTTAGCGAGATTCAGTCGATTCAGAAACTTTTGGAATTATCGCTCGAGCCTCTTAAAGATATCGACGCGTCCCTGGAGTTAGGGCGTCAATCGAGTCAACACCTCAAAGCCTCCGCCGATGGGGCCTTGACGGTGACTCTAGAAACCCTAATGCTCCTGGAGGCGAACGTCAATTCGAACGCCCTTACCGACTCAAAAGGAGTGGAGCCCGAGTTCTTCCAGAGTTCGTTAAAGACCGTTGATTCCTGGCTAAAACAAATGGAATCTAACCTCAAAGCCTTGGATTCTAAGGAAGAGACCGCGACCGATCCCGCCAGCGATGTTTTAAACGAGGTCTTAGCCCCGATAAATAGCCTAATTTCTGAGCTTCAGCCGCTCTTGGACAACTTAAAGGAATTTGAAAAAGTTTTCCATAAAGCGATTAAAAGTTATGTCGATCTGCATGGCTATAAGTCCACAGCCATAGATCAAATGAAGAAATTTAGGTCGATCATCAAAAAATCATTATCATAGCCTCAGAAACGAATCCGGCTAAAGGACCGTAGAAAAGGGCGCCATTTTTTTGGCCACCTAGGATCCTTTAGCCGGGTGAATAAGCCAAACTCCGCCTAACTGGGTTAGGGCGTCTTAAGAAGCGGTTCCTTTCGCTTAATGGGGTTAGGCTTAAGATCGCCTAAACATTCCTTATATAATTCCCATTAAAGTCGTAAAGTTTTTTAGAGCCAGATTCGTCCACTAAAACGCCAGCGTCGGAAACGCTAATCACGGCGCCATTACTGTTGATGTTCCTTTGGTAATTCCCGTTAGGGTCGTAAACCTTGATGGATCCCCCTTCGTTGAGGACAATGTATTGTTGCGTAAAGCCCTTAAGCTCCCCAGAGCCAGAGCAATTGCGCAGATAATTGCCGTTGTCATCCAAAATTTTGACGCTCGAGCCATCTTGCGTAACGATCATGATAGATCTCCCCTTTGAGCCATAGTGGCTAATTAAAGTGGCTATAAGCCGCTTGGTGAAAATGAGGCTACTCGGGGCGACGGGCGCCGCCGCCAGTAAGTTTCCCGGTCAAAAAGCTTTAAGCGGTTTTATTTATACGCTATTTATGACGGCGAAACGCCCATTTTTCGATCTATTTTTTATTATTTTTTACGTGGAATTTAACTAGTGAAATCAATAGGTTAGGCTTAAGGAGCCTTTTAATGGCTCGAAGTCATTTTTGGGTTGGCCAAAGGGGCCTTCGCCCTATTTTAGCCGCTAATCGCCTTGGCCTTTAACCCTATTTTTAGGGTCCAAACCCTTTAACGACGCGAGTTTCCTTAGGGGGCCCACCATTTAGCGCGTTTTTGGGGTAATTTTCGTTATTTTAGTCTTTAACCAGTCTTTTAATGGGCCGCCTTATCCGCTAACATATAGTCATTGGGATTATTATCTGGACCTAGCTTAAGCCCACCATTCTTTGTTAGGCCGGAGTTATCGATTCATTTATCTAATCTATTCTAGGCGACTTACAGGACTAAGGAAGGACTCTGGCCCACGTTTTCCCTTAAGTCTCATTAGGAAAAGTTTTTTATGCCTAAATCAGACTACACCAGAACAGAAAAGACTTTAAAGATTATTAATATTCTTTTTAATCATCCCTCTGGCGTTAATATTGGTACGATCATTAATGATTTAGACTGCTCCAAAGAAAACGCCTTGGAGCTGACGCGCCAGATCCAGTTCTTCTTACCGAACGCGGTGGAAATGGTTGGTCGGGGGGCGGAGCGGGCTTTAAAGCTGAAAAAGAGCCCTCTTTCCCTGGCCCTAGATCTTAAGGCCTATCAAGAAACCTTAGAGGTCCCGTCTTTACTCACCCGGGTGGCTTTGGGCCTTAACGACCACATCGTGGACCCAGAGACAGTCGACTTTATGGACCACATTTTGGGGCTAAACCATAAGAGCCAATTTAAGTCTAGGGTTTTTCCCAAGGTGGTCAACTTTTCGCGGGGTTACGTGGACTATCACCCCTTTAAGGACCGCCTTAAGGTCTTTACTAAGGCCATCGCCACTAAAACCGTCTGCGAATTAATCTACGCTCGAAACAGCTTGGAGCCAGGGGCCTTATTGCGTTTTACGCCTTTGGAAATCATTGGGTATCATGGCAAAATCTATATCGCGGGTAGGCGGGTTAAGGTCTTAAAAAATAGCCTCATTGACCAGGGCCAACGGATCCTGGCTCTCCAAAGAACCCGGGAGGTTAAGCTTATGGACCGGAGCTTTCCGGCCTCGTTCGGGGACCTCATGGCAAGTCGAGAAGAGATGTTTGGCCTTATCGCCACCGATCCCTTTATCTTGGAGGCTAACTTCGCCCCGCGGCTTTTAGGCTACTTGGAGGAAAACGTTTGGCCTGGTTTGATCGATCTAAGAATCATTAAGGGCCGTAACCTTAAAGATCGACCGAGCCCCTTTAAAAACTGGGTCAAGATGCGGATTAAATGCGGGGATCAGTACGAGACTCTGTCTTGGTTGCGCGGTTTTGGCTCGGAGGCGGTCATTATTAGCCCCAAGAGCTTAAAGGACCTCTACCGGGAGGATCTGATCCAGTTAACCAAGAGTTTTAAAGGGCTAAGGGCCACTAGAGTCGCCGTTGGCCCGAAAACCCTGAAAAAAGTCAACGGTTGGTCTTGACTTTTTTAGAATATACGTTATAAGCGTTAAAGGTCGAGCCGCCATTTTTTAGAGCCAGGCCATCAGCTGTGGCCTAAATTAATGGTGTTTTAAGTTACGCTTTAACGCGTTTAAAGTGATTTTTTATCCTTATTTGACCTAATATTAGAGGCGGCGCCCCAGTCTACCCTAAGCCTGGCGTTACGTTTAAGCGCTAAACTCTGGTCCAAGGATATAATTAAGAATTTGTAGGCGATGCTTAAATTATTAGATCTCTTCGCCGGGGCGGGCGGTTTGTCTTTAGGTCTAACGGAAGCGGGTTTTGAGCCCATATTCGCCTGTGACCTTAAACCCGTTTTTATGGGCGCTTATAGTCTTAACCACCCTCAAGTTAAAGCCCTAACCTCAGACATAAGAAATCTCGCCCCCGAGTCTATTCTCCAAGAATTGAGCCTGGCCCAAGGTGAGCTGGACCTTCTCGCTGGTGGGCCGCCTTGCCAAGGATTTTCTATCAACGCTCCTTTTAGAAGCGTTTTAGACGAAAGAAATCATCTTTTTAGATATTTTCTAAAATTTGTCGAAGTTTTCGCGCCAAAATCAATCTTGATCGAAAATGTCCCTGGTCTAGTCTCTTTTGAAAATGGGCGTACTTTAGACGATATATTAGAGTCTTTGTCTGATCTTGGGTATAGCGCTGAGGCTAAAATATTAGGGGCGGCCTATTATGGCGTTCCCCAAGCCCGCTGGCGAACCATTATCATTGGTTTAAGGGCGAAAGATTTACCCGCCGCTATTTTCCCTGAGCCAACTTATAAAGCCCCTTTGAAAGTCAACTTTACCGCGACGCTTCAGGGAAAATGTCTAGTTAAGTATCCCAATTATAAAGCTAGTTTAAATTTTGTAACTATAGACGAGGCTATTGGCGATTTACCGCCGCTGGTTAATGGCCAAAGGGGCGAGGCTCTTAAAGAGTACCTTTGCCCGCCATTAAACGCTTATCAATTATCCGCTCGAATTGGCTCCCCCGGGGTCAGCAACCATGAAGCCCCCAACCTTACGGCCATAAATTTACAAAGACTAAAATTTATAAAACCAGGCGATAATTGGACCAGTATTCCGGATCATTTATTGCCTAAAGGCCTGAGATTAGCCAGAAAATCTGACCACACCAAGCGTTATGGCCGGGTTAGACCCCAGGATCTGGCCTCAACCATCCTGACCAAATGCGATCCCCATTGGGGGGCCTATTTCCATTACGCTCAAGATCGGGTCTTTACGGTCAGGGAGGCGGCCAGAATCCAATCTTTTCCGGATCGTTACGTTTTCACTGGCTCCATGGCGGACCAGTACGCGGAAGTGGGCAACGCGGTCCCGCCGTTATTGGCTAAATGTATTGGCTTAGCCATTAGGTCGGTTTTAGAAAAGGCTAATATTGGCGGGGATTTAACGGCGGGCTAAGGGCTCTTTAAGGTCCAAGCCCGCTCGGCCCTTAAAGCGGCCTTGGACTGAGCGGACCATTTTTTAAAGGCTTTTGGGGCTTAACGATGGTTTTTGCGACGCAAAACCAGTGGCCCCAAGCCTTAGCCCTATTGGTTCTTTAAGTACTTCTGGGCGTAACCTCTGGGGGTGATTAAGTAGCCTTGGTAAACAAAGGTCGTGGGATTGCCGATAATGACCAAGGTCTGCATGTCCACTTGGCTTTGGGGTAAATCGGCCAGGGTGGTGAGGGTTATATTTTGGCCCTCCCGACCGCAGCGGGCGGCTAAACCCACGGGGGTCGTTGGCGGTAGGTTCTGGCTTAAGATCTCCGCGGCCCGGGTTAAGTGCCAGGAGCGACCGTGGCTTTTAGGGTTGTACAAAGCGATGACCAAGCCAGCTTGGCTAGCTAGATCCAGCCTTTTTTCGATGGTGGGCCACGGGGTTAAGCGGTCGGATAGGGAGATGGCGCAAAAGTCGTGGGTTAAGGGGGCCCCTAATAAAGCGGCCCCCGCGATTAAAGCCGGGACCCCGGCGATAACTTTAATCTCTAAGCGCTCTAACCCCTCGCTTAAGTTAACCTTTCTGGCCGCGGCCAACTCAAAGACCGCCCCGGCCATGGCGTAAACCCCGGCGTCGCCGCCGGAGACCAAAGCCGCTTTTTTCCCGCTTAAAGCTAAATCCAAAGCCGCTTCCGCTCGGTCCATCTCTTGGGTCATGCGGCTGGGGTAAACAAGGCAAGCGGGGTTTAAAAAGGGTTTAGCTTGCTCCAGGTACAGCCCGTAGCCTAAAACCGCCTCAGCCGCGGCTAAACGGTCCGCGGCCTCCTTAGTTAGCCCCGCCGGGTGCCCGGGGCCTAAGCCAATGATGTCCAATCGATACGGGCCACCGCTAGAGTTAGGTTGGAAGATTTCCTCTTGGGGACTATTAAGGTCCCCCTCGGGGCGGCTAAGAGGGCGGCGGCTTCGCATACTGATAAGACTCCTATGTTTTTTTTGACCACTTCCGAGGGGTTGGGGGTTGGGACCGCGTTAAGCTTTTCGGGCGGGTAACCCACTAAGTCAACGTTTAAGCTTCTGGCCAGCTCTTGGAAACCGGCCTCAGAGGCCCTTCGATCGATGGTGGCGAGGGTTTTAACGGCTTCTAAAGACAGGTTTTCCGCCCTAAAGACCTCTTCGATAAAGGGCAAGATATCTTGAGCGGGGACATTCCGATGAGCCCCTAAGCCTATGGTTAAAACCGGGGGCCTTAGGACTAAAGCCTTTTCCGGGATCTTAGCCTCATAGCCCACCCAGACGGACGGTAAGCTCGGGTCAGTAAACGGGACGAACTTTTCCGCGAAGACCGCCAAAAACGGGCGAAAATAGCCCGTAGGGTCGTTTAGTTGGATTAAAGCTCCTTCGACCAAGGCTCGGGCGATAGGGGCTAGGTTGGGCCAATTTACGACCTTTAGCCCGGCCTTTTGAGCTAAGACCTCCAAAGCCGGTTGGTTGGCTAAATCCGTGGCCGTGGTGATAACCGGCTCCGCCCCACACGCTTTGGCCACGTCTTTCGCTAACTCGTTGGCCCGGCCCAAGTGGCCCGAGAGCAAACTAACCGCGTAGCGCCCATCCTCGCCCAAGCCCACCACCGCCGGGTCCTCGCGTTTATTGTTAAAGCTGGGGGCTAAGATTCGTAGGTAAAGGCCAATGGCCCCAATGGTCACTAAGCCGGCGCAACTTACGAAATTGGCGGTTAAGGCTTCGGCCACTTGGTTAAACGGGGTAAAGGCCGGCAGATCTTTCGCGTCGGACGTAAGTAGCCTCGCTGGGCCAAAGAGGGTGGCCTTATAAGGGCCTAACTGGTTTAAGCCCTCTAAGATCCGTCCGCCTAAGGCCAAGCCTTTGGCGGTCAGGGCGTGGATCGCGACTAACACTAACTTCCCGCCCGGTGGCCGTGGGTGAACTCGGCGGCGTACAGTCGCGATTTGGGGGCCACTTTACCGCTCTTTAAAATGGCCACCGCTGGGCCTATTAAAATTAAGGCGTGCTGGATAACGTCATGGGCTTTTAAAGTCGGGGCTAAAGTTCCGGCGGTGGCCCAGATGAGCCTCTCGTCCGGCCAGGTCAGACGGTAACCAATGGCCACCGGGGCCTCGGGCCCATAAGCGGCGCTTAAGGCTCGGCTAACCTCCGGGCCTTGGGCCGCGGAGAGGTAAATGGCTAGAGAGGCTTGATGCTGAGCCAAGCTTTCCAAGTCCTCGCCGTTGGGCATGGGCGTCCGGCCAGCGGCCCGGGTGAGGATTAAGGTCTGGGTGACCTCGGGGATGGTCCACTCCAAACCCAAAGCCGCGGCCCCGGCTAAAGCGCTGGTGACCCCGGGGATGACCCGATACGGGACCTTGGCCGCGGTTAATAAGGCCATCTGCTCCTGGATGGCCCCATAAAGCGAGGGGTCGCCGGTATGCAAGCGGACCACCTTTAAGCCCTTTTGATAGCCTTCGATCAGATGGCCCACGATGGCCTCCAAGGTTAAGGGGGCCGAGTCAATGATCGTGGCTTCGGGGTTAGCGTGGGCCGTAATAATGGCCGGGTTAACCAAAGAGCCAGCCATGACGATGAGGTTAGCCTTACTTAAAGCTTTTTGGCCAGCCACGGTGATTAAATCCGGATCCCCGGGGCCCGCTCCGACAAATAGAACTTCTAAGGTCATGAAAGATCCCGCGTTTTTAGCGACATAATTTATTTATTTAAGCTAGATAGCGACTTTAATAAGATACACTTGGGTTAAAGGTTTGAGAAAATAACCCGTCCCCAAGGGCTGGGACCGGGCCACGGCCACCTGAGTGACCTCGGGTAATCGCCCGTTAATGGTCATGGCCGCTACGGCCTCGGTTAAGCGCGGCGGGCTAATAACCGCGGTCACTAGAACCCCTTGGGGTTTTAAGCGCTCTAAAACCGCTTTTAAAATATTGGGTAGATTGACCCCACCCCCGCCGACAAAGACCCGGTCAGGATCCGGAAGACGCTTTAGATCCTCTGGGGCGGACCCGTGAACCACGGTTAAGTGGCTTAAACCAAACCGTTTTTGGTTTTCTTTAATCCGGGCCACCCGAGAAGGGTCTTTTTCTAAAGCGTGGATCGCCCCGTAGTCCAATAACCGCCCCGCCTCAATGGAGATGGACCCCGAGCCGGCCCCGATATCCCAAAAGGTCTCGGAGCCGGTTAAATCCAAAAGCCCCAAAGCCGCGGAGCGGATCTCGCTTTTGGTGATTAGGCCTTTTTCCGGCTTATAAACTTCCTCTAAGGCCCCTAAAGTGACGCTTAAAGGCTTATTTGTGACTTCCAAGACCGCGAGGTTTAAAGGGGAAAAGGTCAATTGGCTAGCCTCATTTAAGGTTAGCGTCCGAACCCTTTGACGGTCGGTGGCCAAGTCCTCAAAGACCGTGAGCTGAAAATGGTCTTGGCCCCGCTCTAAAAGCTCCTCCGCGAGTTTGGCCGGGGTGTTGTCCGGATCCGTGTAAACGGCTAAATAGCCATTTAACCGACCGACCCGATAAGCCGCGGCTAAAAAATCCCGCCAACCGTTTCGGCCATGGGCCGAGACGGTTTCCCCTTTGGACCAAGGCTTTTTCAGTAAAGCGAAGGCTTTTTGCACCATGGTGGTTCCCGGCCAGATCTGGACCAAGCTCGGGTCAAGAACTTTTAAGAGCCGTTCGGCCACCCCGTAAAAGTTGGGGTCCCCGGAGGCTAAGACCACGGTCAGCCCATTTTCGGAAGCTTCCTTAATCTCTTGGAGCCAAGCGGTTAAACCTTTAGTTAAGGGGATTAGCCGCCCCTTAAAGTCGGGAAAAAAGCCCAATAAGCGGGTCGGCCCAGCTAAGACTTTAGCCTTTAAAAAAAGGTCCGCCGTTTCGCGGGTCACTTCCCCGGGGTGGGAAAGCCCCACCAAATGGACTAGGGGTTCGGGCAAAGAAAGCCTCCTTGCGGCTTAAAAGGCTCTAAGCTTGGGCTAAAATAGTTCCGTCAAAATCAAAGATCGTGGCCCAGATCTTTGGCAAAGGGCCAGTGAAGGCTTGGGCCTTCGCCACGATCCTTTGGGCCACGATCTCCACGGCCCCGATGAGCCTTTCCTCTTTAATAACCGCCAGAGCGGCTAGGGCCGTGGGGGCTTGGGCGATCTGGTTTAAGACCTTAGGGTTTAAGGGTTTAAGCCAAGCGGCCAAAAGGCTTAAATCCATCTCGTTATGGTGGGCGTGGGTGCTTCGGTAACCCGCGGCTTGCTTAACCGCTTTCCCAAAGAAGACCGCGAGGCCAATGGTTAAAAACCTCTTTTTCGCGGCCTTAATTAAAGCCGCGGCGAAGTAGTCGGCGATCTGGATAAACCCTTCTGGGGGTAAATCCGGCCGCAAACTTCTGGCCAGCTCCTCGCTCCGACCGCCGGTCGTAAGAATGATTTCCTCTAAGCCCATGGCTTTAGCCACGTTTAAAGCGCTGTCAATGGTGGCTAAGTAAGCCGCGTGGGAAAAGGGTTTAACCAAACCCGTGGTCCCTAAGACCGATAACCCGCCCACAATGCCCAAGCGCGGGTTTAAAGTTTTTAGGGCCAGTTTTTCCCCGTTCTGGATAAAGACTTGGACCAGTAAGCCGGTTTCGCGTAAATAGGGTTCCAGGTTCTGGGCTAAATACTGACGGGGCTTGGGGTTAATGGCCCACTCCCCGGGCGGTAAAACTAGCCCGGGTTTAGTCACTTTTCCCACCCCCAAGCCTCCGACTAGGGTCAGACCCGAGTCGCGCTCCTCCAGCCTCACCCCGATCCGAGCTTGGTTAGTGACGTCTGGATCGTCGCCCGCCTCTTTAACCACCACTGTTTGGACCGATTTTTGGATGGTCCCCTCCAAGATGGGGATGGTTAGCTTTCGGCCTTTGGGTAAATCAATGACCACTTCGCAAGGGATTTTTTGGTTTTTTAAACCCATGGCCGCGGCCACGGCCGCCGCCGTCATGGCCGCGCCCGTGGAAAAGCCAGATTTTAAAGGTTGGCTAATGGGCTCGGGCTCCTTAGTCACGGTTAAGCTAACCCTTGGCGTAAGCGATTAAGGTAGGTTGGTAAATCGTCCATAGGGCTTGGGCTTAAGCGATCTAAGGGGTCGTGAAAGCCTAGGTCGCTTTCCTTAGAGGGCGGGGAGAGCCGCCATTTTTCGGCCAAGTCCTCCTTTTGGGCCGCGGTTAACCCCCGGGTGGCCGCCGAAACCTCGCCTTCCACCTTAGCTAACCACTGGGAAAAGTCGCTCGCGTTTGGCCAAGTTAAGTTAGCCGGGCTCACTATTAAAGGCCAGCTTTCGGTTAAGCGGCTTAAAGCCAGTAAGATCTTGATCGATAAAAGCCGCGGGTCCAAGGTGACTAAAGCCACCGCCCCAGCGGCTTTAGCCAAGGCTAAATGCCGCCCTAACCCATAAGGGAGGTTTAAGGCTTTCACGAGCTTGGCCGTTAGCTTAGCGGTTAGCTCCTTAGTCTTAGGGTCTATTTTAGGGGTTAAGGCTAGGGGGGTTAAAGTTAGCTCTTGGGCTTTTTGGCTCAGCTGGGCCTTAATCTTGGGGTCTTTAATGGCCGCGATTTCCTCTAGGGCGAAGGGGGTTAAGGTTATGGCAAAGGTTTCTAGGAGGCTAACCGCGAGGGGCTCGAAGGCGGCCAGAGCCGAGGTCTCGAAGACCAATAAGTCCATAAGTTTTTTAAGCCTTGGCTTTGGCCACCGCCCACATGGCTAGGGCGAAGAAGAGGGCTAAAGACAGGGTTAGCGCTAGGTAATCCCCGAATATCGGGGCCTCGTTAAAGGCCGCCGAGCGGGCGGCCTTGGCCGCGTGGGACAAGGGCAAAAGCCAGAGAACCTTTTGGGCCCAATTAGGCAAACTCTCAATGGGAAAGAAGGTTCCCCCGAGAAAGGACATGGGGGTGATGATAAAGCTGGTCAGTAAGCTTTGGTCCGCGTGGGATTTAACCAGCATGGCCATGGCCACGCCTAAAAAGGCGAAGGCCAAGCCGTTTAAGGCGATGGCTAACCAGAAGAGGGGGCCGTAGTGGAGCCGGACGCCAAAGAGAAAGCCTAAGACCGCCACCAAGATGACGGCTAAAAAGACCCGGGTCAACCCAGCTAAGGCCTCGCCGACCACGTAGGCCAACCGGCTAACCGGGGCGGCTTGGATTTCGTCAAAGACCTGGTAATAGAAGCGGGCCACGTTAATGTCGCCGGCTAAGGAAAAGCCTTGGATCATGCTGGCCATGGCCGCGAGACCCGGCAGTAAAAACTCCTGGTAACTCCGACCGCTCACCGTTAAAGAGCCGCCTAAAGCTAGGCCAAAGGTTAAAAGGTATAAAAGGGGGGCGATGGCTTGACCGGCTAAATGACGAGCCCAGCGGCGCTTTAAAATGAGGATTTCGCGCAGATACACGGCCAGAAAAGCGGACATGAAAAAACCTTTCGGAAGGCCCTCAAAAAAACTGGCTGGGCCTTATAAGCCAGGCCAGGGCCAGGTCAGGCGAAGGGCCGGAAAGGCCAAAGAAATGGTTAATACTCGTAGCGAAGCCCGGTTTTAAAGGTCCGGCCTTCCTCGTTATTGGAGCGTTGGTTGCCTCCAGGAGCCCCACCGATGTTGGTGACGTCGGCTTTTAGGGACAAACGCCCTTGGTCCGGCCAATCATACAGTCTTTTGGCTAAATGGAAGTCATAGATGGGCGAGTCGGAGACATTGTCCCCGGGGAAGGGGTAATACAGAGAGGACGGGGCCCTTTGGCCTTGATAAGCCTCAAAGCTCATGGATAGGCCGCTCTTCTCGTGGTTAAAAACTAGGCCATAGGAAAAGCGCAACCCAGGATCCCGCTGCCCTAACCTGGGAAAGCGATTGTTGGGCTGCTCAAAGCTCCGGGTTAAGGTCACAAAGGGCCGTAACTCAAAGTCCCAATTAAAGGTCTGATCCATATCCCAAGCCGCGGTGAACTCTAAGCCCCGGGTCCGGTAATCCTCGCTGGGGGCCCGTAAAGAGGCTAGCTCCACCGCCCGAAGGGGCTCTAACCGGTAGCTTAAGTCAAAATACTTGAGGCCCGCAGTTAGGCCCTTAAAGTTAAATTCCGAGCCCACCACTAAACCCGAGCCATAAGCCGTCCGGCCTTCGTCCAAGACCCCAAAGGAAGACTCCGCAGTCTGGTTTAACCCTTGATACTCGGCGTAGAGCTTTAAAAACTCCGTGGGCTCCACCGCGAGGCCCATAGCCTGGCCCCGGGTTTCCACTAAAGTCCCGTCAAAGTCGATCCGGGCGTCCGAGCCAATGTTGTAAGTCTGGGCGTAGGAGCGGACCACGAACTTTAAGCGACCGTCAAAATCATAGGAATTAAGGTCTAAAGACCGAGACTCTAAAGCGGGCTCAGGGGTTAGGGACTCGGAGGGGACCGGGGTGGCCACCGGAGCGAGGGTCGGCTCATCAGCCTTTTTTTCGCCAAAAAAAGGCCAATCCCAGGCCATGGCGACCTGGCTTAAAGAGAGCCAACAAAGGGCTAAGATGGTAAATATAACTTTTTTCATAGTTGGCCCGAAATCCGAAAATCTCGCCGTACCGCCAAATGAAAGTAATGACTCTAATTAGTAATAGTATTTAAAACAATCAAAAAAATTGATAATACTATTTTAGCGTTATTCAGCTTTAAATTATACTTAACAATAAAAATAAATAATTGAAAGGCCCAGAGGACTAGCGTCAGAATTGGCCCCAGCCTGGTAGTTATGAATATAGCGCTTTTTCCCGGAAAAAGTAAAGACCGTAATAGGGCGATAAGGAAAAAATCGCTATGTTCGGTCGATAGGGCGAACCCGAGACTGGCGAGCCTTAGACTGGCGAGCCCGAGACTGATCTAAGACCGCGCTCTAAGGCCCGCCCCACCGATTATCGTAACCTCAATAATTTAGTCAGACAAAGCCTGACGTAAAAATGGTTTTGGATCTAAATTTTTAACTTCAACAATATATTCACCATTTTTAGCGCCTTGGGAGACACTGTATTCAAATGACGCTGTAATGTCATCTGAAGAGTCTGATGAATTTTTAATAATCAAATCAGCCTGACATTCAATGTATTTTATGTCTTTATTTGCGGCTTTTGTTCTTACTAGGCCCAAACTAAGAGTTGTGACTGACAAAGTATACTTATCAAAAAGTTGAGGCAATAATTTATCTTTTATAAGTTTAAGAGTTGTGTCTTGAACTTCTTTATCGCCGCATTCATATGATATAAGCCCGAAATATTTAGCGATATCAGGTAAACCCATATCATATTTGTACTGAAGAAAATAATGGGCGCCCACAGCCAAAATACCGATTGTGAGGACGATCCCAAACAATTCCGACAAAAAACTCGAGGATTGTTTTTCCGGTTTGGCCGGTGGATCCGGTTTCACTTCCGGTTTAATAATGGGAAAGCCACAATGGACGCAATTAACGGAGCTACTGGACACCTCTTTGCCGCACTCGGGGCAATTGATTAAAGCCATAGAGCGATTACCACCTTAAGGGTTTAAGGGTTAACAGGTTACCGCCACCTAGACTATAAGGGCCAGTTAAGCTAGAGGGGAATTAAAAACGTTTTAAATAACTTTAGACCGGGCCAAGGCTTACGGTCAAATCAGATTATAATCACTTTACTTACTAATATTTTAGAGAAGATTAAACGGAAAATCAAGAGGTAAAAAGGCGCTTGTGAATTAATCTAAAGGTTTTTCTGGCTGGGGCCCCCCGCTAGACCCGACCAAAATAGCCGCCAACGTAAGCGATTATTCGCGGTTAGCTAATATCTAAAATAACGTAAATTAGCATTGTAAATTTTTTTAATATGATATTAGGTATTCTAGTATTAAAATTTAAGCGGTATTTAAATAAATAAAAATCATAATTAAGATATTTTTATTAAGTAATTAGTCGTTTATGCTCACTCAAATAACCGAGCGAAGTTTTTTTCGCTTAAGGTCTTGTTTTTAGACGGATAACTTTATACAATAAATTTTTCTTGACCGCCTCTTTTTTTCGCTTTTCTCGACCTAAAAACTAAATCGT
Source organism: Deltaproteobacteria bacterium (assembly GCA_031273455.1). GTDB lineage: Bacteria > Desulfobacterota > Desulfarculia > Adiutricales > Adiutricaceae > JAIROO01. The sequence goes on along the minus strand of JAISRZ010000092.1, from coordinate 3,407 downwards.
AGGCTCAGCGTTTCTTTTAGCCCATAAGGCTCTTTTGGGCCAAAAATGAGCTTCATCCAAAGGCGATCCGTTTTATTGGAGGGCAATAGCCATGGCTGATGAAACCAAGAAGCTGACCACCGCCGCCGGCGCTCCCGTGGTCGACAACACTAACTCCATAACCGCTGGCGAACGGGGCCCGATTACTTTGCAAAACCCCTGGCTCCTAGAGAAGCTGGCCCATTTTGACCGCGAGGTCATTCCCGAGCGCCGGATGCACGCGAAAGGCTCCGGGGCTTTTGGGACCTTTACGGTCACTAAGGATATAACGGAGCTCACTAAGGCCAAAATCTTCTCGGCGGTTGGGAAAAAGACCGAAGTCTTCGTTCGGTTCTCCACCGTGGCTGGCGAGCGCGGGGCCGCCGACGCCGAGCGGGATATTCGGGGTTTCGCCATCAAGTTCTACACTGAGGAGGGGAACTGGGATCTAGTGGGCAATAACACCCCAGTTTTCTTTTTACGCGACCCTTTGCGTTTCCCTGACCTCAACCACGCGGTCAAGCGCGACCCTAAAACCAACCTCCGCTCAGCCCAGAACAACTGGGACTTTTGGTCCATGTTGCCCGAGGCTCTCCACCAGGTGACCATCACCATGAGCGATCGGGGCATTCCGGCCACCTATCGGCACATGCATGGCTTTGGCAGCCACACCTTTAGCTTAATCAACGCGGCTAACGAAAGGGTTTGGGTCAAGTTTCACTTAACCACCCAGCAGGGGATTAAGAACTTAACCGACGCCGAAGCCGCGGCCATTGTGGCTAATGACCGGGAAAGCCACCAACGGGATCTTTTTAACGCCATCGCCGATGGGAACTATCCTCGGTGGACCTTGGCCATCCAGGTCATGACCCCTAAGGAAGCGGACCGCCACTACGAAAACCCCTTTGACATAAGTAAGATTTGGCGCCATAGCGAGTTCCCCAAGCGCGAGGTGGGGATTTTGGAGCTGAACCGCAACCCGGAAAACTACTTCGCCGATGTGGAGCAAGCCGCCTTTAACCCCGCCAACCTCGTGCCCGGGATTGGCCTGTCCCCGGATAAGCTCCTTCAGGGTCGGCTCTTTTCCTACGGCGACGCCCAACGTTACCGCTTAGGCGTAAACCACGCCCTAATCCCGGTCAACGCCCCGCGTAACGGTTCCCATAGCTACCATCGGGATGGCCAGATGCGGGTGGACGGCAACTTTGGCGGGACCACCGGCTACCAGCCCAATACCTTAGGGGAATGGGCCGAACAACTCGCTTACCGGGAGCCGCCCCTGGAACTGAAAGGGGCCATGGACTCCTATGAGCCCAAAAGCGACCAGACCGATGACTGCTTCCGTTGCCCGGGCGATCTTTACCGACTCATGAGCCCAGAGCAAAAGAGCGTCCTCATCGATAACACGGCCCGCAACATGACCGGGGTTAGCGATAACGTCAAACTGCGTCACGCGGCCCATTGCTACTTGGCCGATCCTGAGTACGGCTCCTCTTTAGCGAAAGCTCTAGCGGTCAACCTGGACCAGGTTAAGGAAATCTCTAAGCTCGGCTACGCCGAGCGGATGAAGGCCACGGGTTTAAAGACCGACTAAAGACCCATTTTACCTTTTATGTCCCCTTGGCCGGTCCCTTGACCGACCAAGGGGCTAACTCCCCCGACTTATCTTGGGGCGTGTTTTAATCAAATCGCGCATCGCTTTCTATTTATTGCCTTTAGCCGGGGAATGAGCCAACGGGGTTAAGGTTACGTCTCCTTAGGTGCGGTTTGTTAGGCTCTGGTTGGGGGGTTAAGCTACCGGGATAAATAAAGGAGTTATGGGGGGATTTAGGGCGTCTTAGGAACATTGCCCCTATAAGAGCTAAGAGGAACCTCAGGGTGGCTAATGGATCAACGCAAAAGCGATAAGACTAAATAATTCCCTCCCAGGGCTTAGTGATTTATCAGGCTGGCCCTTGGTAAAGGAGGATTTTGAGGTTTTGGGCTGAGTTTTAATATAGCCTAATGTAGATGTAAAAAGAAAATTAAGTCAAAAAACTAGACTTATAATCTTATAATATCTGGATAATGACGTTTTTTTTAAGTTAATTATCTTGTAAATTGAATTTGTTTTCGATTTTCGCCAACTCCTCTTTGGACAACCCAGCGCTATGAAGAATTGACTCATTGGACATTATCAACAATTTTAAACACTTAACCAATTTGATAATTATATTCCTTTGAGCCGCCGTGGCCGCCTTAAATTCCGCCAGCTCCGCCAGAGCATCCGCCAGAAACGCCTGATTTTTCGTCTGATCCGCCTGAGTTTTCGCCTGAAATTTCATCAGACTTTCCGCCCGACCTTCCGCCCGACCTTCCGCCCGACCTTTATTCTTTATGTTTTCTTCATACTGTTCGAACGCCAAAAACATCTAAAGTCCTTTTTTAATGAAAAAATAACGTTTTTAGTTATTTAATTTTAAAGAATAATGAATATAAAGTAAAATAGAAAAATATACTTATCTATACCGTTATTAAGGTAATGTTTTTAACATTAATTAATGGTATTTTTTAAGAATAATAAAATATAATTATATATCAATTTGAAACGATAATAGATAACTTTAACGTGAGAAAAATTAATATAGAGGAATATTCAAGGGTAAATTAAACTTTTAATCAATAAATTATCGTATAGTAAATATTTATCAAGAGTTTAAATTTAAAAAGATTTTTAAAACTGCTGGTTTGGCATAAGATATGGTCATATACTTATCGAATATGAATAAAAATAACGTAAATAAAAATTTAAGTTAAAATATTAACCGATAAGCATAAAAATAACTAAGTAACAATGTATTTTAAGTTATTGATTTTGTAAATTGATTTCGTTTTCGATTTCCGCCAACTCCTCTTTGGACAATCCCGTTTTTTGGAGAATTGACTCATTGGAAACGTTCGACTCTTTTAAATGTCTTACGAATTTGATAAGAATATTCGTTCGAGCCGCCTGAACTTTCGCATCAGCTTTCGCCTCAGCTTCCGCCAAAACTTTCTCAGTGGTTTCCTTGATTAAATTATTTTCGTAGTTCTCAAAAGCCGATAACACCTCAGGCCCCCTTTTAATAAAAAGCTTTCGCTGTTCATCGTTTAAATCATCGGATAAATACAAAGCTAAGAAACAATAAAATGTTACACCAGTTTTTTGATCAAGGAAATAAAAATTTCCAAGAAACAAATCTAAAGTATTTATTAAAGTTTCATCTTTAATATTATTCGAGCCAATTTTATGTAGAGTAAATAGCCGCATCAACTCTACTGGCGATAGTTTTTGGCCAGACCTAACTTTTTCAAACTTTTCTTGAAAAAATTTATCTTCATCAGTATCAGATAAAAAAAGACAATTAGGC
>JAISRZ010000108.1 GCA_031273455.1 Deltaproteobacteria bacterium | reverse complement strand
CTTTTAGTCGGCGGGTTAGGGGTAGTTTTGGCTGACGGCTGTCGCCTCTTCTGGGCCGGTTTGACGGCGTCATTAGAGGGCAGGTCAGAGGAAAGGCCAAGGGCGTCTTCCTCTTCTGGGGCCACGGGCGGCAGAGGGTCTTCCACTTGAAGCGCCGAGACTTCATTCCCGGGCTTCTTTGTTCCGCCTCTCTTAGTCGGCGGGTTAGAGGTAGTTTTGGCTGACGGCTGTCGCCTCTTCTGGGCCGGTTTTACGGCGTCATTAGAGGGCAGGTCAGAGGAAAGGCCAAGGGCGTTTTCCTCTTCTGGGGCTACGGGCGGAAGAGAGTCTTCCACCTGAAACATCGGGCTAATATCCGGCGAACTGGCGTCTGGCGCCCTTAAGTCGGCTTCTAAGGGCTGAGTCTCTTCGGCCTTCTGGGCTGTTTTGGTCCGACTGGCGCCTCGCTTAACGGGCTTTTTCGCTCCGCTAACCTCGGTCGGCGGGTTAGGGGGAGTAAAAGAAGACGGCTCCGCGCTTAGGACAGGGTTGGCGTTGTCATCAGACGGTGGGTTGGGGGAATGGCCATGGGCGCCTTCCTCCTCTTGGGCCTCGGTCTTAAAAAAGCGTTCGAGGAAGCTTTGATCCACTCCGCTTGAGAACCTGGGCCGCTTAGCCGGGGTTAAAGGTTTTCCTTTCATCAAAGGGGTCTCCTCGCTTCTGGAAGAAGCGTTTGGGGTTATGGCCATCGAACTAGCGTTGATGGGTCTTAGGGCGGCATCGAAGAGCTGAGCCGTGTTGTCCACAGTGGCCAGGACTTTTTGGGTCCAGCCAGAGCGTTTATTCCGGGGCTTCTCTAACCCTTCGACCTGGGTCGGTGGGTTAAGAAGGTTAGGGGAACTAAAGGAAGACGGCTTTTTACCCTTTTGGAACGGGTTTACGCTGCCATTAAGGAGTGGGTTGGGGCGAAACAGAATGGCGCGTTCCGATTCTGGGGTCACGGGCTGAAGAAGGCTTTCGAGGGGGCTCTGATCGACTCCCCTTAAAGCCTTGGGCCACTTGACCTTTGTTACTGGTTTTCTTTTCAAGAAAACTCCTTCGCTTCTAAAAGAAGCTTTTGGGATTATGGCCGACGCGAAAGCGGGGTCAGTAAGGTAGTTAGAGCGATAAAATAATAGTGGAAGATAGCTCTGCGCTATTAGACACAGAGTTTATAGTTTATCTGAGGGTATGTTGGGGTTTAGCCCAACAATACCCTCAAGTTTGTCTAGTTGTGGTTAAGAAGGCTTTACCGGGGAGACACGCTCCCCGGCCAAGCTAGAGGAGCGTCACTTATGATTTAAGTCTCTTGGTCTATAAGGGCGACCTCCTTTCCAGCTAACGGGAGCCTTAGGATTACGACCGCTAAAGCGTTCAGGGTCATTAAGTTTTGGGTGGTCAGCCCTACGCGACCGTAGTCTCCTTGGTTAGGGGATAAAGAAGGCTGGCTAGGAAGAGATGACTTCTTCCTAAGCTAAGCCACGGATGACTCTATTAAGGCGGAAAAGCTCGGAACTAAAGGCGGGGGTTCCGGTTTCCGTCTGGAATGGCGGTGGGCGGTTAGGCGTCTCGTTTAGAGAGCGATTTTTGATCCCTTAAGATAGGGGTCGGGAAAAAAAGTCTTAAGCCGCTAGGGCCATAGCTTTAGGGACTGGCTCTAGTCGGAGCGATAGGATTACGACCGCTAAAGCGGTCAGGGTCATTAAGTTGGCTTCCCATGGAGAAGCTATGTTTAACCTTTAGGCAAAGCTTTGCGCCCTGGTCTAAAGGTTAGGTTTGGGTGGTCAGCCCTACGCGACCGTAGTCTCCATGGTTTGGGGTTAAAGAAGGCTGGCTAGGAAGAGATGACTTCTCCCCAAGCTGTGCCACGGATGACTTTATTAAGGCGGAAAAGCTCGGAACTAAAGGCGGGGGTTCCGGTTTCCGTCTGGAATGGCGGGCGGTTAGGCGTCTCCTTTAGAGAGCGATTTTTGATCCCTTAAGAAAGGGGTCGAGAAACAATGTTTTAAGCCGCTAGGGCCATAGCTTTAGGGCCTGGCTCTAGTCGGAGCGATAGGATTACGACCGCTAAAGCGGTCAGGGTCATTAAGTTGGCTTCCCATGGAGAAGCTATGTTTAACCTTTAGGCAAGGCTTTGCGGCCTGGTCTAAAGGTTAGGTTTGGGTGGTCAACCCTACGCGACCGTAGTCTCCTTGGTTAGGGGTTAAAGAAGGCTGGCTAGGAAGAGATAACCTCTCCCTAGCGGAGCCACGGATGACTCTATTAAGGCGGAAAAGCTCGGAACTAAAGGCGGGGGTTCCGGATTCCGCCGGTGGCGGGCGGTTAAGCGTCTCCTTTAGAGAGCGATTTTTGATCCCTAAAGATAGGGGTCGAGAAAAAATGTCTGAAACCGCTAGGCCATAGCTTTACGGCCTAACCCTAGTCGGAGCGGTAGATCCAGGCCACCTTTGGCGCTTAGGCGGGGTAATTTTTCTTCTAAAAACAATTCTTCCCCCCACATTCCTGGGCCAATAAGTTATCCTTTTAGGCTGCGGGAGAAAGGGACTGGTCTGTCGCCTAGGCTCTGGGGTAACCTCGGCGATACCTTTAGCGACCTCGGTTCCAAGCGTTGGCTCGCTTTCCAGCAAAGCGCGCTCGTCTCCAGGAACAACCAAACGCGGCGGCGTTAAAGCGGAAGCGCTTAGCGCGTTAAGCTTAGGGTCCGCCTCCATTATAGGAAGCGGAAGGTTAAGGGTCTTTGGGGCGGAGAACTCGGCTAAAAACGTTAAGACTCCGCCCCTAAGCAACCATGAGTCGGGGCCAATTTTAGGGGCCAAGAAGAGGCGCGGGGAACCTTGGTTAAATAAGGGCCCCTTATCTGGGCTAAGAGACGGAAATAATAAAGAGCTTTCTCGCCTCGTAATAACCTGCTCTGGGCCTAAAGACCTAAACTTCGCGGTTAAAGGCTTAAGGTCGTCCGGCCCTTCTTGGGGGCCAGCTCCATTGGGGGAGCCCAATAAGTTAGGTTCCGGGGTTTGGGGGTTAAGAGTAACGGGAGTTTTCTCCAGTTCGATCATTTTTTCTCCTAAATACGCAAGGCCTAACTCGTCTTAAAGCCCTGAGAGAGGCGGTTGATCTAAGGTTAAGATCCACCGCGCGGCCAAATTTAAGGTTAAAGGTCCCGTAAGGGGCCAAACCTTGGCTCCTAAAAAATCGCTTAAGCGGTGGATGTTAGGCGGTAAGTTAGCGAGTCATTAGCGCCTAGCCTTAAAAACGGAAGGCTTATCCGGCGAGAGGTCCAACGAGGTCGTTCCGTAAAGGACGGGGTTTAGTTAAAGCGTGAAACAAAGGCTAAAAGGCCAAGGTGAATATATGGTTAAGGGGTGAAGCCTTGGACGCTAATAATTAGAATCCCTAAAGACTCGCCCGCGTTAATGTGGATGGTGGGCGGTCGGTCAAAGTTCTTCCTAAAGACCTCGCCCGACTTTTGCCCCACCTGGCCCAAGGCTTCCAGGGAGGCGTCAGCCACGGTTTTGCCCGGGCGATCCTCTATTAGAATATCGCCGGTGGCGTAGACTCGACCGCCCCGGTTACCTAAAGCCGCCCCAAAGCCCTCCAGAAAACCCGAGGCTAAAAGACCGCCCCATCTTTGAAAGAAGTGGTCTTCCACCTTGGAGGCGATGGCGGCTTGGTTAGTGCGCGGGTCAATGGCTAAGGCCTCAATGTTAAGGGTAGGGCCTTTAAGCGGGATTAAGCGGTTAAAAGTTAAGACCGCCCCAGTCTCGCCTTTAGTGAACGAACCGAGTAACTTCGCGCCTTTAAAGGGCCCAAAAGTCACCGTGGCCATGGCGGGCGAGGGCACATCGCTATTAATGGCTAAAGTGGCCGTGGCCGCGAGAAGCTCGCCCGGTTTAAGCGGAGGCTTAGACTCGGGGAAACTGTCTTTGGTTAAAGGGTTAGGCGTTGAGGTGGCTTCCGAGGTTTTAACCACCGGGGGGGTTAAGGGATTATTTGAGCCCGCGATCACGTTTTTTAACTCATCCAAGATGGCTTTCTTTAGGTTAGCCGGAAAAGGCGTTGGCGTTGGCGGTGGAACCGCTTTGGGAACAGGTTTCGGGGCCGGCGGGGCTGGTTGGGCCACGGCTGGGGGAGCTAGGATCAGAGGCGTTTTCCCGGGGGTCTCTTGCGGGCTAACCGCCTTTTCCAGCGGGGCTAAAGGGACGACCGATGTTTCTGTAACCGGCTCTTGGTTTCGCCCGACCGGGGTTGGGACGTAAGAGTGGCCCAAAGCTTCGGCTTCTTTAGCCTCCAGTTCGTTTTGCTCTTCAATCAAACGGTTGTAGTCCGGGGTGCCTTGCCCCCCAACCTCGGTTTCCACGGCTTTGGGGGTTAGCGAGACCATCTCGAAAAGAGCTTGGTCTCGCTCTTGGAGGCGCATTAAAAAGGCGATGACAAAAATCACCATTAAGACCGTGATAACGAAACCCATAAAGAGGAGAACCCCCCGGGGTAAGCTCAGGACTCTGGCCAGTAGTCGCTGGACTAAAGACCAGATACCGTTAGACGAAGGTGGATTAGCGGCGGCGCTCATCCTTAGTCCTCCTTAGTTAAGCGGGCTTCCGGTAGGTCAACCGTAAAGGAGCGCTCATCTTTCTCGATAATGATTTGTTTAACCGGCTCGATGCGGTAAACCACTTGACCGCTAAGGCTACCAGCTTTGGCGGACCAGGCTGGCCAGACTAGGTCCCAAGGGGTGCGGACAAAGAGCGGCCCCCCAGGGCGTTCCTGGTAAACGTAGCTTTCCGGCAGCTCTGGCTTCGTGGTTAGATAGACCCCATCATTAGGTCTTAAGCCATCGCACAGATCTAAAAGAAGCTCCATTTCAGCGGACGGAACGGAGCCGAAAGATGGCTCAGCCGGGGGCTCGGGGCTATTGATCCGGAAATTGACTAGGCCATCCACGTTTTGACTAGGGTCAACGCCGGAGTTGATATAAAGGCGGATCATAATGGGTTGGTCTAAGTTCTTTAAGCCAACCAATAGGTTAGAGTGGCCATTCCGAGCTAAAGGCGAAACCAGAATCTGGTGCTTGGAGTCTTTATGAATTTCTGAGTTAATCAATTGGTTATCGCCCGTGACCACGGAAGTGACTGGCCAGGATTCGCCTTTTGAGTTGGTGAAAACTAGGGCGGTAAGTAACCCAGGGCTTACAGTGACCTTAGGGGACGTGACCCCGGGGGTGACATTAATAGTTAGGGAACGATTGCCCAAAGAGTTGGGCGGCGAATTAGTTAAAGCCTTGTTCCTTTTATCCACTTTACCCTTAAAACGTCTAATCTCCTCAGGTGACAGCGGTAAAAGCTCATTCATGATATCGTTAAAGATCTTTTGCGAATCGGCTTGGTTGACCTCATCATCGGAAAGCCAATCCTCCGCGGAAGGCCCTGGGGGAGAAATCTCGCTGGGGTTGGTTAATGGCGGATTGGCTTTGGGGTTAGAGTCGGCGGGAAGGCTCGCGTCTGGCTCGGGAACTGGGGTCGGGCGGCGGCGACTAGCCTTGGGGCTGGGCGGACGGTCGGGTAGGCGCTCATTTGCGGGATCGCTGGTTGAATCCTCATATATAAAAGTGGGGGCTCTGGACACGCCCGAGGAGCTATCACGCTCCCGGGGAAGTAGTCTTAATAGATGATCCAGGTCATTTGGCTCGAGAAAGGGTTGGCTCTTGCCCACGGGAGTAGAGGTTAAAAGGTTCAGGTTAAAGGGCGAAACTTTAGAACCGTCTTTTAAAGAGCTTAAGTTAGGCGCGGTGGAGTTAGGGGTGGGAAAGGGCGGCCGCGCGAATGGCGGAAGAAAGGAAAAATCCAAAGACGAAAGGTTTAGGTTTTGGGCTAGAACTACGCCAGGCAAACCAATTGACAGCGTCAGGGCTATAATAATAGCCCAACCTAAAGATGGACGTGAAGACATGAAGCTCTTGGTCAACATAATCGATAGTCACTCCTAAATGACATAGGTTAAAGGTTGAAAAATATGGTTAGTGGTTTTTCCCGAACTTTTAAGAGTATAGCGTCTGAAAAACGCCTTCCTCGACTGCGCTTAAATTATAAGCGCTGTCAATACGAAAAGCAAGGTGCTTCTAGGTTATTGATTTTGACAAAATTTTTGCTTTGGAGGAATATTATACGATTTGATAGGTTTGCCAATTATTCGCTTTCTGGATATTGTGGTGGGTCCTATTCCCGTTAGTTAATGTCCGAAAATAGGCTGGTAATTATACCTCAAAAAATTTTTTAAGCCTTAATAGACCGTCTAAGGAAATAGAACGAGCCATTATTGTGGCGAGTTTTATGTTAAAGCGGTAAACGTTGGGGAAAATATATTTTCAAATATTTTCGCCCACCCCAAAATAAATTTTTGAAGGGGCGAAAAAAATGTTTTTTTGACGAAATCACTTGATTGGCGGCTTAGAATCATGGTTTTGTTGTACTACATAAATGTAACTTCCAAAAACCACAATATGTTGATGGTCTCGATCAAAAAAATTCGCAATTTTTGGCTAAGGCCAAACTGAGAAAAAAGAATAGTGATTTCAATATGTTATCGAAAACGATCGGGCTAATTTCCAAAAATTTGGGCTCCAAAGGCGGCGGAGGGCGAAACCTGGAAAATTTGGGGTTAAAGGCGAAAATCGAGGAAAAACGAGCCAAAAACGGAAAGCCGCTCTCCGTTTTTTCGCTCGAGAGCCATTTTTGGCCTAAAGTCGAGACTAAGCCGCTTTCCGGGAAAAAGTGGCTAATTATTTTATTAAACAATACCGGATCTTTTTGGCCTTCGTAACGCGGAAAGCTATTATCTAAGCCACTTACCTTAATTGATAAAAACATAAAATTTTGGATTAAGCAATATGCTAAATATTGGGTTTATCATCGTTTTTCTCGATAACTCTTGATAGTTGGACCCGCTCAAGAACTGGCGATTTTCTATATCTTAATGAACATTAGCTTAATCAATTTGTAGTTTATATAAATTAAAAATTGGTTAAGGTAGAAACGCCCGTCAACTTCGAAAATGGAAGTCCTTTAGACCCCGAAAAATGGTCCGAAAATTGGGTTTTGGTCCGAATTTGGTCCGAAAACTTGGTTCATCAAATCATAACGTGGCGTAATTATTAGGTTTTCTCGTTTTGGACGTGACAATGGGGCTTTAGCCACCCGTGGTTGGCTCGGCTAACGCCTTAAAACACCTTCTGGGTCGGGAAAATGACTCAGGGGCTCGTCAGAGGGACAGATGCGAGTTGTAGGGCTCTGATTTCCATATCAGTGGTTTATACCTTGGGCTACGCCCGGCGAGTGGTCTTGACCAGAACTTGCCGTTTAGGCCTGGCTCCTAGTCCGCTGGCCATATTTAGTCCAATAGCGGTTGGCCTTTCTGGTGGACGTTAACCTTGTGTATGGCCATTCGGAAAAGGACTTACCCACCATTACTATAGATAGGGGCCTTAAAACTGGTAAGCTTACCATTAACGCTATTGGTTAGGGCTAGGGTTAGGGCATTAAACGCGGGCTCCTTTAGCTACGCCCTCTCAGAACAGCCTTAGGTGTCAAAAGACAATCCGAGATGGTTATTAAGCGTCTTGGATCCGCGCCCAACCCATGCGCCTTAACCTACGTCTTGGATAAGAAGCCCGATTGGATCGTGGAAGCTCCTCGCCCATTGATGATCGAGAGCCCCTAGAGGACGGATCCCTAAAAATCTCCCCGGAGATAAGACTGGTTCTCTGACCGGCTTTCGTAGCGAGAAAGGCGCGTAATGGTCCAAGTTTAGGTATCGCGGCTACGATTATTGAACGAAGGCGTCCGGGATCAAGCCTTCATGGGGAAGTTTCCAAACTGGCCGGGATCTAAAGATCCAGCCATAGACCACCGCTTGGGGATTTAACGCCAATTATGGCTCAGATAAGTTAAAAGTTTGTGATCCACATTATCGTTAAGCGTTGACTTTACCTTCTAATTACGGATGTCATTGGGGTAACTAGCTTCAATTATAAACATTTATATACTCTTGTTCAAAACTTGCGCTTGTAATCCGAATACGGCTGGGTGAAGTTGTTAGTGAAAATTATTTATGAAAAGAAAACAAACTCTTAACAAGGCGCGATTTATATGTTATACTATTTATATTGGTGATGTTGGCCCGCTCACGGTAACGCCACGGTGTCCCTAATGATTGTGTCCCTAATGACGCTAAATACGCCCGATGGCTGAGGTATCGCCCCGCTCAACGGAAGGTCTACTCTTCAGCCGCGATGCGCTTATCCGCGACATTAGCGACATCGTGGAAGTTGAGCGCGAACAGCCTAAAACCACGGAAGGAGGGAAGTAATGCCGTTAGCGGAACGAGTGGTCTATGAGAGCGTCGCTCCACCTTTGGAGCGGTCACGGTTAAAGACTACCCACATCAATAATCGCCGTTATCTTGGCAATAAATATAAGCTCCTACCGTTCATTACGCGAGTGGTCGCGGAGAATTGTAAGGGCGTTAATGTCGTCGCGGACATTTTCGCTGGGACGGGCGCTGTCGCGTCCGCGTTTACGGACAAGCGACTTATTACCAATGACAACCTTTACAGTAACTATATCTGCCATCTGGCGTGGTTCTCGCCGCAAGCGTACTCACGAGATAAGATAGCCCGGTTAATCACGCGTTACAATACGGTAATGTCGGTAGTGGATAACTATATGAGCCTAACCTTTGCGGACACATTTTTCAGTCTTAATAACTGCCGCAGAATTGGCTATATCCGCGAGGATATTGAAACCCGTTACTTAGACGGCGAAATAAACGAGCGTGAGCGGGCCTTACTGATTACATCGCTCCTGTACGCCGCGGATAAGATAGCCAACACCTGCGGTCATTATGACGCCTTCCGGCAAGGCGTTGAGCTTGACCGTCACCTTGAATTGTCTGTTCCATCGCCGTCTGAAAATCTACACAGCGGCAATATCTGCTATAATGAGGACACAAACGAGTTAGTCAAGCGGATAACTGTCGATTTGGTCTATATTGACCCACCGTATAACTCGCGGCAATACTGCGACGCTTATCACCTTTTGGAGAACATCGCGCGGTGGGAAAAGCCCTCCGTTTCCGGCGTCGCTCGGAAAATGGATAGGTCAGCTCTTAAAAGCGACTATTGCACAAATAAAGCCACGGCGGCGTTTGAGCGGTTGATTCAGAACATCAACGCCCGATACATACTGCTGTCGTATAACAATATGGCGCAAAAGGGCAATGACCGTTCTAACGCCAAGATTAGCGACACGGATATTATGCGCGCTCTTTCCGCCAAGGGCGATGTCTCAGTATTCAAGCGGGATTATAAGCCGTTCTCGGCGGGTAAGTCCGATATTGACGAACACGAAGAGCGATTGTTCCTGTGTGTTTCTAAGATAAAAAATCGAGTGATTATCCAGTCTCCGCTCAACTATACAGGCGGTAAGTTTAAGCTTTTGCCGCAGATTTTGCCGCGCTTCCCGGAGAAAATTGACACGTTTCTAGATCTGTTCTGCGGCGGCGGCGATGTCGGCGTGAATGTCAACGCTGACCGGGTAATTTTTAACGATAGCTGTCCGCAACTTTTCTATTTATTTAACACATTCCGCAATCTCGGTAGTAGTCACGTTTTAACTATGATTGACGATATTATTACGCGGTATGGGCTGTCGCGCTCAACGGACCACGGCTATAAGCGTTACGGCTGTAAAAGCTCTTCTGGATTAAGTAGCTTCAATCGTGAGCCTTTTATCAAACTTCGCGCCGATTTTAACGCTAAGAATAATTATTTCGCCTACTATATTGCGCTGTATGTGCTAATTGTTTACGCGTTTAACAATCAGATTCGTTTCAACGCCAAAGGCGAGTTTAATCTACCTGTCGGTAAGCGTGATTTTAACGACAAAATGAAGGCCAAGCTGACCGCGTTTATAGATAGGCTCCGCGAGGGAAACTATCGCTTTACAAGCTTTGATTTTCGCGAGGTTGACACAACCGAATTGACTTCGATCAGCCTTGTTTACTGCGACCCACCCTATCTGATTACCCGCGCGACTTACAACGAACAGGACGGGTGGAACGAGCAAAATGAGCGTGACTTACTTGGGCTGTTGGATTCGCTGAACGAGCGGCGTATTCGGTTCGCTTTGTCAAATGTTCTGGCGAGCAAAGGCCAAACGAATACGATACTCACAGAGTGGGCTAAGAAGTACCGTATCATTCACCTTAATCACAGCTATGGCAACAGCAACTATCATACCAAGGACAAGACCGATTCAGCGGATGAGGTCTTAATCGTGAACTATTGAGGATGATAGACGCTAGGCCTTATTTCGCCGACAAATTGATCCAGCCCCCGTATTTTTTGACTTTAAGCCAGATCTTCCCCTAAAGGCGCCTCTGACCTTTTGACAACTAACCTTTTGACACCCCCATCCCTGGCCATCCATCCCTGGCCCATCTCTCCAGACCTCCAGACAATATCAATTTTTAGATATTTTAATGACAATATTATGCTCTAAATTATCTTTTATTTAATTTTGTACAAGTTCTTAGCTTGTTTATAATTATATATAGTTTTTATTTTAATTATATTTAGCTTATTAAGCTGATTACTATCACTTAAAATAATTATTATTAAATTTTAGTGGCTAAAGTAAACTTTTACTAACTCCTTTAAAGACGTTTAGTAAGTCGTGAAAGACAATTGTTTAGTATTTTGGCGTTTGGCGGTCGGGCGGTTTTGGTCTATAATGCCAAGAATCCGCTCTAAGGCGTGGTCGATATGAAGGCCGTTGGAGCCTCGCGTTCCAAAAGGGCGCTTTTTTCGCGGAAGCCAGGTTTTTATGGGAGATCCTAATGGGCCTTAATGATGGCGATAGCTTAACTTACCGGGATTCTGGGGTCGACATTGACGCCGGCCAAGAGGCGGTTCGCCGGCTCGCGCCTTTAGCCCGGTCCACCTTTGACACTCGAGTCTTAAATGACATTGGCGGGTTTTCCGGTCTATATGGTTTAGGGTCTCTCCAGTTGGACGACCCGGTTCTGGTCTCTTCCACCGATGGGGTGGGGACAAAGCTTAAAGTGGCTATCATGGCCGATCGTCATGACACGGTTGGTCAGGATCTTGTGGCCATGAGCGTTAACGACATTCTAACCCAAGGGGCGAGGCCGCTTTTTTTCTTGGACTATCTAGCCACTTCCAAGATCGCCCCGGAAAAAGTGGAAATTATTGTCGGGGGGATAGCCGCGGGCTGTCGTTTAGCGGGCTGCGCTCTATTAGGCGGCGAAACGGCGGAGATGCCTGACTTCTACCAAGGGTCGGACTACGATCTGGCTGGGTTCGCGGTGGGGGTGGTGGAAAGAAGCAAGATTATTGACGGTAGTTTAATCGGCCTTTCCCATAAGATTATTGGCTTAAGCTCCTCTGGTCTCCACTCTAACGGCTATTCTCTGGCCCGGAAGATTATCTTTGACCGGATGGGCCTTACGATCGATTCCCCTTTCCTAGGCGAAACCGTGGCCGATATCCTCTTAAAGCCCACCAAGATTTACGTGAGCCCAGTTTTAAGCGCCTTACGCCGGCAAGAGGTCCACGGCATAGTTCACATAACTGGCGGCGGGATTCTGGATAACTTACCTAGAGTGTTGCCCCATAGCTGTCGGGCGGCCATTAACTTAAAGGCTTGGGAGAAACCCCCGATCTTTGATCTCTTGCGGGAAGAGGGTAAACTAGACACCTTAGAGCTTTACCGAACCTTTAATATGGGCTTAGGCTTACTTTTAATCGTCCCCGAAAACGAAGTGGACCCGGTCATGGCTATTATGGAGGATCATCGAGAAACGGCCCAGGTGGTTGGTTTTATTGAGCCGCGCGAAGGCGAGGAGCGGGTGCGGTTTTTTAGCGCGGAGGCTCTATGAAAGTCGCGGTCCTATGCTCTGGTCGCGGATCCAATCTTTTGGCCTTATTGGAGGCCGCTGAGGCTGGTTTATTAGGCCCAGCCGAGTTAAGACTGGTTCTCGCGGACAGTAAGGAGGCTGGGGCTATCAATATCGCCCGGGAGTGGGGTTTGTACGCGGCGGTGGTGCCACGAACCGCTTATCACGCCAATCGGGACGGTTTTGAGCGGCGTCTTTTAGAGGTCATGGCCCCGCATGAGATCGAGATAGTGGTCTTAGCCGGTTTTTTAAGGGTCTTGGGTCCAGTCTTTCTTGCCGCTTTTCCCAATAAGATCATTAACGTCCATCCCGCCTTATTGCCCGCTTTTCCTGGCCGAGACGTCTGGCCTTTGGAAGTGGCTAGCGGAGTCAAACTGGCCGGGGCCACGGTCCATTTAGTGGAAAAAGGCGTGGACAGTGGGCCGATTATCATTCAAGGGAGCGTTCCGGTCTTGGACGAGGACGAGCCTGAGACTTTAGCCGCGAGGATCTTAAAGGTGGAGCATCGGATATTGCCACAAGCTTTAGCCTGGTTAGCTAGTGGGCGTTTAATTATTGAAGACGGTCGGGTCCGGTTAAAGGACTTACCTAAGACCGGGCGAGAGGAGGAAGTTTTTATTTGGCCGCCTTTAGAAGGTTAAGACTTTTCCTTTAAGCGCGATCTTTATTGTTAAAGAACCTAAGTTCAAGAACTTTTCGAAGCTTAATATCTATAAATAGAGCTAAAACGCTTAACCCCCCTTTCGGGGGGTTATTTATTGGGGCAAACTTAATCGGGGTTGGTTTGGGGAAGCCATGATGGCTACCCAGAGGTTAAAGGCCTTAAAACTGTTCCTTAGGGTCAGGCGCCTTTAACCCCACCACTTGGCTTTCAAGCCTTTATTTTCTTATGAGGTACCCTTCCGGGGCGGCGGTGATGGCCAACTTGTTTAATAGGTCCCAATCAATTATGAAATCATCGTTTTCCGCCAGAAAGGCCCGGGTGGCCGTTAAAGGGTTATTACCTGGGCCCCAAGGCCGGGCGTTGTTGGAGTAAAGCTCCGGGAACTGTTCCACCACCCCGTCAAAGACCACCAGGTAACAACCTTTAGTAACCAGCTTGGAGTAAAGCCGTAACTCGGCTAAGACATGGTCATGGGTGTGGGAGGAGTCCAGCATGACCATGGTTGGCCCATAGCGCTCGGCTAAGGATTGGGCCTCGGCGATGGCTTCTGGGCCTATACTATCGCCTTCTAAAAGTTTAATCCGTTTGGCTAAAGGATGGTTTTCGATTAGAGGGCGGTTATGGGCCCGGATCTCAATATCCAAGGAAAGGACCATTCCTTCCCCGCCCAAGAGCTCTAGCATGGAAGCCAGAAAAACGCTGGTGCCCCCATGAGCCACCCCAGTTTCCACGATGAGCTTGGGTTTAGTGGCCCAGATGATTTCTTGGAGGGCCACAATGTCCTGGGGGTACTGGATGATCGGGCGACCGAGCCAGGAAAAATTGTAACTGTAATCGACCTTAAGGGACTCTTTTAAAAAGCCCCTGGAGGCCTCGCGGAAGGGCTGATTAACGCCCAAATCCTTTATTCTGGCGGCCTTTTCCCGGTAAAACCGGTCCAGTTCCTCACTCATTAAATCCCTCCCCAAAGTTAATGGCCCTAAGCGAATCGGCCAGTTAATTTATTCCTTTAAACACCGTAATATATCTAAAACTATTTATAAATAAATAAAAATAAAACGTTAAAAAGGTTGTATAGCTCTTCTTTTTAGCCCTTTTTTATAAGGTACCCTTCCGGGGCGGCGGTTATGGCCAGCTTGTTTAATAGGTCCCAATCAATCGTGAAATCATCGTTTTCCGCCAGAAAGGCCCGGGTGGCCGTTAAAGGGTTAGACCCTGGCCCCCAAGGCTTGGTTCCGTCAAAGAGCTCGGGGAAGTGATCCATGAACCCATCAAAAACCACCAAGTACTGGTTTGGGGTCACCAGTTCATGGTAGAGCTTAAGCTCAGCTAAGACATGCTGGTGGGAGTGCAAGGAATCTAAGACCACCATGACCGACCCAGATTTAGCGGCCAGCTCTTGGGCCTTAGCGAAAACCGCTGGGTTTGAGCTATCGCCTTCCACTAAGGTAATGAGGTTAGCTAAAGGATGTTCCGTCACCCGGGTCCGGGTGGAGTCTTTGATCGCGATATCAATGGAAAGAACTTGACCGCCCAAGCCCAGCGTAGCCATTAAAGAGGCGTAAAAGATAGCCGAGCCGCCATAGGCCACCCCAGTTTCCACGATGAGGCTCGGTTTCCTCTCCCAGATGATCTCCTGGAGTGCCACCAGATCCTGTGGGAACTGGATGATGGGTAACCCAAGCCAACTGAAGTTGTAGAGGTACCTAGAGACAATTGATTCCCGCATAAAACCCAAAGCCTGACGCTTTAAGTTGTCATTGGACCCTAAGGCTTTAATCCGGTCTTTTTTATCCGCGTAAAACTGACTTAGGGCGTCACTCATAAAGAACCTCAATATCTCGCTGGTCTTGGCTTAATATTTTCTAATAAAAATCAATATTTAAAGTTGTGGCTTAATTTTACCAAAGTTCAGAGACCCTAAGACCGCCATAGACCGCAATTGACCCCAATAGAACCTAAGGCGTTATCTTTTAAGATCCCCGGCCAGTGGTTCTGTGGCCCCGATAATAGACCGCCTAAAAAGAGATGTCAAGTTTTTTAAAGTTATCTAAAGGGCTACTTTAGCTAATTTTTTCAGTTACTTAGCGTTAATTACTCTAGCCCCAACCGCTTGGGTTTGGTGGATACCTTTGGGTTAAGCTTTTGGCCTTGGTCTTGAAGCCCCAATCCTTTAGTTACTCCGGCATCCAGCCAGCTTGGCCACCAGCTAACTCGGCTTCCAGTCAGCTCGGCTCTCAGCCAACCGATTCCAGCTCGGCTTCCAGCCAACCTGCGCCCAGCCAACCGCTCCCAACCGACTTCCAGCCAACAGCTCTCAGCCAGCTCGGCCACCAGCCAACCGGCTTCCAGCCAACCACTCCCAGCCAACCCTGCTTCCAGCCAGTCGGAGCCCAGCCAACTGCTCCCAACCAGCTCGGCTTCCAGCCAAACGGATCCACCAGCCAACCAATGCCCAGCCAACCAATGCCCAGCCAACCGTTCCCAGCTCGGCCACCAGCCAACCCGCCACCAACCAACCCGCCCCAAAGTGGATCCGGACCCCCTAAGCGGCCCACGCCGTTAGAAATTGTCCGCCCCTTAACTTTAACCGTTGACTTTAAAAAACTTAAGGCGGACTTATCTTCCCTCTTTACAAATAGCTCTTAATTTCTTAAAATAGCTTTGATATTAGGTTTAATTCTGGATAATTAAAACAACAATAGCTAGGGTGACTAGTGTTTTTCGTCTCAAGAACTAGCGCTTCCAAGTGATACCTAAAGATAGTTTCCCAGCGGTTTTTAGAGGGATCCAAACTAATTTAGCCGAACTTATTGGCCTAAATTTCGCTTATTGATCTTAGTGTCGAAGAGGATCTTTTCGAGATCCCGTGAGCGAATTAACGCGTTTTTGTTTTAAAAAGAGTTTTATTTAGCTTTAAAGGCCTTAGGTGATGATATGTCGCCCCAAAAAACACCTTTAATCCTCGTCTTGATCCTGGCTTTAGCCGTGGGTCTGGCTGGTTGCGCCAAAAAAACTAAACGGTCCAGTTTAGGGGTCAAAGCGGTCTTAACCGCCCAGAAGTACTTGGGGGTCCCGTACGTTTATGGGGGCCGCTCGCCCAAAGGTTTTGACTGCAGTGGGTTAGTTTGGTACGTCTATAAGGAAAACGGCTTAAAGCTCCCCAACTCCTCCTCTAAGCAAGTTAAATCCGGCCGGGCGGTCAAAAAATCCGAGTTGGCCCCCGGGGATTTGGTCTTCTTCCAGTCCGGCGGTCGGGTCAACCACGTGGGCATTTACGCTGGCCAAGGCCGCATGATCCACGCCCCGGGCCGGGGCCGCAAGGTGACCACGGTCAAGTTGTCCGATAAGTACTATAAAGCCCACTACGTCACCGCCCGCAGGGTTTTTTAGCCGCCCTTTTAAAGAACCGGCTCCCTTAGAAGTTTTTGCCGGGCGATGGCGGCGGTTTGGGAAAGCTCCTTTTGGCCAGGGAGGTTTCTTAGTTGGTTTAAATACTCGGCGGTGCGCAAGAAAAGGCGCACCGCGTCCCCTTCGTCTTGCCCATAAAACTTGGTGACCTCGCTAAAGGGTTTGTCGCTAGCGAAATCGTAGGCCGCGATGGCCGCTCTCTTTTGACAGGCCGGGACCGGAAAGCCAGCTTCGCCTAACTTTTCCACCAAAGGGGCCACGGCCCAGATAACCCGATTTAAGGCGTCTTTTAAGGGGCCAGTGGGCCGAGTGGCTATACTGGGTTTATCGTTAATGAAGCTAGCCACCACCCCGGCTAAAAGGGCCGGATCCGAGGTGGGCAAGGCTTTTTGCCGGATGGCTTGATAGAAGACTAAAGGATGCTCCAACCTTAAGCGCGCGGCTAGTTCCCCCCATTCGGTCAACTGGTCGAAGCTGTTGACTAAACCCTCTTTTTTTAAAAAGATTAAATGGTCCTCAAAGTCCGACCAAATGGTCTGGACCGCTTGGCCTAAGCTTTTGGGGGTTTTGTTTTTGGCCTTCTGCCAGGCGGCTAAAGAGCGGGCCAAAAGGAGATGGATATCCCCGAGATCCATGGCCCCAATGAGGTTTAAAACCATGGAAAAGTTCATGACCAGTTGGCTTCTAATGGGCTCGGGCTCAGAATGGAAAAGAGCCTCTAAGTGCTTTAACTGGGTATAAGGCCCGGGCAAGATGATGGCGAAGCCAATCAAATCCTGGCCCCGACGACCGGCTCGGCCGGTCATCTGGGCCAACTCCGTGGCTGATAAGGGGCGAAAGTCAGAGCCATTAAAGCGGTCGCTTTGGGGAATGACCACGGTTCTGGCCGGAAAATTGACCCCGGCCGAGACCGTGCTGGTGGCGAAGATGGCCTTTAAGAGCCCTTGGCTCATGAGGTCCTCGACCAGCATCTTGTAAGACGGCAAATGGCCGGCGTGGTGGGCGGCCACGGCTAAGTTCTCCAGGGTCTTGACCCGAGGGGAGCGACTTAAAAACGGAAAGTCGCTTAAATACTCTTGGATGACCTCATGCCTTCTTAAGCGTTTCTCCTGAGGCTCCGGGACGGCCACAATGGATTTAGCGGCCTCATCGCATTGTTTTCTGGAGGCTAAAAAGAAGATGGCCGGGGTTAGATCCAAGCTCTCTAAGCCCTTTAAAATTTGGTTGTAATTAAGGCGCGTTTGGAGATGACGGGGTTGGCGCGGGCCACTGGCCCTGTCTTTACGGATGGCCCTTTGTAAGGTGGTTAAGGTCCCTTGGTGGAGGCATAAGGGGGCCAAAGGGACTGGTCTTTCCCCGCCTAAAACGACTTTAGTCGGATGAGCCCGGTTTTTGGTGAGCCAATCGGCTAGCTCTTTGGCGTTGGCGATGGTGGCGGAAAGGAGTAAGAGCCTGACCCTAGTCGGTAAGTAGATTAAAACCTCCTCCCAGACCACCCCCCGCTCGGGATCGCCTAAGTAGTGGGCCTCATCCAAGACAACGAGATCGCTTCCTAAGCGGCCATCCTGGGTAAAGGACATGGCGTCGTACAGTTGGTTCCTTAAGATCTCTGTGGTTCCGACCACGACCGGGGCCCCCACGTTAAAGCGGTTGTCCCCAGTGACTAACCCCACCATCTCTTCCCCAAAGATCTTTCGAAACTCTAAGTACTTGGCGTTGGACAGAGCCTTTAAAGGCGAGGCGTACCAAGCTCGGCCCCCCCCGGCTAGCTCTCTCGCGATAGCTTCGGTCGCGATCCAAGTTTTGCCGCTACCCGTGGGGGCCGCGACAATAACGTCATAGATAGCCGCCAAATCCACCGCTTGGAGTTGAAAAGGATCCGGGACAAACTCGCTTTTATCCGGGACGCCAATCTGGTTTAAAAGATTTTGGGCCTCACTGGAGACTAAGGTCGGTTTTGCGACGGCTAGGGTGGGGGTTTTAAAGTCGCGGGTTTTCGGGTGGGGCTTATAGGAGGGTTTTTTCCCCCGGCGGGCGAAGGTTTTATCGTAAGAGTCGTACTTGGGCATTAAAGTTTTTTTTGGCTCTCCAAAGTATAAGCGCGATAAGCCCATAGCTTATCGCGCTTAGAGATAGAACCGTTTAACGAAAGGACTTGGCCCGGGTGGTTTTCTTGACCGCGCCTTTTTTAACGGTGGCTCGACTTTTAGAGCCCCGTTTATTGGCTTTACCTTTACGGTAGGATTTGGACTTAATTTTCTTGGGCGAGCCGTAGATGTTGGCCGGTTTGGGGATGTTATCCCCGAGCTCGGCCAAGGCTAGCTTAACCGCGCCGTTAGTGGCCTCGGTTTTTAGATCATCGGATAAGGGCGCGGCTTTGGGATCGTCTAAAAACCGGCGGCCCCCGATAAAGTAGGGGCCGTATTCGGTGTCAAAGGCCGCCGCCTCAGTCACCCGGCGGTGTCTTTTCGAGGCTAAGATAAAGGTGCCATTGCCCGCGTAGACGCCGACCACGTAGTCCGGGTCTTTGGGGGTTTTGTAGACCAATAGATCCCCCGGCCGCAACAGGTCTTTGGCCACGGCTTGACCGGCGGCCACTTGGTCCGCGGCTTTAGTGGGCAACCTAACCCCGACCTGGGCGTAAAGCCATTGGACTAACCCCGGGTCGTCAAAACCAGTGGCTGGGGCCCGACCGTTAACCTCAAAGGGGCGACCGGTTTGGCTATAGGCGTTCAGTAAAAGGCGGTTGGTGACCCCTTGGCTTAAGCGTAAGAACCGCGAGGACCTAGGGGCTTGGTCGTAATCCAAGGCCGCGAACTTATCGTCCCCGCTTAAAGAGGCTTTACGGGGCAGTAAACCGTATTTGGCTAAAAACTCATTGCCCGCTGTCCCGGTGGTCAATCGACCGGTCAACCCTTGGGTCACGGTGGAAAAGTTAATGAGATCGCGATCCTCATCGTCCGCGACCGGGTCGGCTAATGCTAAAGACTCCTCTAGATCAAGGCTAGAGGGCGTAACTTGGCTGACGGATTTAGGGGAGAGTTTTTTATTAAGAGAAATTGGCGGTTGTTTGGAAGTTGAAGTTTTTTTATTGAGCGTCTTTTTATTGATCGTCTTGGCGTTTATGGACTTATTATTTATGTTCTGGGTGGCCCGGGTGGTTTTGGTTAGAGTCGTTTTCTGGGCCGACTTAGCCTTGGCCGCTTTGGTCTGACGGACGTTGGTCGCTCGAGGTTTGGCTTTATCGGCGAAAGCGGAAAATAGGGCTATATCCGATAAACAGGCTGGAGCTAGTAAAAAGGACCAAATCACAAAAAGGCTTAAAAAGGCCGGGGATATGACTTTGGCCGGGGGATGGGCCCGTAACTGGATCATGTCATCCTCCTCGTTAAGTTAAGAAGATATTAAAAAAATATTGAGGTCGGTCTCGCTAAAATTAAGGGCGAAACCTCATTAAAAG
This sequence comes from Deltaproteobacteria bacterium, assembly GCA_031273455.1. Lineage (GTDB taxonomy): Bacteria > Desulfobacterota > Desulfarculia > Adiutricales > Adiutricaceae > JAIROO01. Next base: position 6,768 of record JAISRZ010000108.1, on the reverse strand, counting down.
CTGGAACGCGGTTATTATATAGCTTTTACGGAAAATATCAAGGGAAATTTTCCACTATTTGGAATTATGGCCGGGACTGGTGGATTTGAGCCCGCCAGAGGTTCTTTAAGGGCCTTAAAGCTATCGACTAGCTTAAGCCCCATTTTTTCGGGAGATAAAATTTAGTTAAATGTCAATAAAAAGCTATCTAGAGAAAAAACGGATTATTATCGCGCTAATAAAAAATTATAATCTTTATTTTTATTTTTATTAAAAATATACAGTCTAATTATTTAAAATTTGGCACTATATATTAGTTTATAGAAAATATCTATAAAAATATTAAAATACGTAATAATATCCGGGCGCGCTTTAAAAAGAGGCTAAATTAAGCTATGTTTTTAAGTAAAATATTAGATAAATAAATTAATGTTGTTAAATTTGTAGAATAAAATAATTAGGGGATTAAACTGATAGATTCAATAAACATTATTTCTATATTATCCTTTAAATACTAATAACGTACGAATAATGATTAAAAATTGCTTAATAATAGTCTTTCTAAGATCTTCGTTTAAAAACATTCTTTTAAGGGCTAAGAGCCGGAAAAGCCGCGCCCAAGACTTGGTGCCCCAGAGTTGGGCCGAAAAGTTCTGGCCCTGGCGGGTCGCCGCTTATTTCTGGCTATTCGAGTCGCCTATTCGAGCCGCCTATTCGAGTCGCCTATTCGAGCCGCCTATTCGAGCCGCCTATTCGGGTCGCCTATTCGGGTCGCCTATCCGAGCCGCCTATTCGAGCCGCCTATTCGGGTCGCCTATTCGGGTCGCCTATCCGAGCCGCCTATTCGAGCCGGCTATTCGGGTCGCCTATTCGATCCATCTATATTGATCCGCCTCTTCGAGCCATCTGGGGGAGAGGAGTGGGGTTGGTCTTAGGCGCTAATAGGCCCTTGCGATTATCTTTTAATGACCGGGTACCCCCTTAAGGCTAACCTGTCTGGCTAACCAAACCTTCTTTAAACTTTCCGCCAAAAATGTCGGTTTTTTTAGCCTATATAGCGGCTAGCCCTTATAGCCAGACCCCTTAGAAGCGACCTTCTGGCCAGACTTTATGGTAGTCCTTGTGGTCAGACCCAAGGTTGTTCAGACCCCTGACTAACCGTTCTGATGAAGCCTTATGGTCAGACCCCAAGGCCAAAGACCATCTGGCCGGACCCTAAGGCCAAAGACCATCTGGCCGGACCCCAAGGCCAAAGACCATCTGGCCGGACCCCAAGGCCAAAGACCATAGGGCTATACCCCTAGGCTAAAGACCATCTGGCCGGACCCAAAGGCCAAAGACCATCTGGCCAGACCCAAGGCCAAGAGACCCCTACGCCTAAACCAGACACTTAGACCATACGCCAGCTCTTACGACCGGATGTGGGTCGTTTAGCCGGCCATTTTAAGCTTGACCAAGGTCGCTTGACCGCAAGGCCGCGTTAATTAATCACTCCCGATTCGAGGCCAACCCCAGAGGCCAACCCAGAGGCCAACCCAGAAGCCAACCCCAGAGGCTAACCTCAGAAGCTAACCCAAAGGCTAACCTCCAGGCTAACCCGCCCCAAAAACTAACGGAATCTGGCCCAGGCGGCCCGTTTAGAGCCACCTGGACTAAATGGGCGGGTCTTAGCCCCAAATCGCCCGGGGGGGCGGGAATAGGGGGCTTATCTGGAAGCTTATCTTTAGTCTTATTGTACTGGGGCGTATTTTTAAGCCTATCTTTAGGCTTTCTTTAGGCTTTCTTCAGCCTATCTTTAGACTTTCTGGGGGGCCTAACTTTTAGGCTTATTTGGGGGCCAATTTTTAGACCTAAAGCCCGATCTAACCATGGCGTTTTTAGTTATTTAACCAAGACCGATCTTATTGGACTATGATTATAAACGATCGCCTTAGAGTCAATTAGTCTATTAGCGGTTAACTAGCGTTCCTTGGCGGGGGGCTTGATTTTTGAGAAAAAAAAGAACATATTCTATTAAAAGCCGCTTATTCCTTGGGAAAGAAAGCTGATATTCGTGGTCCTCCCAAGAAGATCGCTCTTTAAGTTCAATATTATTTCTTTGTCGCTCAATATTGTTTGGTTTAGTATTTAAGAAAATTAAATATATTTTTAGTTATCGATAATTAATTTTACGCAATTTTTCTATAAGTTTCCTCTTTTAAGTATTAAATTTTTTTTCACATTATAATTTAAGTTTTTTTCATGTTTTAAATGGTATTATTCCAGATAAGGATTAAAAGCTTTTAGAATTAGCTCGTTTTTTTTTGTTTTTCGCCGGGAGGCGCCCTTTTCTGGTCAGGCCCGGGTTAGGGATAGGTGGCGAAGGCCTTTAGTCCCTAACAGACCGGAACCCCCTTTTTTAGAATAGTTTTTTCGTAAATTTTGGGCCTTTTTTAATCGTTTCGCGCGTCTTTATGAGTTTTATGGTTGAGCGTCTTTTGATTTTCGACTTGACCGTACAATCCCTTACCAAAAGTCTTATCGTTTTTCCGTGTCCATAGGGCCACTATAGGTTGGCCAGGCTGTCCGTTAAGTCTTTTATCCAAAAAGGGGGGGCTGAAAGGTTTTAGCCTGGGGGCCAACCTATTTTGGGGGATTTTTGAGGTCTGACTTTTAGGCGCCTTCTTTGAAGCTAACCGGTAAGACGGTTAGCTTCAAATGGGTTTTTCGGCGTCTAAAGGGGAGTTAGCCAGTTTTTCGCGATTTTTAGCCGATCCACTTAGGGAAAAAAACATGGGCCGCTTAAAGCCAGTTATTAAGACCGTTGATGAGAAATGCGTTAACTGCCATCGTTGCATCGCCGCCTGCCCGGTTAAGTTCGCCAATGACGCCACTAATGGCAAAACCGTGCGGGTGGTGGACGATCTGTGCATTGGCTGCGGCCACTGCGTCTACGCTTGTCAGCATGGGGCGCGGGTCGGGCTGGATGATTTTTCCCTGTTCATGCGGGATTTGTCCAATAACGTCAAGATGATCGCCATCGTGGCCCCGGCGGTGGCCTCCACTTTTCCGGACCAGTACTTACAGTTTAATGGTTGGTTAAAGTCTTTGGGTATTGAGGCGGTCTTTGACGTCAGTTTTGGGGCGGAGCTGACCATTAAGAGCTATTACGAGCACATTAAAAGGGTCATGCCAGTTACGGTCTTGGCCCAACCTTGCCCCGCGGTGGTCACTTACTGCGAGGTTTATCAGCCCGAGCTTCTGCGCCACTTGGCCCCGTGCGATAGCCCCATGCTCCACAGCATGAAGATGATTCGCCGGTTTTACCCGGAGTATAGGGGTCACCAGATCGCCGTCATGTCCCCTTGCTACGCCAAAAAAAGGGAGTTTGACGAGACGGGGTTTGGGGATTACAACGTCACCTTCGCGAGCTTACTGGAGTATATCAGCGGTCAAGGCGTGGACCTTAATTCCTTTCCCAAAACGCTCTACGAGGGGCCCTTAGCCGAAAGGGCCGTCCTTTTCCCCACCCCGGGCGGCCTCATGAAGACTTTGGAGCGGTATAACGACAAAGCCACTAGCTTCACCCGCAAAATAGAGGGCCCTGGGTTAGTCTATGAGTACTTGGAGTCCTTAAGCCGGTCCATCCAGGCCGGGGTGGCCCCCCTTTTAATCGACGCCTTAAACTGCGAGTGCGGCTGCGCCGGGGGCACTGGGGTCCCAGGCATTCACGAAAGCACCTTTGATGAGCTGGAGTATAAGGTTAAAGAGCGGGACCAAAAGTTACGGCGGTATTTTAGCCCGGAGGAGAAAAAAGGTCTCTTTCGCCGGAAAACCAAGGCTAAAGACATTAACGCCCTGGTGGCCAGCTACTGGGTCCCGGAGTACTATGACCGCCATTACGTGGATCACTCGGCCAACTATAGAAGAGCCAAGGTCTCGCCCATCGAAAGGACCGAGATTATCCACCGTTTGGGCAAAAAGGGCGATGAGGAGTTCTTTAACTGCTCTGGTTGCGGGTATAACTCCTGCGAGAAGATGATCGCGGCCATCCACCTAGGCGTCAACACCCCGGACAACTGCCAGCATTATCTTTTAAAACGCTTAAGCCAAGGCCGGGAGCACGTGGAGAAGATTAACGAGATCTCCAACCTTAACCACCAGTCCGTGGTCGAGGCTGGCGGGACCATTGAGCGCATGTCCCAAGCCATGCGGGAGATCGATGGCTTGTCCAATAAGATTGTCTCGGTCTTAAAGTCCATTGAGGACATTTCTTTCCAAACGAACATCTTAGCTTTAAACGCGGCGGTGGAAGCGGCCCGGGCCGGGGAGTACGGCTCGGGGTTCGCGGTGGTGGCCGATGAGGTCCGGAACCTCGCGGTCAAAAGCGCCAACTCAGTTCTAGACACCCGGAAGATGATCGAAACCACCTTACAAAACGTCAAAAAAGGCGTGTCCAACTCCATTGACGTCCAAGATAAGTTCACCCAGATCCAGGAAAACTCCTCCAACATCATGGAGATCGTCCAAGCCATCACCACCGAGATGAAATAACCTATAACCACCCCCCTTTTTAGGCCCTTAACCACCAATCTTAACCCCCGGGGCCGCTAGGCCCCGGGCCTTTCCGGGGCTAACTTAACTTCTAGCTCAAAGGGCTTTTATTTTTCGCCCTTAAAAGAAGGGCTTTTCGGGCTGAGCCCTTTAAGGTTCCGGCTAGGTTTCCGACTAGGGCTTTGACCGTTAGCCTTTTTGGCTGGCTAGCGAAAGGCCTTAGGGTTAGGGTTGGGGCGGCTAAAGGGCTCAAGGGCTCAAGGGCTCAAGGCTAGATGGTTAAAGGGCTAAAGGGAAGATAATCTGGGGGGTTAAGGGGGTGAGAAGGGGGTTATCGATAAGGTCTTGAACCTCGAAGAACTGGAGTCCCCCAGGCTCTTGGACGCTTAGGGCTAAGTTATAGTCACCCACTAAATAATGGCCTAAAGACCATTTCTGGCCCTTAAAAAAGATGGGGTCAGTGGCGGTCATCACGTTTAGGGTTAAAGCCCCGCCGCTTAAACCCGCGCCCGTGGCTTTGGCTAAACTTTCTTTTAAGGTGAAGGCCGCTAGAGCGAACTTAGGGGGATTGGGGTAAGTGGACATTAGATGAAGCTCGAAGGGGGTTAAGATCTGGGCGACGATTATCGGCCACTTAAGATCCGGGCGATCCCGCTCCAGATCCAAGCCTAAAGGGCTGGGCCCAATGGCCAAAGCCGCGTAGTCCCCGGAGTGGCTTAAGCTAAAAAAAGGGCCGGTTTTGGCCCGTAAAACCGGTTTACCGTAAGGCTCAATAATTAGATCCTCATCTTGTCTGACCCCTAAAAACCGGGCCAACAATAACCCCGCGGCTAAAGATCTTAGTTTATCGCCCTCTTTTTTATAACGGTCTATTTTTTCTAACCGATAGGCGGGCAGATAAAGTCTAGCTCGCGATAAGTCTTTCGCCAAAGGGGCGACGCGGGCTAAGAGGACCTTAATTGTTCCCAAGGCTGGACTCGTCTAACCGCCGTAAGTAGTTATGGATATAGGGGTCGTTTAAAGCCCGTAACTCCTCTAAGGACCCGGTGGCGTGGACCTGACCGTCCTTAATTAAGACGATCCGCTGGGCGAACCGCCGGGCCACGTCCGGATCGGTCGTGGCCAAGACCATGGCCGCGTCGCTCTGGGCCGCCAGCTCGTTTAGAAGGTTAATGATCCGGCTGGAGGTCTGGGGATCTAAGCCCGCGGTGGGCTCATCAAAAATGGCCAGATCCGGGTCCCCGATTAAAGCCCGAGCCAAAGCGGCCCGTTTCCGCATGCCCCCGGACAAACTGGCCGGTAAACGGTCAGCGGCTTCTTTTAAGCCTACTTCATTTAATAGATCTAAGATATCCTCGGAGTTAACCTTAGCCTTTTGGCTTTGGCCTTTAGCCCCCTCTTCGCTAGCCAGGGCCAGGTTTAAGCGGACCGAAAAGGAGTCAAACAAAGCCCCAGCCTGAAATTGCATGCCCAAACGCCGCCTTAGAGCGGTCAACTCCTCGCGCTTAGCTTGGGCCAGGTTTTGGCCAAAAAGAAAAACCTCCCCCGCTTGGGGGGCGAAGAGCCCGACTAAGGTCTTTAATAAGACGCTTTTGCCTGAGCTGGACTCCCCCAGAAGAGCGGTTTTCGACCCTTGGGTTAGCTCTAAGGTCAAACCGTTTAAAATGGCCCGGTTCCCTAAGCTTAACCTCACGTCATACAGGGCGGCCACGGGCTGGGTCGGGGTGGGAAAATTAGGCAACTGGCTCTCCTAATAGCCTTGAGGGGATGTTAGCCTTTAAAAACTTTCTGGTTAATTATTTGGAAGTTAGGGTTTTTATTAAGACACTCTGCTTGATTATTTATTATTTCAATAGAATGAGCGCGACTCTCGTTTATTTCACGCTGACTTTAACAGCGCTTCAGCTAAAAAATTAAGATTTTTTCAGATTGGTGAGCTATTCAAAGCTGAGACCGGAAATTTCAAAATTTGGTCAACTGTTAGAGCTTAAGGCCAGAAACCTCTCGCCGGGTCAGCGTCCTTCTAGGCCAATTTTTGGGCCAACATCTCTGGGCCATTTCAGCGTCCTTCTTAGCCGCCAGAAGAATGGGGTAAAGGCTTATGAGGCGCTTAACAGGTTGTTTAAAGGTAGCTGACTTGTGGTGGAATATTTAATGACCGCTTATAAAGGACTCTAACTTATCAGCCCTGACTTTTTCGGCCTCAGTTTTGGCTTTTTCGGCTCTTAGGGCCTTCTCAAATTCGGCTTTTTCGGC
>JAISRZ010000107.1 GCA_031273455.1 Deltaproteobacteria bacterium | reverse complement strand
ACTCTCCGAGGCGTCTTAGCCGGTGTCCCGGCGGGCCTCCATCCGCCTAACTTTAAATCTTTGGATAACGAGCTGAAGACCTCTTGGAATGAAAATTACTACAATACCATTTTTTTGATATACTTCCGGGGACTTACGATAGACGTTCGACCCGAAGAGCCTGGCTCTATTGGGAATCCTGATTTGACTCTGTTCTTGAAAGACCAGACCAAGGCGCTTATTGAAACCAAGTATCAAAAAGACGTCAGACAAAAAGATGTCCCGCTGACATTAAATAAAAGAGCCAATGACGCCTTAAAAACCATCATTGATAAAAAGTATGGCCAACAATACCGCCTTCAAGGCGATAAGGTAGTGACGGTGGGCCTTGGCGTGGTTAATCGAGGCGATGTCCTAGCTATTTTTGGCGACGAACCCGTCTGACGAAACCCGTCTGACGATGAACCGTCAGCCAGGGTTTAGGGGTTCCTCCATGAGTTCCCTCATTTTGTTCATCGCGGCTTCCACGTTAACTCTGCAACAAATTACCAAATCATCGGCGTAATTGACAACTTCCGACACATATAGTGTGGTCTTGGACGACTGTAGTCCGTAGGCGGATAAACTATCAAGATTTTGATTATTAGCCGTGGTTTTCTACCATACAATTAAACTAATAATAATTTATTGTTAATGGCGCGTATTATGATAGAAGAAATTAAATATAAATTTCCTTGGGATAAAAATCTCACTCCCACTATCGAAGAGTGGAAAGAAATGGAACAAATTTACTATAAATTAAGAAGCGCGACTCTTCCTGATTCAAAAAATACGCCGCCAGACGATTTCCCCTTATCATTTGCAAACTATCGCGCTTGGGTAGATTTTTGGGAAGAGATTTTACAAGAGCTTCTGCGCGTCCATCCCCGTATTAGACCTCTGGTTGAATCAGGCCGATGGGACGCCATGTCCCGTAGGGAAAGAATCTTGTATGACCTTGACCATATTATTGATCCCTGGACCAAAGAAGGGCTGGATAATTACAACAACGCTATGGAAAAAACCGACGCCGAGTATGAAAAGGTCTGCCAGGAAATACCTGACGATATCTATGACGATGAAGAAGACGATGACGATGACGACTACGACTACAACGAAGAAGACGATGACGATGACGATGACGAATACGACTACGACTACAATGAAGAAGACGATGACGATGACGAATACGACTACAATGAAGAAGACGATGACGAATAACTGGCTAGCTCGCCTCTATAAGCGATAGACATTATTCATTTTTCGTTTTCCTCTAGGCTAAACTTCCGCCCAGGCCCTTAGTCGCGACCGCTTCAGCTGGGTCGCCCAAGGCCAAGCGAGCCAACGTTTTGAGCTAAAAAGCCCCTCACCTCTTTGGCGGAGCTCATCGTTAGGGTCTCTCTGGCTAAAGACTTACAACCTCTAAAGTTTAAACTTCTAACCATGGCTTTAACCGTGGGGATCCGACGACCCGCGACGCTTAACTCATCCACGCCTAAACCTATTAAGACGGGCCCGGCTAAAAGATCGCCGGCGATTCCGCCGCAAACCCCGACCCACTTGCCATTGGCGTGGGCTCCTTTGACCGTCAAATCAATCAGCCTTAAGACCGCTGGATGGAGCGCGTCCGCCAGCTTGGCGAGTTTGGGGTGACCCCGGTCCATGGCTAAAGCGTACTGGGTCAGATCGTTCGCGCCAATGGATAAAAAATCGGCCTCTTTAGCGATGATTTCCGCGAGTAAAGCCGCGGCTGGCACCTCCACCATAACGCCAATTTTAACCTCCTCTTTCACCTTTAAGGACTCTTTTTCCTCTAACACTAGGTCTTTGGCCTCTTTTAGCTCATCCACGCTGGTGACCATGGGAAGTAAGATACTTAGCCTAGTGAAGGGAGCGGCTCGTAATATGGCCCGGACTTGGGCCTTAAAAAGATCCAAGCCAAAAAGGTTTAAACGGACTCCCCTGGCCCCAAGATACGGGTTGGCCTCATGGGGCAAAGGTAAATAAGCCAAGGGTTTGTCGCCGCCCACGTCTAAAGTCCGAACGACTAGATCCCTATCGGGGCCTAAGGCTTTGGCGATGGCCGCGTAAACCTCCTCTTGCTCCTTTTGCTCCGGGGCCTTTGACCGCCTTAAAAACAAAAACTCGGAGCGTAAAAGGCCCACGCCCTCGCCGCCCAGTTGGGGGATATCGTAAGCCTCGCCTAAGCCGCCAATGTTCCCAACGACCTTAATCCGATGGCCATCAGTGGTTTCCGAGGCGATTAAGGCCGCGGCCATTTCCGCTCGGCGGCGCTCAAAAGCCTTCTTTTTCCCCTCTTTAACCGCCAAAATCTGTTGTTCCGAAGGGTTAAGCGTAAGCTCGCCCGCATCGCCGTTTAAGACCGCTAAAGTCCCATTGGGGATACCTTGGGCGCTTTCCTCCAAGGCGGCCACGGCGGGGAACCCAGCGGCCCGAGCCAAAATGGCCACGTGCGAAGTGGCTGAGCCACTGGTGGTGGCTATACCTAAGACCTTGGACTTATCTAAAGCGGCCACGTCCGAGGGGGTCAAATCTTTAGCGATTAAGATGGAGTTGGCCGGGTAATCCAAGCGCGACTCCTGGGTTTTAAAGCCAGTCAAACCCTTTAAGACTCGGCGGCCCACGTCCCGGGTGTCATTGGCCCGACCGGCTATGAGCTCGCTTTTGACGGCGGCTAAGGTCTTGGCTTTTAAAGTGTAAGCCGCCCGCCAAGCGTAGGCCGCGCTCTGGCCAGCGAAGATCCCTTTAAAGGCCTCGGACAAAAGCTCCGGGTCCTCTAAAAGCTCCTCCTGGGCGGCTAAAATGGCCTCAGCCTCAGTTTCGGCCTTCTTTATGGCCTCAATCCTTGAGTCTTTAAGCTCCAAGCGGGCGGTTTTTAAGGCCTCGCTAAAACGCCGGTTTTCCTCGGCCAACCCCCGGCCTTTTTCCTCAACCACTAGCTCCTCAAAGCGGAGTTGGTGGATCCGGCCTATAGCTAGACCCGGGGAGGCGGGAACGCCTTTAAAGGTCTGAGGGTCAGTTATTGGCTGAGTTTTTGAAGTGGGTAAAGGGGCTTTGACCGGCTCAAAGTGGAGTTTTTCGCCTAAACCCGAGGTTAGAAGTGGGACTAGCTCCTGTAAGGCTTCCGCCGCGTCCACGCCTTTGGCCTTTAAGATGGTCCGATCATTGGCTCTAACTTCTAGGCTCATTAAGGAGATGACGCTTTTGGCGTCCGCTCTTTGGCCATCTTCCTTTTCCAAAGTGATCCGGCAATCGAACTTTTTGGAGTGGTTAGCCAGGACCGCCGAGGGCCGGGCGTGTAGGCCGGCTGGATTGACGATGACAATGGGTTTGGAGACCAAAGACTCCTCGCCTTTTTCCTTATTAACCTCGGGCGCGGCTTCGGTTAAACGCAATTCAAAAAGCTTAGTTTTGCCAGCCTCGGCTAAACCTTGGGCTGGCACCAGGTCCGAAACCTTCTCCACATTGGCGATGACCACGATGGTTAGTAAACTCGAGGCGTTATGGGCGATATAGTCAGCGTCAAAATCAATTAACGGATCGCCGGTTTTGACTTCCTGGCCTTGGCTAACCATCGGTTTGAAGCCCTCGCCATTTAAATGGGCCGTCTCCAGGCCAATATGCATTAAAACCTCAAGACCTTCTGGCGTGGTCACGGTTAATGCGTGACCAGCGCTGTGGAGTCGCGTGACTTGCCCATCGCAGGGGCTGACCAGCCGCTCGTCCGTGGGGTCAATGGCCACGCCGTGACCGACCAACTCATTGGCGAAGGTGTAATCAGGCACATTTTCTAAGGGAGTGATAAGACCGGTCAGCGGAGCGACCAGAACCAGGCTGGGTTGAGGGTCCAAAGAAATCATTAATATCTCTCCATCGCCATCAATAAGGATATGGATATCTTTATAATTTATTTAAAACCAAGTATTGGAAGTTTAACTTGATGAATTTGATCGGAAGAAGATCTTTTAGAGCAAAATAGAAGTGTTAGAGGAAAAAGAAAATTATTAGCTGTCAGAAATAATAACAGCTTACCACAGTCTATAAAAACAATCGAACCATCAAAAACAACAACCAGATAAAAAGAAAAACCCTAAAACACCTTAAGGGTCATTCCAACAGTCATTTTATAACACAATCCTTTTGATAAATCAAGGCCAATCTAAAAAATGGCGCTTCCATAAAAAGAATACCTATTTGGCTAATTGAAAGTATATTTTAGATTCATAAGTCCAGTTAAGGCTTATTAGACCCCAAAAAGGCTAAGGCCTTTAAGCCGAAAAACCTAACCGTAAAAACAACCACCTAAAGAAGCTTTACAGGCCCAAGTGGGCTTATTTCCCCAAAGCCCTTCCACGGTCAAATATACCAAATTTAGCCCAAACCCGTAAGACCCCAACATAAGACCATAACCGTTAGACCATAACCCGAGACGGAAAAACGACCAAAAGCCTTGGAGCGAAAAAGAGCCGCCCAGAAGCTCGCGGCGAACTTTGGGCCGGACGGGAACTTTTTCTTCCAGAACAGGCCTATGGATCAAGGCCCCCCTAAAGGGCCGCGGATAGAACGCTCATCATATCCTTAACAACGATTAACATGATAAATTTTTCTCTTTACTTACCTATGCTAATATGCGAGAATCACAAGTAATTACTTATTCGGCCAGTAATTTTTCGAAGACTAAAGTATTTTCACTGAATAAGTTAGAAGTCAAATTTAGATGACAATTGGCGGGAATTTTCCTAACCAATGAGGCTTGGTCACGAAAAATAACAAAAACCGGGGTTTCTTATTGACACTTAGTTGATTTGGAAAATCTATAAGTAATTTTCTTTATTAACCAAAAGAGGTTGAAAATGGCATCTGAAATCCATGTTCAATGCCCAACTTTTAGAACAATTAGGAACGAAAATCTATTCTACGCTGACAAAACCGATTATATTCACCGCCTGATTGGCGATCGCCGCACCAAAATTCTTTGTCGTCCCTTTGGCTTCGGCAAGACCCTCCTCATCGACACCCTGGAAGAGCTGTTCCGGGGCAACCGAGCCCTATTCAAGGGCCTTAAAATCGACTCCACGGATTACCAGTTTGAAAAACACCCGGTTATCCGCCTCAATCTCAACATTACCGGCCCCATTGACTCGCGCGCGCTGAACGCGAGGATCTTAAACGACCTTCAGAAGATCGCTAAAGCCGAATCGCTCCCTTTAGGCCAGATAAACCCCCACCTCCCTTTAGAGGACGTCATCTTTAACCTTTACCGGAAGTACAACCCCCGCAGTTTGGAGTCGAACCCGGAGGATGACGATGGATCGCGCGATCAGGCTAAGGTGGTGGTCTTAATCGATGATTACGACGCCCCGGTCTTAAACAACCTTAATAACCCGGCCTTAGCCCAGGATCTGCAAAAGACCCTGTACTCCTTCTATCGCTCCTTTCAGAACTTGGAGCAATACTGTCGCTTTATCCTCCTAACCGGCCAGACCAAACTGGGCTCCGGCTGGAACGGAGCCAACATCAACCATATCGCCGACATCTCCTATCAGTCGGAGTACGCCGGTATCTGCGGCTTCACCCACGCCGATATGGATCGCTTAACCGCGGACCAGTTCGAAACCACGGCCCCGGCTTTGATCTTAAAGCACCAGTTCCGGCTGGGTCAGTCAGTGGACGATTTAAAGCAAGCCATTTTCCATTGGTACAATGGCTACATCTTTGACGGATCCACCATTTTTGACGAAAAGGCCCGGGATAAGATAGTTAAAGTCTTAAACCCTTTCTCCATCCTCAGTTTTTTCGCCAACCAGGCCTTTGGCAATTACTGGATCAACGCCCAAGACGTGGACTTTCTCTCGCGCATCGTGGCCAAAAAACCCGAAAGGTTTATTGGCGATGACTTTTCCGGCTACTCGCAACTGTCCTTAACCCAACTGGAAAACCCGCCCATGGGCCCCTTGCTCTTCCAGACGGGCTATCTGACCTTAAAGGAAGTCTCGGTCAGCCACGGGCTCATGAGCTACAACTTTAAGGTCCCTAACCTAGAGGTCAGCTTAGGCTATCGGGTGGCCATCCTGGAAAAGATCTTTAACCTCAACACCATTGAGGAAATTCAGAACACCCAAAGGAAGGTCGAGAAATCCTTATCCAGCCATAACCAGGTCGATTGGGAAGCGGCCTTCGCCATGGCCGTGGCCTTATTGACTTTCCGACCGCCCCGACCTGGGGACTTCTTTTATCGGATAGTCTTCCAGCTCTTCATCTATTGTTTGGGCTTTGAGATCCACCCCGAGGATCCGCCCGGCTTTAACCGCCTGGAATTGGTCCAGGAGTTGTTTGTGTCGAAAAAGGCCCGGGAGGGGGTCCAGAACCTTATTTCCGAGCCCTTTTTGCCCTAGCTCATCGTCATAGTTTGTCGCCTCTTAAAGTTTCTAACCTGGGATCCAAAAACCTTATTTTTACTACTTAAATAGTCAATTTGGTAGTTGATAAACTAAATATTTATTTCTATAAAAAAAAGGAGTTAGTTTTATAACTCCTTTTTTATTTTAATATTCAAAAGTAATGAATCAAAAAAACTTGACCTATTGTTTCATCGCCACTATTATGGGGTCATCTAAAGATTTTTAAGGTCAGTTCCCGAAAGGGCGCCTGACCTAACTGGGACGACCTATTGGTTCGTTTACCGTGGGGACTTTTATTTATGAGTCAATTAGCTATCAAAAAGTTCAATACCGCTGGTCCATGCGTTCCCTCAAAACACTACATGTTGCCTGTATTGTCCCGGGTAACAAATGTCGATGATATGATTGAAGGTGAATTTTATTTCATCCTTCACGCTCCACGTCAATCTGGCAAGACCACGTATTTACAGTTTCTTACTAATAAAATAAACGCGGAAAAGCGGATGTACGCTTTCGCCTGTTCTGTCGCGAACTTAAAAACTATAACTGATAGAGACGTAGCCATGAACGAGCTGGCTGGTCAAATTAATCGGGCTTTAAAAATTTCTGGCGTAAAAAAGCTTAAAGATTTAGCGTTTTCAGATGACGCTATACCTCAATCAGTATCTACAGTTAAAATTAGTAATTTTTTAAATTATTTATCTGTTAATTTAGATAAAGATCTTGTTGTTTTTTTTGATGAGGCCGATTGTTTAGAACCATCGCCACTCATCACTTTTTTAGCCCAGATCCGCGATGGCTACAACGATCGCGATCGCGGCCCAGACTCCAAATTCCCCAAATCCCTGGCTCTGGTGGGCCTGAGGGATATCAGGGATCGCTTAATCCACGTTCGCCCTGACGAAGCGTCTAAAGGCTTGGCCAGCCCTTTCAATATCAAAAAGAAAGCTTTGACTCTACCTAATTTTAAAGAAGAAGAAATCGCCAGTCTATATCGACAGCATACTGACGCTTCCGGTCAAATATTTGAGGATTTCGCGGTCACAAGAGCTTGGCGTTGGACTAAAGGGCAGCCTTGGCTCGTCAACGCTTTGGCTTATGAGGCGGTCGTTGAGATTCTTAAAAATGATTACTCCAAAACAATAACGGGCTCTCATATTGACGAGGCCGCTGAGATTTTGATCAAGCGTCGGGACGCTCATATCGACTCGCTTTTGGAAAGGCTCAAGGAGCCTAGGGTCATCAGAGTTATGGACTCGGTCTTCGCTGGAACTCTCGGAAAAGTCGTCAAAAACGATGATGACAAAAAATACTGCCAGGACTTAGGATTGGTGACTCTGGACGAGGAGGGAAAACTCCGTCCAGCTAACGCGATTTACAGCGAGGTCATGCCTAGACTGTTAACTGACCAAATCCAATCGGCTTTGGATGATGATATCGCTAAAATAAAATGGAATGATGGTCAAAAGATTTTTATGAGTAATCTTTTAAAAGAATTCCAAAATTTTTGGCGAAAAAATGCGTTTACATTTCTTTTAAGAATAAATAATACTGATTTACATACTCAGGCGGTTATAAAAAATAAATTAGAATCCCTGCCTCTAGCTTATGAGATAAGCGCGACGGATTCGCTTTCTTTTATTGGCCGAGTGAAAGAGGCGATAGCCCTTCAATATGACGAGGCGGCCTACTCTTTATTATTATTCGCTTTTCTTCAAAAAGTCCTTAATGGCGGGGCTTCCGTTCATTGTCAATTCGCTCAGGGGCGAGGGTCAGTCGATCTTGGCGTCATTTTCAAAGGTCATGAGTATTTAGTTGAGTGCAAGCTTTTGGGGCGGAAACCTCTTGAAATCAGTTTAGAGCGATTGAAAAAATATTTAATCGCCAGCGGTGAAAAGGAAGGATGGCTGGTCATTTTTGATCGAGATAGAAATAAAAACTGGAAAGAAAAAATTACATGGAAAACAACTAAATTTAAAAGTTTTACTATTCACATTGTTGGTTGTTAGATAATAATTATTTAAAATTTTAAATTACGAACAAAAAGATATACAATAACATATGATTTAATTAACTATAGAGGAACGCGGACGCGTCCCTTTATAATTTGCTTAGAGAAATCGTTTAGCTAAACTCATATGGGGTCATCACCTTGGCGCTTCATATTACCAAGCGGAAAAAGGGCCAAACAACATACTATTACTTGGCTCAAACTGTTAGAATAAACGGTAAGCCGAGACAGCGAACTGTTATGAGTTTGGGCGCGGCCGAGGATATTGAGGCTAAAACGCAGACTGGTATAACCCCTGTAGACGAGGCCAATCCAGATTTTTGCCGGATTTATCAATTCGGGGCTGAGGCGGCGTTGCTCAACATCGCCGAGCGTTTGGGGGTATCAAAAATTATTGACTCGCTTACTCCAAAGAGGAACCAGGGTCTTTCAGTTGGTTCATATATGGTTTTGGCCGCTATCAACCGAGCGGTTCATCCATCCAGCGAAAAGTCCTTTTACGAGTGGTTTCAGAAGACTGTTTTTGGCTCTTTCCCTGGGGCCAACGAAAAAAATTTATCCAGCCAAAGTTTTTGGAACCACATGATTGAGCTGGATCAAGATATGTTAAATTCTATTGAGGACGAAATAACTAAAAAAATTGTTAAAGAATATAATATACCAACTGATTGCCTATTATTTGATTATACAAATTTTATAACCTATAATAACACTTCTAGCGCCGCCTTGATTCCCCAACGTGGGCCTAGTAAGATGAAACGGTCAGACCTCAAACACAGACCTCAAAATAGTTGGGATGTCTCTTCTGACTAGCCCAGATCATAATATTCCATTGTTTCATGAAATTTACCCTGATAATACTCATTATTCAAAACAATTTATTAATATAATTGACAAATTTAAGTCGCGACTAGCGAAAATATCTAACAAATCCCATGATATTACATTAGTATTTGATAGGGGAAACAACTCTAAACTCGCGATTGACATGTTGGAAAACGGTGATGATACATTAAAATTTCATTTCATTGGTGGACTGCGCCTCAACCAATGCCCTGAACCGCTAAAAGTTCCAAAGGAACAGTACGTTCCACTGGAAGGAGAGGTTTTTGTTGGAACTTCGGCGTTCAGAAAGAACTTAAAGATATATGGTCGAGAATTTACGGCTATAATTACTGATAATCCGAATCTTAGAGACGCCCAATTACTTGGTCTTAATTATAATATCGCTAAATGTGAGAAGGAACTTTCAGAACTTCAAGATAACTTGAGGCTAAGAGGCGAGGGCAAAATAGTCAAAGGCGGAAAGCGGACATCCGCCTCAGTGGCCAATAAGATCAAAAAAATCTTGTCAATTGAACATATGAGCAAGATAATAGAATATAATATAAATTATTCAGACAACAATATATCAATTGATTATTCACTAAATATAGATAAATATAATAATTTAGTTAATAATTATCTTGGTAAAACTATACTACTGACAAACAGAGACTGTTGGAGTAATGAGCAAATAGTCGCTACATATATGGCTAAATATCATGTTGAAGAAAGTTTTAGACAAACGAATAATATGAAATATTTATCATTTTATCCACAAAAACATCATACAGATAGAATTATTTTAGCTCATAGATTCTATTGTATTCTCGCTTTTACTTTAAGTTGTTTATTACAACGAGAAATGGATGAACTTGGCTATAGAATGAGCCTCAACGCTATGTTAGAAGCTTTTAGCGATGCCAAACTATCACTCAATATTTATTCTAGTAACTCAAGCGAAAAATCGCGAGTGGTTCCGGTTTTTAGCGAAATGTCACCTCCTATCGCGGCGTATATCGCGAAGCGCGATCTAAAAAAATACGCCCTGAGATAATAAAATGTTTAGCTACAAGACAACTCAAGAAATTTCAATAATTTTAATGTGTTACCGTCTTCGCTCTAGATAACTTGTAAACTCGGGTTAGCTATTTTTTATCTTGGTCGCCGAAAGCCAGGGTTAAAGATGATTTCGCCCGCTAAAGCCCCTAGATTATCATAATATTATTTTCCTATATACAGAGCTTTTACCACTTAACAACTCTTAAACGTTATTAAGTTAGGATTATTTATGACCATAGCTATCTTGGCCATCTTGCTTTTTTCCACCTGGTACACCCCTTGGCGACTTAAAACCGCTTTGGGCCAAAAATCCCAGATCCTCGCCTCGGTTACCCAATTCATGATTCTGGCCGGCTATATCGCCGTTATCATGACCAAGTATTACATAACCAGCCCGCTTGGCGGCGTAATCTACAACGTTTTGGGTCTATTATTTATCTTTCAGGTGTATCTGACGATCTCTGTTTTTATTCTCCACCTGTTTAGTCGGCCCTTAGCCCGATTTAATAAACTCAAACTCTTGACCCAACTGGCCATAATGGTTTCGTTGTCCTTAGTTATCATTGGGTGCGCCATGGCCCAGCTCTTCACGGTGACCGAGACGGTCATTCAAGTGAAAGGGCTAGAAAAACCAGTGACCATCGCCCATATCCCGGACCTCCACTTGGGGTCGCATCGAACTCGTCGCTATCTGGATAAAGTGATTAAAACCATCCAGGATCTTAAACCAGACATAGTCATTTACAACGGCGATTTGGTGGACAGCGATTTGGCCTTGTCGGAAAGGGTCTTTACCAAATTTAAACAAATTAAAGCTGAGCAGTATTACACCACCGGCAATCACGAGTTCTACGTCAACACCGATAAAGCCTTAGCCCTAGCCCAGAAGGCGGGGCTTAAGGTTCTTAGGTCGCGGATGGTCGAGACCCACGGCTTACAGCTGATTGGCCTAGAGTATATGAACGGCGACCGGGACAGCTCGGACGCTCACCGGGTGAACGACCTATTTTTAAACGAGGAGCTGCCGAAAATTAAGCGCGATCCCTCTAAACCCACCGTTTTGGCCCACCATAGCCCGGTGGGCGTCCAATACGTGGCTAAAGAGGGGATTGAGGTCATGTTGGCTGGCCATACCCACGGGGGCCAGGTCTTTCCGGGGACGGTTTTAATCGGCTTAAGGTTCCCCTATTTTAAAGGCCGCTTTTTGGTCGATAAGACCACTTTGTTGGTTTCCCAAGGGGCCGGCACCTTTGGCCCAATTTTACGTCTGGGGAGCTTTAACGAGATCCAGCTAGTCAAACTAGTCCCTAGCCCCGATCGCCCCGTAAAGGGCCTTTAAGAACTCTTTTTCGTGGCCTCTAAAGGACAGTATAGGGGTCTGACCTCCGCGGCGCCTGGTCTAACCGCGGGAGCGATGAGTTTGACTTAAAAACGGCGAACTATCCGTTTTTTCTAAATAGTTCCCCTATCTGTGTAATTTTTAAACGCCAAGTAAATATTTTATTCCTCAATAAAGTTTTAGTTGCTTTAAACAACCAATAGCGCTACTATAACAAAAAACCTATGGATAAAGTTATGAGTTTTTCCCCCTTCACCATCACCAAAGTCCAGACCCATACCGTGGAAGAGCTGATGGCGGGTTTAAGAAAAGTGGTCATGCTGAAAGACCGCGAGGCTT
Organism: Deltaproteobacteria bacterium; assembly: GCA_031273455.1. Lineage (GTDB taxonomy): Bacteria > Desulfobacterota > Desulfarculia > Adiutricales > Adiutricaceae > JAIROO01. The sequence continues at coordinate 92,809 of JAISRZ010000107.1, read as the reverse complement.
TGCCCTACGCTAAAGCTGACTTATCCTTAACCACCTTACCCTGGCCGGACATTAGGCCAGCCCAAAGATATCTTTTAGTGGACGGTTTAAATAAGGTCCACCGCTTGGAATGGGAACTGGCCCGCTTGGGCCACGACCTTTTTAACTTAAATGGGTATCTCACCATCTGGACTGACCAAAGCCATGAGCCCATTGATTTACTGCCGCCTATCATTGAGACTATCCCCGAGGCCGATGGCTCTTTGGTCAATATAATCAACGATGGGGCCCACCGGATGTACGTGGCCCGCTTGGAGTGGCGACGGCCCCAAGTCATTTTGGCCCAAAACCTCCCGCCCCAATATCCCTATTACGCTTACCCCATTCCGGGCGACCAGCCCTTTGAGGCCATGGTCTTAGTCGAAGGCGAGGTCATCCCGGCCAACTTGATTAAAAAGTGGCACCGCCAAGAGGACAATAAGCGGTTGTATAGGGACTTTAACTCGGCTTTCCAAAACGTGGGCGGCCCCCGGGGCCAAGGCTAAAAGGACCGTTTTTATGCCCCCTTTAGCCCGATCCATCATTGACCTCAAATCGGAACGGCTCATTGGCCGACCGGACTGGCGGCAATACTTTCTGGCCATCGCCAAAATCGTTAGCACCCGCTCCACCTGCTCCTCGCGACCGGTGGGTTGCGTCATTGTCCGGGAGAACCGGATCTTAGTGACTGGCTACAACGGCGCCCCCAGCGGCGAGCCCCATTGCACCGAACAGGGGAACGGGACCGAGATCTTCTGCGCCCGGCGGGCCAGTAAGGTCTCGGATGAGGAAAAGCACCTGGCTTGCCCCAGCGTCCACGCGGAGGAGAACGCCGTGGCCATCGCCGAGCGCTTAGGCCTAACCCACCTTTTAGCCGGTTGCGCCATCTACACCACCCTCGCCCCTTGCGTCCGCTGCGCTAAACGGTTGGCCGCGGTCGGGGTCCGGGAGGTTTATTACGAAATGGCCTATGAGTCCATCAACCGCGAGCGGGACCAAGAATGGCTCACCTTAGCTAAAGACACTTTCGCGGTCTTTGAGAAGATAGCCTTGGAAGAGACCGCTTTAAATAAAATCGCCAGCGCTTTGATGAACCCCACCTCCGCCCGGCTTTTGCCTTCCCTTTAACCTTAAGGCGAGACGGTTTATGCTGGAATTCCAATGGGCCGTTACGGCCAATAAAATCATCCTGGTTAACCCAGTTGGGACGGTGTCCATCTGTTGTATGTGGACGCCAGCCTCTTTTTTGGAAAAGACCTGGCAAAAAGAGGCTCCCGAGCTGTTCGCGCCCACCTCCCCCATCTGCCTTATTGGGGGCCTTTATGGGGGCGGCCTAAAGATCATGCTCCGGAACCTCCACCATAACCCCCAGATCGACACCCTAATCTTATTGGGCAAAGACTTTTCCGGGGTGGTCGAGCACGTGGTCAACTTTTTCCAAGGAAAGGTGATCAAGACTGGCCAAAAACAACTGTATAAGTTCGCCGATGGCCGCCAAGAGGAGCTAGAGAAGATCTTAATCGAAGGTCAGGAGACGTCGCACAGTTTGGATGAGTTAATCCAGCCGGATCTCTTCGCGTCCCGGCCCACGGTCCTTAACTGGACCCGGGACCCGCAAAGCGTAGACCCCGCGAAACTAAGAGCGTTTTTAAAAACCTATCGGCCTAAAGAACCGGCCCCTAACGTGAGGCCCCCGGCCATTCCCCTCCCCCGACCGGTTATCGCCACCTTCCCCTCGGAATTGGCCGGCCAAACGGTGGTGGCCGAGACTATCCCCGAGGCTTGGGTCGAGGTTTTGTTCCGCTTGTCTCGCTTTGGCCCTTTAATCCGCTTAAGGAACGGCAAAGAGCGAAACGAGCTATTAAACTTAAAGGTGGTTATAACTAACCCCGGAGGGACCGCGCCCGAGGATTTATCGGCCTATAACCTTTCCGAATCAAGGATCGAGGCTTATAAAGCCGACCTTTTAAAAAGCGAGCTGGAAGACGGGGGGAGCTATACCTATGGCCACCGCTTAAGGGCTTATTTTGGCCAAGACCAACTGGCTAGGGCGGCCCAGGATCTGGCCGTGGACTTGGACTCTCGGCACGCTTACATCACCCTCTGGGACAACCAAAGGGACCCCGAGGGCTCGGACGCCCCCTGTTTAGTTAGCCTCTTTTTTCGGAAGATCGACCGGATTGTCCACCTGACCGCGACCTTTAGGTCCCATAACGGGGCTCGGGCTTGGCCAGTCAATTGTTTTGGCTTATGGGGTTTACTTTCCACGGTGGTGAGCTTAGCCAATAGCCAAGAGGGCAAAACCGAAACGCGGGATCTAACCCCTGGCCAGCTAACCGTGATCTCCCAATCCATTTCCCTGGATCCCTCGGAGATCACCGAGGTGGCCGGGCTTTTGGCCAAGCGAAAAAACCGGCCCTACCAAATGGTCTTGGACCCCCATGGTTACTTTAAAGTGACCCTTAACCCGGAAGATAAGCTCATCCTAGTCTGGCACTTTAACCACGAGGATGAGCTGGTGGCCCAGTATGAGGGGGCCACCCCGGGGGATCTCATTCGCGAGTTAACCAACCATCTGGCCCTTAGCGATCTGGGGCACGCCCTGTACTTAGGCGGCCAGTTGGAAAGAGCCTATTATTGCCTTGCGCGCGGGCTAGAGTATATCCAGGATAAAACCAAGCTAACTGATTGATTGATTGATTGATGGGGGAGCCTATATGGAGTATCTCCTTGGTCTGAACGAAAACCAAGAGCTGGCGGTTAAAACCACCGAAGGGCCCGTCCGGGTGGCCGCCGGGCCGGGGGCCGGCAAAACCCGGGCTTTAACCAGTCGCTATTGCTACCTGGTTGACTCCATCGGGATTTCCCCCGGCCAAATCCTCACTTGCACCTTCACCAACAAAGCGGCCCAAGAAATGAAGCGACGGGTTAGGGATTACCTAGGGGATATGGATTTAGGCTATATCTCGACCATCCACGCTTTTTGCGTCCTTTTTTTAAAAGAGGAGATCCATCTCCTTAACTTTCCCAAAAACTTCGTTATCTTAGACACGGACGACCAAAAGGCCACTTTAGGCCAAATCTTTCGCGACATGAAGATTGGGCTGAAGGATCTGACCATTCAAAAAGCCCTGGACGAGATCCTGGAGGCTAACAAGCTCTCGGCCGATGACTACATCGATAAGTTTTACCTTTTGGACAACGAAAAACTTAAGCGCCAGTTTTTAGCTTGCGCGGAAACCTATGACGAGATTTTTTTAAGATACATTTACGAGCAAAAAAAGGTCTATGGCTTAGACTTTAACGATCTTATCGTCTTCACTATCTATATTCTGGAGAATTTTCCCGATATTTTGGAAAAATGGAGCCAGAAGATGCAATACGTGATGATCGATGAGTTCCAAGACGTTAGCTCTAGGCAGTATAAGCTGGCTCGACTTTTAGCCGGTTACCATGGGAATATCTTTATCGTGGGGGACCCGGATCAAACCATCTACTCCTGGCGCGGGGCTCACGTGGAGCTTTTTTTAAACTTTCCCCGTGAGTACCCTAAGGCCGTCACCATTGACTTAAACCTCAACTACCGGTCCACCCCGGCCATAACCGCCGTGGCCAATAGCCTTATTAGCCACAATGAGACGCGCCTTAAAAGGGAAATCGTCTCCACCCGCGAGGCCGGGCCCAAACCCCAGTACTTTCACGCCCGGAACGATCAAGAGGAAAACGAGTGGATATGCCAGGAGATTAAAAAAATTAGGGACGCTGGCGACCCTTTAAGCGAGATCGCCATCCTTTACCGGGCCCACAGTTACGTCACCCGGGACCTTGAGGAAAGGCTGACCACTAAAAAGATTCCTTACCACATTTATAGCGGGGTGGAGTTTTATCGGCGGAAGGAAATAAAAGACGTCATTTGCTATTTAAGGATGGTCGCTCATGGCGATGACGCCGCCTTTTATCGCACCCATAACATCCCCAGTCGGAAAATTGGCCAAAAGACCCGCGATTATTTGCGTCAATACGCCGACGAGCGGGGTCTAACCATGTTTCAGGCCCTAAAGGACAACCTCGGCACCGAGGCTCTTAATAAGACCCAAGCTGGCCTTTACGTCCGAGCCATTGAGAATGTCCAAGCCCGTAGGGCTAAGATGTCCTTGGACAACCTTTTGCAGACCCTTTTGGACCAAACTGGCTATGAGGAATACATCCGTTTACAGGGCGATGAGGACCGCTTGGAGAACGTGGCTGAGCTGAAAAGAGCCTTAGCCAGCTTCGCCCAAGACGATGAGGCCACTTTGGAGGACTTTCTTATTCGGGCCGCTTTATTTAGCGAGACGGATCACCAGAAGGTCAGCGACAAAGTTAAGCTCATGACCATCCACGCGGCCAAAGGGCTGGAGTTTAAACAGGTTTTTCTGATCGGCCTTTCGGAGGGCGTCCTTCCTAGCCAACGCTGCCAAGACCGGGAGGATATCGAGGAGGAGCGCCGCTTAGCCTACGTGGCCATGACGCGGGCCATTGATCGGCTTTATCTGTCCGATTCCGCCGGGAAAACCGACGATGGGTATAAAAAGACGCCTTCGCGCTTTATCGCGGAAATAGACGACCATCTTCTCCATTATCTCCGGCCCAAACCGACCGCCGCTAAACCGCGAAAGAATAGCCCGCCGCTTCCTCGGCCGGAAAATATTTTTCCCGCGGGGGCTTTGGTTAAACACAAGGACATGGGCCCCGGTCGGATCCTTAAGGTTGACTTGGAAAATGGCCTTTACGTGGTTAAGTTTGACCAGATGTCCACGGAGCGCAGTTTACGTCTGAACTCCCATTTGTCGCTTTTAGACCCTTAAAGGAAGTTAGTTTGCGCTTAAATATATCATTCTTTTTAACTCTTTTGGTCTTAAACGGGCTCCTGGGGGGCTCTATCGTTACGCCTGGGGAGGGCCAGATAATCCCCTGCGCCCGGCCTAACCCCTATGACCGGGGCAACTGCTTCCAATGGAAAGGCTGTAAGGGGGAAAGCATCGGCTCCATGCCGGTCGATAGCCCCGAATTCTGTGGGCCATTAGGCGGGAAAAGTTGGAAAGCCTTTGATGGGCGGTGCTTGGACCTTAAAGACGGCCCACGCTCCTCGGAGCCGAGCGATAACCCTAACCGACCCACCAAATAGCCCCAAACCTATAAGGACTTGAAAGAAAACCAGAGCTTTTGATACTCTTATAGTCCAAATAACAGCCAAGCGTCCGAATCTTTTGGCGGCGCCCCCGACCGCTTGGCCCCAAAGGTTATATGCCTAAAGAACATCCACCCCAGTTAACTAACCTCATTGAGCGGCTAGCTAAGCTTCCAGGTTTAGGCCGCAAAAGCGCCACCCGTTTAGCCCTCCACCTTTTAGGCGGCCCATCTGACGAGGCCCTGGAGCTAGCGGCGGCTATCGTCGCGGTCAAAAATGAGGTTCATTTCTGCTCCGAGTGTTTTACCTTCGCCGAGACCGACCCTTGCCCTTTGTGCGCGGACCCTTTACGCGACCGGACCACCATCTGCGTGGTGGAAACGCCAGCCGATCTGATGGTCATTGAGTCGGCTGGGCTGTATCGGGGCCTCTACCACGTTTTAGGCGGCGTTTTAGCCCCTTTGGCTGGGCAAGGCCCGGAAAGCCTGAAAATCGAGCAGTTGGCCCTCCGCTTGGATAAGGCTGAGGCCAGTGGCCAACCGGTGACTGAGGTCATTCTGGCCACCGGGAGCTCACCCGAGGCCTTAGCCACCTGCTCTTACCTGGCCCAACGCTTAGCCGACCATGAGGTCAAGGTCACCCGCCTGGCCCGAGGTCTGCCCTTAGGGGTGGACCTAGAGTACGTGGACAACGGCACCTTAAAAGAAGCTTTAACCTTTCGCCGCGAGGCTTAACCCCTAACAAAGAGACAATAGATTGAGCGCCAAATCTCAGCCCAAAAAAGCCCCAACCCCGGCCCAGACCACTCTAGCCAATGGGGCTCAGACTATCATTAACGGACTACTTAAAAACGACGCCACTACGGTCTTTGGCTATCCTGGCGGAGCGGTCATTCCGCTTTACGACGCCATGTATGACTCCAAAATCCGGCACATTTTAGCTAGGCATGAGCAAGGGGCCATTCACGCGGCTGACGGCTGGGCCCGGATAACTGGCCGACCCGGCGTAGTCTTCGCGACTTCTGGGCCCGGGGCCACTAACCTCGTGACCGGTTTGGCCAACGCCCATATGGATAGCGTCCCTTTAGTGGTCATCACCGGGCAAGTGGCCACCACCTCCATTGGGGCCGATAGCTTTCAAGAAGCGGATATTTACGGGATTTCCATCCCCATCACCAAGCATAACTACCTGGTGAAAAACCCGGCGGATTTGCCGGTGGCCTTAGCTGAGGCCTTTTACATCGCCAACACCGGTCGGCCCGGCCCAGTTTTGATTGACGTCCCCAAAGACATCCAAAACCTGGAGATCGCTAAGGCCTTTCCCGAGACGGTGACCATCGCCGGGTACAACCCGGACCCGCCCATTAGCCAGGCCAAGATCCAGGCCTTGGCCGAGGCCATTAACGTTAGCCAAAGGCCGGTTTTGTACGTGGGCGGCGGTACGGCTTTGTCCAAGGCTGACCAGCTGGTCAAAGAGTTGGCGGAAAAAGCCGATATCCCCATGGTGGTGACCCTCCAGGCTAAGGGCGTCCTCCCGGACGACCACCCTCTGGTCTTAGGCCTACCGGGCATGCACGGCTCCAAAGAGGCTAATCTCGCCATTTACAATTCCGATCTCATCTTAGGCTTAGGGGTGCGGTTCGATGACCGGGTGGTGGGCGATGTCCGGCGTTTCGCCCCGGCGGCCCGCATTGTCCACGTGGACATTGACCCCGCCGAGATTGGGAAGCGCTTGGCCGCGGATCTGCCGGTGACGGGCGACTTAAAGACCGTTCTCGAAAGGACCCTGCCCCTCGTGACCCCCGTAAAACGCGGGGAGTGGCGATCTCAGATTCAAAAGTTCCGGGACGATAACCCGGGCGATGACGATGAGGAAGGCTTAAATGGCCTGAGCCCCCAAAAAGTCATCCGTAGGCTTTCGGAGCTAGCCAACCCGGATAACATCTGTGTCACGGACGTGGGCCAACATCAGATGTGGGCGGCCCAACGCTATATCTGTCGCCAGCCGCGGCGTTTTTTGTCCTCGGGCGGTTTGGGGACCATGGGTTTTGGTCTGCCCGCGGCCATTGGGGCCCAAATCGCCGCCCCCAAGTCCCAGGTCATCCTTATAACGGGCGATGGCGGGTTCCAGATGAATCTCCAGGAGCTAGCCACCATTCGAACCTATAACCTGCCCATTAAGATCTTGATCGTTAATAACGGTTGCCTTGGAATGGTCCGGCAATGGCAAAAATTCTTCTTTAAGAGCCGGTATTCCCAGACCATTTTCGACTGGAACCCTAACTTTACGGCCTTAGGCCAGGTGTATGACATCCCCGGGCAAAGGGTGGAAAAGCCTGAGCAAGTGGAAAAGGCCCTAAAAACCTTTTTAGCGGCCAAAGGCCCAAGTTTACTGGATCTCGTTGTCCCCATGGAAGCTAACGTCATGCCCATGATTCCAGCGGGTCGCGGTCAGACGGATTTTTATGAGGAGCCAAAAATACCGGAAGCTTAAAACTTTGGCCCCTTAACGGGGCCAAAACTCTCCTGGCCGTCTTAGAGGCTATACTGTTAATGGCCATAAGATGTAACCTGGATGATCTATATACTGATTATTTTTCTCTATAATAATATTATTACGTATTAACTTGTTATTTTATTATTTAATAATTGTTTTTAACAATTATATATTCTAAAACGAAAATCTTGACGCGACCTTTTTTTTAGAGTAAAAAAGGGAGAGTCTTTTCGAGTCTTTGTCGCCGAAAAAACTGGTGGTTTAGGATTCCCAAAAATCCGCCAGTGGCGTGGGGAATTTGTTTATTTCGCTTTAATACTAATAATTAACACTAAAAGTAGTAATTTTTAAATTAACCACTTTTTTATCCTTCCTAGAGGAGAAAAAATGCGCCGTTTACCAGTGTACTTATTAATCGATGTTTCTGGTTCCATGACTGGTGAGCCCATTGAGTCGGTTAAAAATGGCATTCAGCTACTGTTAAGCACTCTCCGTAAGGACCCTCAGGCCTTGGAATCGGCTTTTCTTAGCGTTATCACTTTCTCCGATAGGGTCACCCAGGTCGTCCCCTTAACCGAGGTGGCCACGGTTCAACTGCCGAACATCACCGCCAGCGGGGGCACCTCCTTAGGTCAAGCTTTGCAGACCTTGACCGAAACCGCTAACAAAGAGATCAACAAAGGCACCTCCTCGGAAAAAGGCGACTGGAAGCCTTTGGTCTTTTTGATGACCGATGGGCAGCCCACCGATAGCGTGGAACGGGGCCTTCAGGCTTTTAAAGAGGGTAAGTGGGGCATTGTCGTGGCTTGCGCCGCTGGCTCGGGGGCGGACACCAACCTTTTGCGGCGGATCACTGAGAACGTGGTTGTCCTGGACACCTGCGACTCCAACTCGATCAAAGCCTTTTTCATGTGGGTTTCCTCCAGCGTTAGCGCCTCCAGCAAAAGGGTGGACTCCGGGGCTCAGCCGGACACCTTAAACGAGTTGCCGCCGCCGCCGGAAGAGATTTCCCTACTGAAATTTTAGCTCCAATCCTTTCGCTTTCCAGCGTTGGGAAAGTTTGCCCAAAACCTTCCCAACGCCAGGTTTTTTCCGAAATATCGCTGAACTATTAAGCGCGGTTGTTATTAATGAGAAAGCTCCCGGTTTATATTTTAATAGACACTTCTGGCTCCATGCGTGGCGAACCGATTGAGGCGGTCAAGGCTGGCCTTAATTCGCTATTTAAGAGTTTAATCAGAGATCCCCACGCTTTAGACTCAATTTATATTTCAATTTTAACTTTTGACAGGGAAGCTAAGATTTTATTGCCTCTGTCAGAGCTTAATAACAATTTGGTTCTACCGGAAATTCCGCCTTTAGAGTCCTCTCCAACTAATTTAGGTGAGGCTCTACAATTAATGTGTCAACTATACTCTAAAGAAGTTAAGAAATCTTCGCTAGAGGCCAAAGGCGATTGGTTGCCAGTGGCGGTGATCATGACTGACGGCTCGCCCTCCGACACCATGCTCTTTGAGCAGATGTGTGAGACCTTAAAATCCAACGCCTACCCCTTCTCGCGGATTATCGGCTGCGCCGCTGGCCCGAAAGCCAAGACCGAGCCGTTAAAGAAATTCGCCACTGACGTGGTTTTTCTGGAAACCATGGACAGCAATAGCTTCTCCCAGTTTTGGCAATGGGTTTCCCAGTCATTTAGTCGCCTTAGCCAGAACACCTCCCGAGAAGTGGATGAGTTGCCACCTCCCCCAGAGGAAATCAAGCTAGTATTGTAAAATAATTTTATCAACCGCGATTGATGGCGCTTGGTTTTTATTAGCGTTGTTAGTAATTAACAGATATTAATGTATGGTGTTTAATGTCTTCTAAAATGACGAAAGAAACTTATCTGAAATCATTGTGCGATCAATATAATTTTTTGCCTGAATCCAGTAAATCACAGACTTCCAAGATATTATTTCAAATCGCTTGGGATTATTTTATATTACATAACCAAAGCCCAGATGGTAGCTTATCAGACACAACTATAAATTCATTGTATAACAAACTACATCAGTTATATGGATTTAATTTTATTTCTTACATTTCATCTCTGCAATTTGAAAGTAGACCCAATTCAGATAAAATTGGAATTTTAGTTAATTATATTAACTCACTTTTGGAAGACTTTATAAAGGAAAAAACCGCCGCGGACGCTCCAAAGGGTCCAGGCTCTAATTCCAGTTATCCCAACCAGGGTCAAGCGACGCAATCCCCAAACGATTCGTTTCAAAGGACCCATGAGCCGTTAGCCAATAACCAACCAACTCAGTTTAAATCGGACCAACCTGTCACCGTTCAAGACCAACCGCCGAGCGGGCGGGTTCCGGCTGAGGCGACCAACTCTAGTCCACCCAACTTGAGTCCCCAACCAGCGTCTCAACCATCGCCGAGAGAGCCGTCCGCGTTAGGCTCAAAGTCAGAGACTCAACCGCCGAGCGATCTACCCTCGTTAGGCCGACAGTCAGAGACTCCGCCTTCGAGAGTTCCGTCCGCGTCAGACCCAAAGCCAGAGACTCCATCGCCGAGCGCTCCGTCAGCGTCAAACCTAAAGCCAGCCACTTCATCGCCGAACGCTCCGTCAGCGTCAGGTCTAAAACCAATCGCTTCACCGCCGAACGCTCCGCCAGCGTTAGGCCTAAAACCAGTGACTCAACCGCCGAGCGATCAACCCTCGTTAGGCTCAAAACCAGTGACTCAACCGCCGAGCGATCAACCTCAACTGGACCTAAAGCCAACGGTTCAAGAAGAGGAAGTGGATCCTGGAAAAGACGCGCCGCTTATCACTTTAACCTTAAGTCATAATGGAGATATAAACAGGACAGCTAAAGGCGAAATAGTAACCCAAATTAAACATATGATTGATAATTTTGATAATATTCAATCAGTATACAAAAAAACAATTCAATACACACTTAAATTTAATAAAAATTTTATAGTCACTGGTTGTGAGGCTAACGAATACTTAAAAAAGACTTTAGGTATATCTATTAAATACGAGCAAAATGGCGTATTAACATTACTCAATATACCAAAAGACGGTTACGAAGGTAAATTATACTTTAAAGTAATCGTTAAAGAGCTTTTAAACGGTCGGCCCGACATAGGCACATTTGAAAAGAATATACTTATCGCCCCAGATCCGAAGTCATTATGGAACGATAAGCCTGTTCTTGATTATGAGGGATATAAAACGCCCGATGAGGCCACAGATTATGGGGAAATACCAGAAATATCTAAAGTGGTGATCGCCGCCAGTTGCCGCGGTCGCTCTCACGCCCATATTGGCAAACCTAGGGATGACTCTTTCGCGTTCAAAATCGACCCGGTGTCCGGCTGGAATATTGTGGCCGTGGCCGATGGGGCGGGTAGCGCCAAATATTCGCGCAAAGGCTCAGAAATCGCTTGCCAAACGGTAGTGACTCGGCTGATGGAGTTTTATTCGCACAGTAGCTATTCTGATATTTTTACCCAAAATGAAAGTGAATTTCTTAAATGGAAAGATGATTTCAATAAAACTATTGCGACTAATTATCTAGAGTCGGATAGTAATTATCGAAAAATGCTTAAATACGACGCTAAATATCGAAGCGCTCTTGATTTGGATAAATATATTTACAATACTGTATACCAAGCGTATATGAATATTTACAATGAAGCGAAAGCCAAAAACGCTTCAGTTAGAGATTATCATACCACTCTTCTTTTCTTGGCTTTTAAAAAGTTTCCTTTTGGTTATTTCTATAGCTCATTTTGGATTGGCGATGGCGCCATGGCCATCTACAATTTAAATAACAGCGGTAAAGTTTTAACCTTGGGTATTCCAGATTCTGGGGAATATTCGGGGCAAACTATCTTTTTAACCATGGTCGAGGAAATAAAACCAGAATTGGTGGGCAATAGGACTTGCTTCGGCTTTATGGAAGACTTTGAGGCCCTCATTCTAGTCTCCGATGGCGTCACTGACCCCTTTTTCCCATCGGAGGCCAGCGTGGCCCAGGAAGAAAACTGGAAGCGATTCTGGAACCAAACCCTTAAACAAGGCGATGAGGAAAACCCCGGTTGCCCCAAAGTCTTTGAGCCCCAGACCCCTTTGGCGGAAAAAGCTAAAGATCTCCGGGAATGGCTAGATTTTTGGTCCAAAGGCAACCACGACGACCGAACTATTCTGATTGTTAAATAACAAATTATTTAATATTTTTAGCAACTTAAAATTATATAACGCATAATTATAATTATTAAAAAGTGAATTAAATGAGCTTAGTCACAATCCAAGCTAAAGATGGCGCCAGCGTTGAGTTTATAAAAAAAGACCCCAAACAGGGTGGGGTTAAAGACGTCTATTTTTCCCCTGACCGTTCCTATGTGGTCGCCTTTTACCGTAAAGAGTTGGACTTTGGGAGCAAAGAGCGCTTGGAGCGTCTGGTGGGCAATTACCGGGTGGGGATCTTTAGTAAGCAAGGGGCTGAGTACTGGAAAAACCTCTTTCGGTGGCCGGAAAGAATAGTTGAGTATGAAAAGAAGACAGGCATTGTGGTGCCGGTCTATCAGCCCAACTTTTTTTTCCCAGAAAACACCACTTTAGCTGGCGCGGAGAAAGAAGGAAAGTGGTTCACCTCGGCTAAAAACTTTAATAGGTTCGTCCCGGAAGGGGAAAAAGGCAATCTCTTAAGCTACTTAAGAATTTGCATCAATTTAAGCCGGGCCGTCCGAAGGCTCCACGCCGCCGGTCTGGCCCACTCTGACCTTTCCTATAAAAACTGCCTGGTCGATCCGAAAACTGGCGACGCTTGCATCATCGACATCGATGGTCTAGTGGTCCCCAATCTGTTCGCGCCTGACGTTTTGGGCACGCCTGACTTCATGGCCCCTGAAGTTGTGACCACCATGAAGCTTGACCCCAAAGACCCGAACCGCAAATACCCCTGCCGCGAGACCGATCAACACGCTCTGGCCATTTTGATCTACCAGTACCTTTTCCATCGCCATCCCTTAAGGGGCTCCAAAGTTTATAGCGATGACACCGAGATCCAAGAGAGCTTGGAGATGGGCGAAAAAGCCCTCTTTATTGAGCATCCGACCGATACCTCCAACCGGTACAAAATCCAGAAAAACGACAAGGATTTCTTGCCCTGGATCGACACAGGCAAACTCCCTTACAAGATCATGGGGCCTTACCTAAAAGAGCTTTTCGAGCAAGCCTTTATCAAAGGGTTACACACCCCGAGCGAGCGCCCGAGCGCCGATGACTGGGAAGCGGGTTTGATCAAAACCGCCGATCTGGTCCAGCCCTGCCTAAATAAGGACTGCGTCAAAAAGTGGTATGTTTTCGACAATTCCACTAAACCGGTCTGCCCTTACTGCGGAACGAAATTTAAAGGGCAACTGCCGGTCTTTGACCTCTACTCCAGCCACGATGGCAAAAACTTCCGGGCGGACAACCATCGGCTGATGATCTATAACAATCAATACCTTTACCTCTGGCACGTTTTTCGGAATGTCTTCCCCAACGAGAAGCTACCTGACTCCCAGAAGAAACCGGTGGCCTATTTCTCCTTCCACAAAAACCAATGGATTATGATCAACCAAACCTTAGACAGTTTGGTGGATCTAACCAACAATAAGCCCATCCCCAAAGGCTCGGCCGTGCCTTTAACCAATGGGCTAAAACTCCAACTCTCCCAAGAGCAATTCGGTCGAGTGGTTAACGTCAGCCTAGTTAAAGCCTAGTTAAAGGATAGTTAAAGGCTAGCTAAAGTCTAATATCCCTGGCTGATAAGACTTAATATTTTACCTTAATTAGCCCTAACGCTTAAAAAGTTAAACAAAATGAAAGAATTAGTTAAGGGTCAAAAACAAAAGCTTTCTGAGCTAACCTCTAGCCAAAAGCTGACTGTTTCTATTAAACTAAGTTGGAATCAAGGTTCTGACTTGGATTTTTCTTGTTTTGGCTTAGACGAGGCTGGTAAGCTCTCCGATGATCAGTACTTTGTCTTCTATAACCAGAAAAAATCCCCGGAAGGGGCTATTTCGCTCAGCGATCTGGGTCAAGACCAGGCGAAGTTTGAGGTGGACTTAGAAAAGCTCCCCATTAAAATCAAGCGCCTGACCTTCACCCTAGCGGTCGATGGGGCTTCTTACGTCTCGGGTCTCGGCTCAAGCCGCTTAACCGTGGCTGATGGCCAAGGCCAAGAGGTCCTGGCCTTGCCCTTTTCCGGTGGCGATTTCGCCCAAGAAAAAGCCGTCATGCTCTTTGAGATTTACTTTAAGGACGTCTGGCGGGTCGGGGCCATCTGTCAAGGTTTTGAGCGCGGTTTACAAGCTCTGTTGGAGCATTTCGGCGGCGAGGCCTCGGACGGCCCCCAGAAAAAAGCTCCCCAAGAGTCCGCGCCTCCGCCTCCCAAAGCCGAGCCAGCCGCCCCGGTCTCCCTCAAGAAAATCACCCTGGAAAAACGGGGTGAGTCCAAGACGGTCGATCTATCGAAAAAGCCCGGGGCCACCACGAGCTTCCATATCAACCTCAACTGGGACCAGGCCGAGAAAAAAGGCTGGTTTTTTAAATCCAAGGCCGATCTGGATCTTGGTTGCATGTTGGAGATGTCCAACGGGGCGAAAACCGTCATCCAAGCCTTAGGCGGCAACATGGGGTCCAAAACCCAACCGCCCTGGATTTATCTGGACAAAGACGATCGCTCCGGGGCCGCCGCGGATGGCGAAAATCTCTATATTTTAAAGCCTGAGCATATCAGAAAGGTTTTAGTTTTCGCTTATATTTATGAAGGTAAGTTTAAGTTCACTGAACTTAACGCCAGGATCACTATTAAAGAGCCTAATGGCGATGAAATTGTGATCAAACTGGATAATCCAGATTCCTCAAATACGTTTTGCGCCATTTGTTTAATAAAAAACGTCAATAACAATATTGTCGTTTCCAAAGAGGAAAAGTATTTTACCTCCCACCCGCAAGCCGATCAAGCTTACGGTTTTGGCTTCGAATGGACTAGAGGCTCGAAATAGTTTTAGGTCTGACCAAACCAAGACCAAGGGCTTAAAATCGGTCCAGGCGGTTTTTTGGCCCCAAACGTAAGGGTTGTTAGGGTTTTGGTCCCCAAAAGCTCTAGAGGGGATTTTTAGGGCTTTTTCGCGGTCGTTAGCGAGAACCCTTCGGTCGCCCCCAGGCGCGACTTTTGAAGGCGCGTAAGATCTTCTTTTTTACGGTATTTTTTAAATACATTTATGTTTTTCCCGCTTATTAGCGCTTATTTTGGAGGTCCATAAAGTGGCTGTTTCATTATCCAAGGGCGGCAACGTTTCTTTAAGCAAGGAAGCTCCTGGTTTGACCGCGATTACCATTGGTTTAGGCTGGGACGCCCGGTCGACCGATGGGGCGGACTTCGATCTTGACGCCTCGGCCTTCTTACTGAAGGAAGACGGCAAAGTCAGGACCGGGGGCGATTTCATTTTTTACAACAATCTCAAAAGCGCGGACGGGTCGGTTGAGCACACCGGCGACAACCTGACCGGGGCTGGCGAGGGCGATGATGAGACCATCAAGGTCAACCTGGCCTCGGTTCCGGCGGATCTTCAGAAAATCACCGTGGCCGTGACCATCCATGAGGCTGACCAACGGCGTCAGAACTTCGGCATGGTCTCCAACGCTTTCATTCGCGTGGTCAACCAAGCCGACAACAAAGAGATCGCCCGCTTCGACCTTTCCGAGGACATGAGCACGGAGACGGCCATGATCTTCGGCGAGGTCTACCGGCACTCCGGCGAATGGAAGTTCAAGGCCATTGGCCAGGGTTTTAGCGGCGGCTTAGGACCCTTGGCTCGGAGCTTTGGCGTCGAAGTCTAAGCCCTTTAACCACTAATTATTGGTTAACCTCCGTAAGCTAGTTAGGGATCTATCTTTAACTAGCTTAAATAATCTCTAATATACCTAATAACCTGTATATATCATTTTTTACTTAGATGGTATTAATAAATAATGACATCCAAATATGAAATAATCCATGGCGAATCCTTCCCGCTCATCCGTTACAATCTGGAGATGGGTGAGAAATTAAAGGCGGAATCCGACGCCATGGTGTCCATGTCGGCCAACGTTGACGTGACCGGTGGGGTGGAAGGCGGCCTCTTAAGGGGTATCGCGAGAAGGCTCTCCGGAGAAAAATTCTTCTTCCAATACTTGGTGGCTAAACGCGGCCCGGGCGAGGTTCTTTTAGCTCACACCCTCCCCGGCGGCGTTGTGGATGTTGAGCTGGACGGCACGTACTCTCTTATCGTCCAAAAAGACGGGTTCCTCGCGGCCACGGAGCATATTGAGATCAACACCACTTTGCAAAGCCTTTCCCGGGGGCTTTTATCTGGCGAGGGCTTTTTGATCCTCAAAGTCAGCGGTCGGGGCGTGGTTTTTCTTAGTAGCTACGGGGCCATTCACGCTATCAACTTAAAAGAGAATGAGCAGGTGATAGTCGATAACGGGCACCTGGTGGCCTGGCCGGATTACATGAAGTACACCATGGAGAAAGCCTCCAATGGCTGGATCTCCAGCCTCATGTCCGGCGAGTGCTTGGTCTGCCGTTTCACTGGCCCGGGCACCATCCTTATCCAAACGCGCAACCCCAAAGGCTTTACCGGCTGGCTAAAGGCTTTAGGTTTTAGTTTAAAGTGACCTTGGCGTAATTAATCTTTATCTGGTTTCATTTAGGAGCGAATAATGGCGATTAGTCTAGTTAAGGGTCAAAAAATATCCCTGGACAAGGAATCTGGCGGCGGCCTTAACAAGGTGATCATGGGCTTAGGCTGGGATCCGATCAAAAAGAAAGGCTTCTTTTCCAAGAAAGCCGTTAACATCGATCTGGACGCTTCCTGCTGTCTTTTCGATGAGAACAAAACTCCCCTCGACGTGGTCTACTTTGGCCAGTTAAATAGCAAAGACGGCTCCATCGTCCACACCGGCGACAACTTAACCGGCGAGGGCGAAGGCGATGACGAGCAGATTATCGTCAACTTGAGTAAAGTTCCGGCCAACGTTAAATACCTGGTCTTCACCGTCAACAGCTACCAAGGCCAAACCTTTGACTCGGTGGAAAACGCTTACTGTCGCTTGGTGGACGATCGGGGCCAAAAGGAAATCGCTCGTTACACCTTAACGGGCGGCGGGGCCCACACCGGCCTAATCATGGCCAAGCTGTACCGCCACCAAAACGAGTGGAAGATGCACGCTTTAGGCGATAACGCCAATGGCAAAACCGTGGCCGATCTAATCCCGGCGATTAAACCGCTTCTCTAAGAAAGCTGATAGAGCGATTAGTGGCGGGCGGATCCTTTAACCATAAGGCGGTTCGCCCGCCAGCCCATCGCCCTTAGAAAAAGCTTAAAGGGTTTTAACGCCGGTTTTTTATCGCTTTTCGCCTTTCGCGGAGGGGCCATTGCCCATCAAATTGTGGTTTAATCACAACTTTTCCAGCCTTTACAATATCTGCCAGCTGATTAAGCGGGGCGTTATTGAGTTCGGGTTCCCCAGTTCTCTGGACATTTCCGTTAGCCATTCCAATCCCGAGTTTGTGGCCAGCCAAATCGCGGACGTCTTTTTTTTAGACCAAGGTCTTAATGACCCAGAAGCTTACGTTGACTGGTGCTTAAACCAGTGCCAAAGCCGTAAGATCGATCTCTTCTGGCCTTCCCGCGGGGCCACGGCCATCGCCAAACGAGCCGCCGAGTTTACGGCCCTAAAGACGCGCTTAATCATCCCGGCCGCGGCGGAAACATTAGACCTCATTAACGACAAAGCCGCTTTCTATTCTTTAGTCAGCCAAGCGGGCTATAAAGTCCCGCGCTTTCGGGTGGTCAATAACTTTAGGGAGTTTAACGAGGCTATCGACCACTTTAAGAGCCTCGGGGTCCCCATCTGCTTTAAGCCGGCCAAATCCATCTACGGCTTGGGTTTTAAGATAATTAAAGAGGAAACTGACCCTTTAGCTGATTTTTTGGCCAATGATCCAGTTAAAGTCACCTTAAGCGAAGCTAAAAGTCGTTTAAACGTCCCGGACGAGCGGTTTGTCAAGCTCTTAGTCATGGAAAGGGCCTTAGGCGTTGAGCATTCTTTAGATTGCCTAGCCCAAAACGGTCGGTTATTAAGGGTCTCCATCCGAAAAAAACCCCCTTTGGGCGGTCAAGCGGAAAGGCTCATCCAAAACGAGGCTTTTAGCTCTTTAGCTCAAAGCTTAACCCAATTTTTCCAACTTAGTTGGATCTTTAACCTCCAGTTGATTGAGATAGACTCGGGGCCTTTAATCCTGGAGATAAACCCCCGCATGGCTGGCGGGTTATACTTTTCTTGTCTCGCGGGAATCAATTACCCCTACTGGGCCGTTCGGTTAGCCCTCGAGCCCCGCGAAAATCTTTTGCCCAACCAAGTTTACGACCTTATGGTCAATCAGGTTTATCAACCGTTTATTTATGCCAACGACCCAAAACCCTAACTTAGCCCCCAGCTTAGACGCTCCCTACGAAATAACTTACCCTCTAAGCTCTGGAAGCTTAAAGGTCAGGGTCAACCGCCAAGACCGCCCTTTTACGGAGCTTTGCGTTGTGGGGGAGCGTTACAACCCCAAAAGGCCCTTTATCTTTGTCAGTAAAGTTTTAGGCAAGCACTGGCCGGTCTCGCCTTTAGTCATGAAAGGCGGGTACGAGGATTTAGCCGCGAAGTTAAACGATCTAGAAAGCCCAGTCCTTTTTGTGGCTATGGCTGAGACGGCCATCGGTTTAGGCCGGGGCGTTTTCGCCGAGTATGGGACTCAATATGGGGCTAAAGAAGCCTTATTCACCCAGACCACCCGCTACCAGCTCAACCATAAAATCGCCTTGGAAATCGATGAGCCCCATTGCCACGCCCGGAGCCACTTGGTCTATTGGCCCAAAGAGTCGGCTTTGGCCCAGCTTTTTTTAAAGGCTAAGACCTTAGTTTTAATCGATGACGAAATATCCACCGGGAACACCTTAAAGAACCTAGCCCAAGCTTATCTGAATCTTAATAAAGGCTTAAAGCGGCTTATTTTGGTTTCTCTCATGAGTTTTTTAAGCGACGCGGTTAAAGAGGAGTTTCAAAGGGCTTTTCCGCCGCCCGTGGACCACGTCTCTTTACTCGAGGGGACCTTTAACTATGACCCAGGGGAAATCTCTCCCGAGATTAGCCCAAGTTTTAACTCCGTGGGGGACTTCGCCCCCAAGGACTGGCTTTTACAAACCAACTACGGTCGCTTAGGGCTTCGCTTTGAGGATGACCAACTTTATTACCAAACGCTGGCTAAAAGCTTCCATTTTTCGCCTAGCCAAAAGGTCCGAGTCATTGGGACCGGGGAGTTTTTGCGCGAGCCTTTTAACTTGGCCTACGCCTTTAGCCAACTGGGCTATGAGACCCTCTTTCAATCGACCACCCGAACGCCCTTGGCCCCCAGCCCGGCTATTAGCCACACTTTGGCCTTTCCCGATAACTATCACGATAATATTGATAACTTTATTTACAACCTCGACCCTAACTTTGAAGGGGACACCGTTATCGTTTATGAAACCCGCCCCTTGCCTTTAGATCACGATCTACCTACAAGGTTAAGGGCCAAGGTCCTTTTCTTATGAAAAAGGCCGCGATTTTTATGGATCTAGATGACACTATCTTCCAAACCTCCCGGAAGATTGGGTTAAAGAACGACCTAACCGTGGGGGCTTTTGGGCCTAACGGGGAGCCCCTCTCCTTTTTGACCCCGAGCCAGGTGGCCCTTTTGGGGCTATTTCGCCAAGTGGCCACGGTCATTCCCACTACGGCCCGCAATCGCGAGTCCTTTGGCCGGGTCAGGCTCAAGTTTGCCCACGGGGCTATTTTGAACTTTGGCGGGCTCATTTTGGACCCCCAGAATGAGGTTGATTGGAAGTGGTATGAGCGGACCAAGCCTTTAACCTTAGCGGCCAATAACCTTTTAACCGAATCTCTGGCTTTAACCACCCAAGAGATCCATAATCTACAGTTTTTCGCCCGGGCCCGGATAATTAGCGATTGCGATTTACCTTTCTACCTGGTGGTCAAAACTAAGCCGGAACGGCTTTTTGAGTTAGAGGTTTTACGGGATCTTTTGGCGCGGCGCTTTAAAAATGAGGCCAATATTTATTTAAACGACAATAACCTAGCTCTTTTGCCCAAGTTTTTGGATAAAAAATACGCGGTGGAATATTTTGTTGACACCTATCTCCGTAACGAAAGCGATGATCTTTTGTTGTTCGGGATGGGCGATAGTTTTTCGGATTTGGGGTTTTTAAACCTTTGCGACTATCAGCTTATCCCCTCCGCCAGTCAATTGGGGCGGCGGGCTTAATATGGAGCCCTTTAGCGGAAGTTTTAATCAAGAGGACGCGATCTTTTTATTAAAGGTCATTGACATTCCGCCCATGGCCCTAGAGACCCGCGAATATCGGATCCAGTCCGGGCAAAGCCACTACAGTGAGATGATTGGCCCGGAAAAGCCGCCGGATAAAAGTTACCTAGCGGTTTTCCACCAAGCTTTAGAGCGTAATCAGGCTCGCTTGGGTCTGGATTTGGTGAAGTTAGCCGCGATCGTCGCCCAGAGCCGACCTGGCCCTTTAACCCTGGTCTCCATCGCCCGCTCAGGCACCCCGGTGGGCGTTATTTTGGGCCGGCTATTAAAGATAGTCTTTAAGCGCGATATCACCCATTACTCCATCTCGGTCATTCGCGACAAAGGGGTGGATCAAAACGCCTTAAACTATATCCTAGAGCGCCATGAGCCCCAGTCCATTGTCTTTGTCGATGGCTGGACCGGTAAGGGGGTTATCGGCCGGGAGCTGGCTCATTCTTTGGGCCAAATTAAGGCCCCGAAAGAACTGGACCCTAATCTGGCGGTCCTAGCCGATCTAGCCGGGATCGCCGGGCTGACCGCCAGCGTGGATGACTACTTAATCGCGACTTCCCTTTTAAATAGCGTGGTCTCCGGGTTAATTAGCCGAACCATCTTAAACCCCGATTATATTGGGCCTTTCGACTTTCACGGTTGCGTCTTTTACCAAGAGTTAAAGGATTATGACCTTTCTAAGTGGCTGGTGGATAAAGTGACTCAATACGCTTTAAATCAGCTAAAAACCGTTCCAGACCTAAAGGCTATCCAGAATGTTTCTTTAAGCGAGCGACTAAAAGCGGCCACGGCTAGCGCGGCTTTTATGGCCCGGGCTAAGCTTAAGTATCGGATCCAAGACGAAAACTACATTAAACCGGGTTTAGGGGAAAGCGCTAGGGTCCTTCTACGGCGAGCCCCCGAGCTTTTAATCGTTCGCGACCGGCTGGACCCTGACGTCCAACCGGTTCTCATCTTAGCTCAAGAAAGGGACGTTCCCGTGGCCATGGAGCCGGATCTGCCCTACCGGGCCGCCGCCTTGATTAAGCGCCTGGATCGTGATAACTGATAGTCGTTTTAATTGACTTTTAACTGGGGCGGCTCTTAACCAAAAGATAATTTAAACTAAAATTTTTGGTTTTTAGCTGTTTTTGTTCTTTATTTAATTTTAATTTTTTAATACATGCTAATATTAACCATATAATATATTTTATGGAGAATTTATGGATTCTTTAAAATACGGCGCGACCATGTATATGCCAGCTTTGCGGGCGGATCTGGCGGAAGTGGGTAATAGCCTTAAATACCCCAATTTACGGACCGTGGTCTTCTGCACGGAGGATTCCGTGGCCGAGCGCGATCTGCCATCCGCTTTGGAAAACTTGCGCCGTACCCTAACCCTTCTTTCGCCCCGAGGGCCCCATAGGTTCATAAGGCCCAGAACGCCTGACATTCTAAGGCGGATCATGACCTTTCGGGACATTGACCGGATTGACGGCTTTGTCATCCCCAAAGCCGATCTTTTAACCTTACCGGCTTACTTTGAGATCCTGGCTAACCACGACCAATTTGAGATAATGGTCACTCTAGAGACCCGGGTGGCCTTTGACTTAACCGAGCTTTACCGGTTACGGGACTATCTAACCGAATCGCCTTTAAGGCCGCGGATCACGGCTTTACGGATCGGGTCCTTGGATTTACTCAGCATCTTAAGCTTACGCCGGGACATCACTAAGAGCATTTATGAAACGCCCGTGGGCCATACGATTGATCAACTGATCACCGTGTTCAAACCAGCTAACTTGGATTTAACGGCCCCCTGCTTTGAGGGTCTAAGCCACCAGGAGACCTTGGCCCAAGAGCTATCTTTAGACATTAACCGGGGCCTATTCGCCAAGACGGCCATCCATCCCAGTCAAATAGACGTTATCCACACCGCTTACCAGGTGGGCGACGATGAGCTGGAAATGGCCAAGGCCACTTTAGACCCCAGTAACCCGGCCATTTTCCGTTTGGGGAACCGGATGTGCGAAAAGGCCGTCCACGCCAACTGGGCCGCCACCGTTTTGGAGCGGGCCCGGTTGTTTGGGACCCGCGGTATCGCCGCCGGGGCTTTAAACGACCCGATAATGGAAATCACTTACGCTAACTAGAAAAGCGCTCAAGCTTTACCCTATTTTAAAGACAGGTAACCATGGCCAACGACAACGCCCCGAACTCCGCCCCAGACAACTTAAAGCTGAAAGGCTTGACCGCCGCTGAGGTTTTGGAAAGCCGTCAACTCCACGGCCCGAACGTCCTGACCCCGCCACCAAGGGACCCTTGGTGGAAGCTTTATCTGGAGAAATTTGAGGATCCCATCATTAGGATTTTACTGGTGGCCGCGGTCATCGCCATCCTGGCGGGCGTCGTGGAGGGCCAGTACACCGAAGGCATCGGCATTATCATCGCCGTCTTTTTAGCCACGACCATTGGTTTTATTAACGAGTACAAGGCTGGTCAAGAGTTTGACATCTTAAACCGCGTCTCGGATGAGGAACCCATTAAGGTCATCCGGGAGGGGGCGTACACCTCTATCCCCAAGCGGGATCTGGTGGTCAATGACATAGCGGTTTTGGAGCAAGGGGAGGAAATCCCGGCCGATGGCGAAGTTATGGAAGCCATCGCCTTTCAGGTCAATGAAGCCTCTTTAACCGGCGAGTCCTTGCCAGTGACTAAAAGGCCCCAAGGCCAAGGGGAAGAGGAAGGCGGCTTGGCTTACCCTCGGCACCAGGTCCTAAGAGGAACCTTTGTCTCGGATGGCCGGGCCTTAGTTAAGATCACCACCGTGGGCGACGCCTCGGAGATTGGGAAGACCGCTAGGGCCGCTTCCGAGGAAACCGAGACCATCACCCCCCTTAACCGTCAATTGGGCCGCCTGGGCCAATTTATCGGCGTTTTTGGCTTCGCGGTGGCCTTACTCATCTTTTCCACCTTAACCATCCGGTCCGGCTTTCAAGGCGACTTGGGCGATCAGTATCCCATCGCCGAAACCGAGCTCAGCGCCCCGGCCCCCACGGAGGCGGAGGTTCTAAAGGCCCAAACCGAGTTAACGGCCAAATATGGGGATCTGGCTCTAAAATTCCCTTCTGGGCATAGAATAGCGGAAAATAAAAATCACTATTATATAAAGATACCTTTAACTAACGGTCAAATCTACTTTTTATGCGTCACCTTTTTAGCTTTAGCCGTGGCCTTAGTCCGGGTGTGGGTCCCAGTGGTTTTTGACGCGGTGGAGTTAACTGGCCGGAAGCGGCCCGAAAACTCCTGGTTAGATTCGGAAGGGTTATTTCCGTGGCTCCAGGCGGTCATCGCTGGGGTCATCCTCTTCGCCATCGCTATTGGGGCTGGGGTCGGTTTAGGGCTCTTAACGTTAGAGCCCAGCGCTTGGCTCCCTTTAGCCACGGCTATGTCGTTATTAAGGTACTTTATGGTGGCCGTCACCATCATCGTGGTGGCCGTGCCCGAGGGTCTGCCCATGAGCGTGACCCTGTCTTTAGCTTACTCCATGCGGAAAATGACCGCGGCCAATAACTTAGTCCGGCGTTTACACGCTTGCGAAACCGTGGGGGCGGCCACGGTCATCTGCTCGGATAAGACCGGGACCTTGACCATGAACCAAATGAAGGTCTCCTCTCTGGACTTCGCTAACGCCAGTAAAAGCGGCGATGACATCTTAAAGAACTCCGAGTTCGATCTGATCGCTGAGGCCATCGCCGCCAACTCCACGGCAAACTTAGCCGCGGACGAAAAGGGTTTGTTAACTAAACCTTTGGGTAACCCCACGGAATCGGCCTTACTAATCTGGCTGGAGGAAAAAAGCGAAAGCTACCAAGCTAGGCGCTCGGCCTTTAAGATCGAGGGGCAGCTAACCTTTTCCACGGAGCGGAAATACATGGCCACCATTGGCCAAGGGCTGGACAAAACTGGCCTAACCCTCCACGTGAAAGGGGCCCCGGAAATCGTCTTGGGTTTTTCCGCCTTTAAACGCCTACCAGACGGCCAGATTGTCCCCTTGACCCCGGAAGACCAAACTAAGATCCAAGAAAACCTTAAAGCTGAGCAAACCCGCGGCATGCGGACCTTGGGATTGGCCACTAAGATCTTAACTAAAGCCCCGGCCCAATACGGCCAAGAGGATATCATTAACCTGGTGAAAGAAGGCCAGCTTGTTTTCTTAGGCTTTTTCTCCATCGCCGATCCGGTGCGGCCAGAAGTGCCCCCGGCGGTCAAGATCTGCGTTAAAGCGGGCATTAAAGTTAAGATCGTCACCGGCGACATTGAGGCCACGGCCCGGGAAATCGCCCAAGAAATCGGCATCATCGCCCCGGAGGAAAAGGGCGAGGGGTTAGTTCTAACCGGCGATAAGTTCATGGCCATGGACGATGAGGCCGTGTATGAGGCGGTGGACACTTTAAAGGTCATGAGCCGAGCGAGGCCCCTCGCTAAGCAACGGTTAGTGACCACCCTCCAAAAACGCGGAGAAGTGGTGGCGGTGACCGGCGATGGGTCCAATGACGCCCCGGCCTTAAACCACGCGGACGTGGGTCTCTCCATGGGCATCACCGGAACCGCCGTGGCCAAAGAGGCGGCGGACATCATCCTCTTGGACGACTCCTTCGCCAGTATTGTCCAGGCCGTAATGTGGGGCCGGTCCATCTACTCCAACATCCAAAAGTTTATCCTCTTCCAGTTGACCATTAACGTCTTAGCTTTAGGCGTGGCCTTATTGGGGCCCTTTTTAGGCGTCCAACTGCCTTTAACCGTGACCCAAATGCTCTGGGTCAACTTAATCATGGACACCTTCGCCGCCTTGGCTTTGGCCTCGGAGCCGCCGGACTGGGCGGTGATGCGGAAACCGCCCCGTAACCCTGAGGCCTTTATTGTCAACCCCTCCATGGCCCGGTTTATCTTCACCGTGGGCGGGATCTTTTTGGCTCTCTTTTTAATCTTGGTCCTGGCCTTTAACCAAGCTTTCCCCATGGATGACGAGACCACGGTTGGGCGCCATAACCTCTCCCTATTCTTCACCACCTTTGTGTTCTTGCAATTCTGGAACTTATTTAACGCCAGAACCTTGGGGAAAAACGCCTCGGCCCTATCTAGGCTGAAAGAAAGCCGGATGTTTATCCTCATCGCCTCGGTCATCGCCATTGGCCAGGTGGTCATCACTCAGATCGGCGGCGATGTCTTTAGGACTGACCCTTTGTCCGTTAAAGAATGGGTGACTATCATCGCCTCCACTTCCTTGGTTCTGTGGATCGGGGAAATCGTCCGCTTTGTTAAAAGATCCAAGGAACCGAAGATCGAAGATTAAGGCTTTATCCTTACCCCCTAAAGAAAACCCGCGGCGCCTGGCTAAAACCTAAGGCCCGCGGGTTTTTCGTTGTAACCTATAGTTTTAAAGGCGGTTAAAAAACTAGGCTTTAACGATTTGGTCGAGCTAGGGCGGTGGATTAAAGGAGAAAGTCGCTAACCTTTAAGCGTT
Source organism: Deltaproteobacteria bacterium (assembly GCA_031273455.1). Classification (GTDB taxonomy): domain Bacteria; phylum Desulfobacterota; class Desulfarculia; order Adiutricales; family Adiutricaceae; genus JAIROO01. The sequence continues at coordinate 67,158 of JAISRZ010000107.1, read as the reverse complement.
TCGCTTAAAGGTTAGGATTCCGTTAAGGTGGAAGGCTCGCCCGGTGGCTGTAAAATCCCAGCCGCCACCAACCCTAAGACGATAGTCCGCTCCAGGCTGGGAATAGGGTCAATCAGCTCAAAGAGACTAAGCCGCTCCAAAGCGGCGCGGACGGCCTCAACCTGACCGCAAGGCGCCATGTCTCGGCGCTTAAGGCGGTCGATCACGCTGTCCTTCGCGACTAATTTTTGGCCTTTCAACGCCAGCTCAATATTATTAATAACCTCAGAATCTAATTTAGAAAGGTTGGCGAGAGTGGTTTTGATAATTTTCTTCCTCTCTCGCCTTGACTCGCGCAAAAGAACCGTGGTCTGGCCGCCCCTTATAAACCTTTCAATATACATAAGCGAGCCTCTTAAGCGGCCCAATTGACCTAAAACCATTAAGGAAAAATCTAACAGCTGGGCGCCATATATCATTATAAATTAACTAAACTATTGGCCTTCCAAGTGGCCTTCCAAGAAAAGAGACCATTTATCGTAAAGAGATCTTTCAAAGTCGTCCAGGCGATTATAGGCGGTTTCTTTCAGGTCCTTGGGGACGCCATAAAAGGCTTCAGCAATGGACCCAGTTATAGCCCCAATGGTGTCGCTGTCGCCGCCAATGGAGATGGCCTTCCGGATGGCCCCCTCAAAGGAGGTGGCTTCCAGAAAGCACTTAATGGCCTGGGGGACGGAGCCCTGGCAACTGGAGTCAAAGGAGTAAGTTGGCCGGATATCATCGATCATAAAATCCAATGGATAATAATTTAGCTCGATCCGTTTCTGAATATCCGCTTTAGTGGCTCCATTACGGGCTAAAAAAATGGCCATGGCCACGGATTCCGCGCCCTTAAGGCCCTCTTCGTGGTTATGGGTGATTTCCGTGACCGCCCGGCTCATGGCCACCACCTCTTCTTCCGTGGTGGCCGCGAAACCCACGGGGCTGATCCGCATGGCCGCCCCGTTACCATAGCTATTGTAAGGCGTAGGAAAATCGGACAAAAGCCAGCCCTTAAAGCCTCGACCGTAGCCAGAGTGGATATACCGCCGCCCAAGCTCCCGGGTGGTTCTCACAGCCTGGGCCTTAAGAACGGCGTAATAGGTCTCGATGGGCGGCTGGCCTCTATAGCTTTGGGCGGCCATAATGGCGAGACCAATAGCCAAGGTCATTACCGTGTCATCGGTTGGGTGACACCTTTCGTGAAATAACTCAAAATCCTCGGCTTTGTAATTGCGCCGACGGCCCTCAAAACGCGAGCCCGCGATGTCCCCGATAATCGCTCCGAACATAAAAAAATTCCCTTAAATTTACAAAAAATGTAGTCAACTAAACGGTTAGCGGCCCTAGGCGATGGTGGTTAAGATAAAGACCTTAAATCATTTCTTTGGGCGTTTTACGGATTGTAAGACGATCTGGCGACTGTAAACCTAAGGCCTTAAAAGCTTTGAGAGCCAATGGTTGGGCGTTGGACAGTATCTCCACGCGTTTATCTTTGATTAGAAGCTGAAGAATGGTTAAATTTTCTAACTCGGCCAGAGCGTCCGCCCATTCTAGGGGTGGGTCGCTCTCCTTAGCCTCACTGGCCAAGGTCTCCATAAGAAAGCTTCGCGATAAAAGAGCCAGAAAATCACGACCAAGATAACCGTAAAGGAGCTCGTCCGCCTGGAAACAATTAGACCGATCCCTTAAAAAACGTATTGTGGGGAACAGAAGCCGCTCCACCCGGAGGGCTATTTCCGCCGCCGACGAGTCCAAATTAGTTTCCAAGAAGATCGCCCCAGCGCCTGGGGAATCTTCCAGGTAGATATCCTCTTCATTCGCCAAAGAGTCTTCCCTAGCCGCGTCCCAGTTTTGGTAGGTGATATACCTAGCGCCCCTTACGACCACTTCTTTGACTTTTATTGAGGTGGGAAAGCATTCATAGGGCCGGGGCGCTCTAACTTCCTTATATGGGCCAAAGTCGCCTAAAAACTTATTGATCTCCTCATCAAAATCACGAATCGCGATATATGACCATTTTAATTGCGCTATCGTGGTTCTCATGTCTTTATTAAAACATAAACTATCATCTATCACGCAAACATTCGAAATTGAAAACCGTTCCTTTATTTTCTCGACCATTGGAACCAAGGTGGACAAATTGGCGAGGCTCCCTCGGCAAGATTCTAGACTGATTGGGCGACCGAAGTTGTCCAGAACCAGACCATAAGCCTTTGGACTATAGCCATATAAGCCAAGACTTTTCCAAGGGTTCTCTTGGCCAAAAGTTTCCTCATCATCATCCGCGAAGGGATAATCAGTCGCGTTAAAGATGACCAAATCCAGCTGAGGGGAAAGCGGTCGGCGGCGATTGAATAACGCCTCCTCTAAAATCTCCTTAACGGGCCTTTCGCTGGGGGAACTTTCCCCCCGGTCGGCGACTGGGGGCTCAGCGGCGTTAGGGAGCGGCTCATTTTGTTCCCAAGGTTCGCTCAGCCAAAGCAGGGTTTGAAAAAAACGCCGCGGACTAACGTCTTGGTCGCCGGGAATATCCTTCTCATCTAAAAGCTTGGCCAGAGGCCAGGCGCTCGTAGGATCGACTAACCTTTGCGGAACGGGCGGAGAACATCAGGCGTTCCACCGAGAAATCAAAATTTTTCCCCGAACAAAGGGTTAAAATTTCTTTATCAATTCCCAATTTGGACCAAACGCAATCAAAAACAAGCTCCGTTCCCACTTTCATATGAGTGACGGAAGAAATATCATCTTCTTTTAATTCAGAAAAATTGATCGTATTTTTCAACATCCGCGCGCCGGAAGTTAAAAATCTTTCTAGAGCGCCAGAATTGATAGCTTTCTCCAGCTGACCAAATCTGGCGATAACCCTTCGTTTGACTTGGCCATCTTTCCTATACGATTCCACCAATTGAAGATAGGTTTTGCCCTTAATGGTCGAGGTTTTAAAGTACATAATCTACCTAATCTTCCTTAGTCTCCATTAAAAATCAACCCGCTGAGCCATTCACTTCATCGATAATCCCATTATAATCAACCTCGCCCTTATTCCCGCAAGATAAGCAGAAGAAATCGGGCTTTCTATGGGCTACGTCAAAGCACGTCAGAGCCCCACACTGGCCGCATCTTAACCACCCAATATTTTCGCAATGAGGGCATGGGGTCCCATAGGGGCTAACTAGCTTAGATCCTGCGACGCTGGGAGCTCCAGCTGACCCATCGGCTAAGAAATCATCGGGCAGAGGAAAGGCTTGATCAAAGAGATAATTAGAAGAATTAAGATCCTTTTTATATCGATGGAGCATTAATTTACGCGTGTTATAGCAGGTTAAGTGAACGTAAATCCTTGAGCTTTCCTCAAGGGATTGAGGCGGCGCGGCTTTATCGATCATAGTCAGACCCTGTTCCTCTAGACTCCGCTTTTCTAAGGAAATGGGGGTTTCCGGGGCCAAAACTGAGGCTCCGACGCTTCTGGTGACAAACTGGAATAATTTACTTAAGCTCTCGGAGTTTAGATCAGCTAAATGGAAGGTGACGTCGCACACTTGGCTTAAGGTCGAAAAGTCAACCTCCGGGCCGCAACCAAAACCGTAGATAGAGCCCGCGGAGGGTTTCAAAGCTTTAAGGCGAGCCAAAGGACCGCGCCAGTCATCCGTTGGGCGGCCATCGGTTAAAATCATGACAATGGGCTTATAATCCCCCTTAACCTCTTTAGTGGATTTGACCACCTCTTGTGAAATCGACTCGCGTAAGAGATCCAGGGCCGCCCCCAAGGCCGTGCCCGGCCTTAAGCTTAAGCTAGGTGTACGGACCGCGTAAAGCTCGGTTAAGGGGACCAAAGTCTTAGCCTTGGCCGCGAAGGCGATAACGCCAACGGCAACTGTCTCCAAAGAATGGGGGTCTTTTTTAAGATGAGCCAAAGTTTCCCGCACCCCGTTTTCCACCGCCAATAACGGTTCGCCGGCCATAGACTCCGAGCAGTCTAATAGAAAATACACCGGAAGTCGCCTAACCATAAAAAGTCACCTGGGAAATAATGGGGTTGAGTAAGCGCCGCCCTTAGCTTAAACCGCCAGGATTTGAGGCCTTTTGGAAGTTAGATGGGGCGCTTATTTAATTTTCTTGGGGACATTATAGATCGATTGGGCAAATTTTTAAAATCGTCACATTATAGCCCCAACCGCGCCCTAAACTTTAGCGGTGACGCGGGGGGCGGTATAGCGCCTGGCGGCTAAGGGGGGGGGTAAAAGGCGATAAAAAAGACGCTAAGGTTTAAAATTTTTCCAGGTTGACCCGAGTCTGGTAATAGGCGGTTCCCGAGCCGACTTTAGTTAAGACGGCCCTAGTTAAAACGTTAACGTCGCAACCATCCATGGCCCAGCCGCCCCGGGGGATGACCACTAAATCCTTCCTTAGCTTAGGCTCCAACTTAACCGTGGCTTTTAACTGGCCGACCGAGCTTTTGACCAAGACTAGCTCATCTTCCGTGAAACCCAATTCTTGAGCCACTTCCGCGTTAACCTTAACCCACAAGACCTTAACCCTTTCCCCAGGGCGAATCTCTGAGCAAAGCCACTCCTTTGGGGAGACGCTTAATAGGGCGAACCGGCGCTCGGGGTCAAAGATCGCCGGGTCCTCGTACTCGGTTAAAAGGTTAAACTTGCCAGTTGGCGTGGGAAAGACCTTATCCTGAAAGGGAGCGTGGGGAATATCCGGTTGGTACGCCCCGCCCGCTTGGATGGTCTCTAAACTAACCCCCATTTTGATGGTGGGGGCTAAGATGAGCCTTAGCCACTCGTCCCGGGGTTTAACGTAGTCCGTTAAACCAAACCTAGCCCCTAAGTCCATAAATAAGTCAAAGTCCGAGCGGGCTTCCCCTAAGGGCGGAATGGCCTTATTAATCGGGCAAATATAACTATGCCCATACGAGGCCACCACGTCGTCCTCCTCCAAAAAGGAGGTGGCCGGTAAAAAGACGTCCGCTAAGGCGGCGGTGTCGTCCAGAAAATGGCCGCCCACCACCTTAAAGGGGATCCGCGCGATCGCCTTTCTGACTCTTGACGAATCCGGCAACATGGCCGCCGGGTTACCGGCGGTGATCATAATCATCTCCACCGGGGGGTCGGCCTTTTCTAGCTCCTCGCCCAGTAAAGGCATATAGAGCTTCCGCCGGTTAGGCCAAGCTTCGTCGCCCCAGATAGCCCAGTCATAGGGCTGATACTCCTCAAACCCTTGACTGACCCCGCCGCCAACCGCGCCAATGGACCCTAAGACCGCCCCTAAGCCGTCAATGGCCCTTATAGTGATATGGGAATGGCGCCAGCGGTGTAAACCCCAGCCTAAAACCAAGGCCACTGGCTTATGGGCCATCATCAGCTCAGCTAACTTAACGATATCTTGAGGGTCCAGATCCGTGGCCTTAGCCCTAGCCGTTAAATCCTCTTGAAAAACTATCTTCCGATAGGCTTCAAACCCTTCGCAATGGTTGGTTAAAAAATCTAAGTCCTCGGCCTTGGCCTCAAAGACCAAGCGGGCTAAGGCCAAAGCCAGTTGGCTATCCGAGCCGGGCCGGGGGGCTAAACAGAAGGTGGCTAAAGGGACGCTTTCCGTGTGGACGGGATCGATTAAGACAACCTCTTTACCCTCTTCTTTTAGTTTTTTAATGACCGGCAAAAGGTTTAGGCTAGTGACGATAGGGTTACGGCCCCAGAGGACCAAAAGGCGGCTATTGAGGTGATCGCGAATGTCGTGGGAAATCCGGGCCCCGTAGTCCAGATCCTGGGCCCCTTGACCGGCCCCGCCGCAGATAGTCCCCTTGGTGATGGAGACTGGGCCCAAAAGGTTAAAAAACCGGCGGTTTAAAAGTTTTAAGGCCGTCCGCGAGCCAAACCCCTGATAATAAAGAATCTTTGAGGGGTCAGCGGCCAGAAGCTCTTTGATCTTGTCCGCGACCAGATCCAAGGCCGTGGCCCAAGAGGCCCTAGTAAACTGACCGTGGGATTTGATTAAAGGATATAAAAGACGCTCGGGATCGTAGGCTCTAGCCACGTACCCTTGGCATTTCCGGCAGACCCGGCCTTGGTTGGTGGGGGCCTCGGGATCGCCGGTTAAAGAGACCACCCGCTGGCCCTCGACTTTGGCGAGTAGCGAGCAAGTGTTGGGACAATCCCGAATACAGGCGGTTTTAATCAATTTAGACATAATTTAGACCGATAACTCAGCTAGAATGTGGACCAGCTAGGGGATAAGCATCCGCCTTGACAAGAAAAGGCTGGCCGACAGGGCTCCTGGCAAGTGGCCCGCCTTTGGGCCCGAAGACTAACGACCTCTTGGGCGAAGTGGCCCAATAAATCGGTTTCCCCGTCAAAGACCGTGGCTTTCGGGGCTTGGATATCTTTTAAAGGCCAACAATGAATGACCGAAAGATCCGGTAAGATATCTAAAGACGGTAAACAAACGCCCCTTAAAGGCCGCGGCTCGACTTCCAAAAAACTTAGTTCCCGAGGGCTAAAAAAGCAAGCCGGTAAACAGCAGTCCACCCCAGCCTCGATCCCGGCTAAAAATGATTTAATGACAAAAGCCGCTAAGACCTTGGCCGCGGCCTTTAAGCTTTCGCCTATAAAGTGGTTATTCCGGCCATCCGCCCGGGGCCGAGCCAGATCGCAACGGATGGTTTTGACCCCATAGCGAGCCGCGGCTTTCAGGAGATAGTCGTAATCCATTCGCCCGGGGGCGAAGTTTTTGGCCAAGGTGAGCTTAGCCCCGAGATTGGCTAAACAATCAAGGTTCTTTTCGCGTAAGGCGTAGCCTTCGGGTTTTAAGGCGCTGGGGTCGTTGTAGTTAACCACTAACCCTTTAGTTAAGCCCGCTAAAGGCTCGCAAAAGTCATGGGGGAAAAGGCCATTGGTGAAAACAACCGGGGCGATCCCCTTGGCCCCTAACCTTTCCAGAAAATAAAAGAGATCCGGGTGTAAGGTGGGCTCCCCGCCCAATAAGCCTAAAGAGTAAGCCCCGGTCTCCTCTAGCCAGGCTAGAAGAAGATCAAACTCCGCCCGAGCCAGATCCTTCTTGGCCCCGCCAAAATCCGGGGCCACAAAGCAATAGTCGCAACCCAAGTCGCATTTAGGGGTGATAAACAGATTGAGCATGGTTAAACTTACCCCCTTTTGGATTTAGGCTTCTATGGTTTATGGCCAAATGGTTTAGAGGCTAAAAAGCGATCTCCGTAAACTCGTTTTGACAGGGGTTGCCCGAGGTCACGTAGGTTACCCCCTTATTGAGGTCTAAAATCACGGCCATAATGGTGGCGCAAGCCGTGGACTCTGGTTCCCCTTCCAGATAGTGGGCGCAAATGGACCGGGGGTGATTGGTGTGGTCTTGTAAGATGGTCTTAAGGGCTTCGACATCGATCCGCCCGTGGTTTTCCTTTAAGAAGCGGCTGGCCACTTCCCGGCGGACATAAGAGCCCCCGTGGCTTAGCCAGTTGGGCGTCTCATAAGGCTTTAAGTAATCGGATAAAAAGTGGTTGGTGTGGGCGATGGCCCCGTCAATGGGCCAAAGGTAGTATTGGCCAGCGGTTAGCTCCAAACAAAAACCCAAGCCATCGGAACTGGCCAGTTGGTAGTTCATGCCCGTGGCCCTAGAGGCGAAGACAATGGCCCCAAAAGCGTCGCCTAAACGGTCTTGGGCTAAAGCCTTCCGGACGATGACCGGGTAAATAACCCCAGGCCGGGCGTCTTTAGCCACTAGTTTATTGATAACTAGCCCGACCCCGCGGTCGTTTTGCCCGTTTAAGCCTAAAACCCCGGCCACCGTTTGGACGATCTCGCGACCTTTAGGTCTTTCGATCTTTAAGACCACGTTATAACGGGCGTAGTAAGGCTCCATATCGTAGGTCTGGGCCAGATAAGTCTGGCCGTTAGCGGCGGCCTTAGGGAGAACGTTAAAACTCGTGCAACCCCACAAAGGTTTAGCTAAAAGTCGCCCGCCTAAAGCCGGGGGCCGCAAATCCTCCAGCTCTAAAAAGGAGTTTAAAAAAAGAATCTCGGAAAAATCGACCTTGGCCCCAGCGGCTATCCCTTCCATCTCCTCAAGAAGAAGGGGGCTGTAAGCTTTAATGGCCGCTAGATTCCGCGAAGCGAACCCCAAAAGCTCGGTTTTTCCGACTTTGTGGCTAATATTCTGGGCGTGGACCTCTAAGGCTCGGGCGATAAACTCTTTAATCTCCGCGCGCAAGGCCTCGCCGTGACCCTCACCCAAGGGGCGGCCTTCACCTTTTAACTCCAGTATCCTGATAGCCGCCACCTCGCCTCCCTATAAGCCCTTTCGCCGACTTAGCCTTCAGACGTTAGGGCCATAAACAAACTTTCTAAGGGCCATTGTCCCCCAGATTATAACTGATTAGCCTTTAAAAAGAGAACTTTTTTTCCAGTAAATCCAATTTCCCTAAAAACTTCCAAGGCTTAGAGGAAGACCCCTGGCCACCTAATAGGCCAGAAAACGGGTCAAAATCCCCCCGCCTGGCCCGAGCGGCCCAAAGGGGTATTTCTTCCCTACCCCTAAAGGTTATGCCCACCTAGCCCGTTTTAAGCCGTTTTTTAGGGTCTAGAGGATTTCCAGAAACTCGGCCCGCTCCCAATCGGAGATAAAGGTCTTAAAATCCGGGGTCCCGTAAGCGGGGCAGTTCTCTTTGGCGATCTGGATATCCCAGTTCTTCATGGCCACGACCACTTGGACAAACTCTGGGCCATAGGCCGCTTTCAGCTTCGCGTCGCTCTCAAAGGCGGCTAAGGCCTCCTCCATGGTGGCCGGTAAAAGCTTAGCCTTCGGGTCAGCCCAAACATCCCCTAAAGACGGCTCTGGGCAAGGGAGGCTCTCCTCAATCCCTAGTAGCCCGGACTGTAAGGTCGATAAGGCCGATAAGTAGGGGTTAGTGGCCGCGCAAGCCAAGCGGTTTTCTAGGTGGGTGCTTTGGCCCCGGGTCCCTTTAACCCGCAAACCCACCGACCGGTTCTCAAAACCCCAGGTGGCCGTGGTCGGGGCGCAGACCCCGGGGCGGTACCGTTTGTAGCAATTGACCGTGGGGGCGGTGAAGACGGTGTTGGCCGGAGCGTGCCGGGCCACCCCAGCGATAAATTGGCGTAGGAGGGGCGAAAGGCCGTCCGGGTCTTTGGGGTCTAAAAAGGCGTTGGCCCCGGTCTGACGGTCGATTAAAGAGACGTGGATATGGGCCCCGGAGGCGCAGCGGTCAATCCAGGGTTTGGTCATGAAGGAGGCCACATAACCGTATTGCCGGGATATCTCTTTAACCGCGTACTTAAAGCACTGGGCCTCGTCCACGGCGGCCAGGCCGTCCCGGCAATCCAGGTTAATCTCTTGTTGCCCTGGGCCTTGCTCGGAATTCTGGGTGATGATCCGAAAACCAGCCTTCTGGAGGGTGTCCATCATCCCGTAGAGGTAATCCACGTCAAAATTGTTGTACAGGGTCAGGAAAATGGGCTGGGACCCGTAAGCGGGCTCCAAGGTTCCCTCGTTAAAGAGATAAAACTCAAACTCAAAGCCAAACCGAACGATATAGCCTAAATCGTAAAACTTTTTTAAGACCTTCTTTAAGAGGATCCGGGGGGTCCCCATTAAAGGCCGACCATCGTACCAGTGAGGATCGACGATAATCCGGGCCGTGTTGGGGACCCAAGGCAAAACCATAAAAGTGGCCAGATCGGGAATGGTCCGAGCGTCCCCGTAAGTGACCTCTTCCCCGTAGCCCGTGCCCGGGGCGCAACGGGTCTGGACATCGCAGGTTAAGATGCCCCCGTAGAAGTTGAGCCCACTTTCCAGGTAATGGGCGAAATAACTAATGGGGACGTTTTTGCTGCGGGGGATGCCGTAAAGGTCGTATTGTTCAAAGCGAACGTACTTAATGTCGTTTTCTTTAATGGCTTTTTCAATGGACAAAAGAAGATCGCCGCCCCGGGGGCTGGCTTTAGCCTTGGCTAAGGCCTCTTTGGGGGTGAGGACGGATTCTGGATCGGGCGGATAGGTCATGAAAAACTCCTATAAACGCCGGATTGCGCTTAGGTCAGATAATTGCGGCCATCCGGTTTAAAGGCTAAGAGGCTATTAGGGTCAGCTAGAAAAAAATCCACCTGGTCGCCAATAGCTAACAATCCGAGATCTAAAGAAGGGGCCAAAAAGGTTAAGCGCTCCTTTTCGCGGCTAATGGTCACGGCTAAGGAGCGGCCTAAAGACTCGATATCCACGACGATAGCCTTTCCTTTAACCGCGTTTTTGTCTAGGCTTTGGCCTAAAATCACGTTCTCCGGCCTAACCCCCACCGTAAACTCCCCGGTCTCTTTAGCTAAAGGCTCTTTTAAGCTTTCCGGGATGGGCGAGATTAAGCCAAAAAAGTTTAAGTTCCCTTCGCTGGCCCCGGCCTTAAACAGGTTGATCCGGGGGGATCCCACAAAAAGGGCCACCCGGGTGTCAATGGGCTTTTCGTAGAGGTCCTTGGGGGACGCCACCTGGGCCACCGCGCCACCCTCCAAGACGATGATGACGTCGCCCACGGCCAAGGCTTCGGTAAAATCGGGGGTGGCCATTAAAAAGGAGTGGCCCTCCTCTTTTTGCAGCCTTTTAAGCTCTGAGCGAAGCTTAAAGCGCAAAGGGGCGTCCAAGCTACTTAAGGGCTCATCCAAAAGAAAGAACCGGGGCTCCCTAACCAAGGCCCGGCCCAAAGCCAATCGTTGCTTTTCCCCGCCGGACATGGTCTTGGGCAAACGATCTAAGACTAAAGTTAGGTTGAGCTTGGCGGCCATGGCGAAGACTTTTTCCCGGATCTCCTCTATGGGCCTTTTCCGTTGGATTAAAGGGCTGGCTAAGTTCTGAAAGCCATTTTTATTGGGGTAAAGGGCCAAGTTATCAAAGATCATGGCTAAATCGCGCTTCCGGGGGGCTAAACGCGAGACTTCTTGGCCGTCTAAAAAGATCTGGCCCGAAGTTTGGGGCTCTAAGCCGGCGATTAAGCGTAAAGTCGTGGTTTTTCCGGCCCCGCCCGGGCCAAGTAAGACGGTGAAGACCGCGTCCCCAGCGGTGAAGGAGACGTCCTTTAAGGCCGCTTTAGGGCCATAATTTTTGCCCAGGTTTTGGACGGTCAAACCCTTCATAGCCAAAGGATTAGTCATGGTTGGCCTCAAAAAGCTGGCCTTCCATGAGCCGCCCAGATTTATCGAACAGGAAAAAGCTTTCCGCCTTAGCCTTGACGGCCACAGTTTCCCCCCAGGTAAAAACGTTTTGCGGGTCTAAAGCCTTCATCTCCAAGTTCCCATTGGCCAAACTAACCACGCTGTCAAAGCCCCGGTTCTCTAAGCCACTCACTTGGCCCCGGAAGAAGGGCTCGGATTCCTCGGTGAAGTCAAGGTCCTCGGGCCGTAGGCCTAAGTGGTAAAAGCGGGCGCTCCCCAGCTCGACCTTGGGGCTTAAGCTTTTAAAGGGGAGCCGTAAGTCCACGGCCCCTTGGCGGAAGGCCAAGTAACCGTTATCTTGGTGGAAAAAACCTTGAAAAATGTTCATGGGGGGCGAGCCTAAAAACTGGGCCACCTGGACTAGTTTCGGCTTTTCCAAGATGACGGAGGTTTTCTCCACTTGTAAAATCCGACCAAAGCTCATAATGGCCAACCGATCGGCTAGGGACAAAGCTTCCACTTGGTCGTGAGTGACGTAGATGATGGTTAAACCCAATTCCTGACGTAAGCGCCTTAGCTCCTGACGGGTGGCCAAGCGGGCCTCGGGCTCCAAGTTGGATAAGGGCTCATCCAAAAGGAGAATGGAGGGCCGGGTGACTAAGGTTCGGCCTAAAGCCACCCTTTGAAGTTCTGAGCCGCTTAAGCGACTGGCTTTAACGTCCAGGATGGGGGTTAACCCTAAAAAGCTGGCCGTGTCGTTGACTTTTGAGGCGATCTCGCTTTTAGGGGTTTTCCTCACGGTGAGGCCAAAGGCCAGGTTCCCTCTTACCGTCATGGAGGTGAAAATGGCGTAGTCTTGGAAAACCAAGCCAATCCCGCGTTTTTCCACCGGGACTTTAACGATGGACTGGCCATCGATCTGGATGTCCCCGGCGGTGGGTTTTTCTAAGCCTACGATCATGGACAAAACGCTGGTCTTCCCGCAGCCTGAGGGGCCCAGTAAAGCGATGGTCTCGCCCTTGAAAATCGTAAGGTTTAGTCTATCCACCGCTGGTTGCGAGGAGCCTGGGTATTCCTTGGTCAGCTCAATTAACTCGATCATTTCTTAATGGCCCCAAAGGTTAACCCGCGAGCCAGATGACCCTGGATAAAAAAGCCAGCCAAAATCAAGGGGACCATGGCCAAGACCGCTAAGGCCGCTTGAACCCCGTAAAGGGTCCCCGCCGTGGCCGTGACGTACTTGGCCAACTGGACGGGGATGGTGGAAAGCTCGGTGTTGGATAAGACCTGGGCGAACATGTATTCCGACCAGTTCAGGATGAAAACCAGCATGGCGGTGGAAAAGAGCCCGCCCTTAATGAGGGGCACGGTCACGGTCAGATGGGCCATGAGCCGCGATTTACCGTCCAACATGGCCGCCTCCTCCATTTCCCGGGGTAAATCATCAACAAAGCTTTTTAAAGTCCAGGTGGAAAAAGGCAAAGTCACGGCGGTGTAGATGGCGATAAGGCCCGGGTAAGTGTCCATGAGGCTGGTTAAGGAGAAAATAATGACAAACGGGACGGCGATGGCCGCGGGCGGGAACATCCGACCCGATAAGATGACTAAGGGGGTGGCCCAACTGGTCCGACTGTAGCGCGATAGGCCAATGGCCGAGACGAGACCTAAGGCCATGGCTAAAAAGGTGGCCGAGACCGAGGCCAAAATGGAGCCAATCACGGCTTTAGTGGCCGCTTGGCTAACCCCGCCCACCCCGTAAGCCCGAATGGCCGCTGGGTCAAACAAGGTCCGAAAGTTAATGAGGGTCGGCTCGCTGGGGACCCAAATGGCCGGCGAGGCGTTCCAATCAATGGGCGGCTTTATGGCCGTCATGACCAGCCAAAAGACCGGAAAAAGGGTTAGAGCCAAGGCCAAGATTAAAACCGGGATCTGCCAATAGCTTAAGGGGCGGTTTAACATGGTTTTAATCCCTGCGCTCCAATAGTTGGTCCCGCACTGGGATTAACAGTAAGTGGACCATGACTAAAGACCCGGCTAAGACCAAAAAGGCCGCCGCCGCCCCGTAAGCCAACTGAAAATCGTTAAAAGCCAGTTTGTAGATGTAGAGGCTGATGGTCTCGGTGGCCGAGCCGGGCCCCCCGCGAGTCAATAAAAAGACCTCATCGAAGATCTTAATAACTTCCATGGCTCGAATGACAAAAGCCACGATAATGACCGGTTTAATGGCCGGAAAGACCACCTTCCAGAATACTTGCCGGGGCGAGGCCCCTAAGATGACGGCGGCCCGAATGGGGTTTTCCGGGACCGCGTTCAGCCCGGAAAAGAGGATGAGGAAAAAAAGGGGCGTCCAGTGCCAGACCTCGGTTAAGACCACGGCCACAAAGGCCAGAGTACTGTCCCGAAACCACTCGAGGCCTTGTAGCCCCAAGAGGGCCAAGACTTGGTTAACCGGGCCATTGGACTGGAAGAGCATCCAAAAGGTGTAGCCCACGACCACCGGCAGAACCATCATGGGGGTTAAAAAAGCCGAAAAGAAAAAACGTTTCCCCCGAAAGGTCCGTAAGAACAAAGTGGCTAAACCTAAACCTAAAACAAATTCCAATGATAAACAAATAACCGCTAATAAGGCGGTCCGGCCCACAGCTTGCAAAAACCGGTGATCATAGATTAAAAGCTCTTGGTAGTTCTCTAACCCCACAAAGCTCGCGTCCTTAAGGCCGCTTCTTGTGGGCGACCAATCGGTGAAGCTCATGTATAGAGCCACCACTAAAGGCGTCACTAAAACCAATAAGGAGACGATTTGCCCGGGGATAGTCAGGATCCGGCCTTGATTGGGGGGTTTGCCGTAAGCTTCAGCCATAACGCGATAAGGGGCCTTTATAGGGCTTTGGCCCTAAGGTAGGGCCAAAGCCGGATATTAGTTACTTAAAGTTTCCAATTTGCCCGGCCAGTGGCCTTTTTAATGGGCTCAGCCAGGTTTTCGGTCAAAGCGAACCAAGCGGACCGAACTTTATCTTTCCCTTGGCGTCGGGTGATCCGCTCAAAGACCCGAGCCGCGTCATCGAGGGCTTCTTTCGGTTTTTTGTCCCCGGTCAAACAGGCGTGGATCTCCTTATCCAAAGCGTCCTGATACTCAAAACCCCCAGGTAAACAGAAGTCGGGAACGGTGTTAACGATGTTGTTGTACAAAGTCCCCAAGTACTCTTTCGTGTAGGTCGAAACTAGCCTTTCCGTGGGCTCGAGCATATGGTTGACCCGGTAGGGATCCGAATAGCCGCCTAGGTAGGGAATGGCATCGGCGGAGATGGTCGGGGAGGTCATCCATTGAGCGTAGGCGTAAGATAAAAGAGGATTGGCTGAGTATTTGGAGATGGCGAAGCCGTAACCCCAACAGAACATGCCCGCGTAGAGGTTGGTTCCGTCGGCTAAGGTATCAGCCGGCATGACCGTGGCTTTAATCTTGCCAGTGGTGGCCGGGCCAGTGGACGGGGCCATGGAGTACTTAAACCCCGAGGGCCAGACGATGTTGAGTAACCCCTCGCCCCGCCCGTAAGCGTTGTAGTTAGAGGACCAGGTGAAGCTGTAAGCGTCCGGATGGAGAAACTCGTTGACCGCGAGCATGTCCTCTAAGACCTCCAAACCCTTAGGGGAGTTAAAGGTGGGGTTTAAGTTCTCGTCAAACCATAAGCTCCCCTTGGAGGCTAAGCGCTGCATAAACATCCACTTACAGTAGTAGCGGGAGCGATACTCCAGGGAACCGTAGAAATTGTTCTTGGGGTCATGGGCGAACTTGGCCAGGTTGTAGTATTCCTTCCAAGTTTTGGGGATGTCTAAGGGGTAACCGTACTGATCGGCGAAGGCTTTGGCTTTGTCCGGGTTTTCCAGAAAATCCCGGCGAGCCAATAAGGTGATCTGGTCGCCATCGCAAAGGAGGCCCACCACCCGACCGTTATACAGCTGGGCGTGGTGACTGGCCGGAAAAACCACCCCCCACTCGGGGTGGAAGAGATCGGGCTGATATTTATCGACCCAGTCGGTTAAATCGTAAATGAGCCCAGAGTCCAACCAGTCGGGGTAAGACATGGCCGTGGGCATCATGACGTCATAGCGCCCGGTTTTGGCCACGGCCTCTTGCATACCCTTGGTGTGGACCACCTCATCGGGCTCCTCAATGAACTCCAGGGTAATACCCAGCTCATTTTTCCATTTGTCCACGTAAGGGGTCATGTTGCCGATGGAGCCGGTGGGGATCAAAAGGGTCAAGGTCTTTTTGGTGGCTTTGGCCGCCTCTTCCTTGGCTAACGCCCAGGCCCTCTCCTCAGGCCCCCCAATGGCCGCGAAAGCCTTAACCGCCCCCAAAGGGGATAGGGACACGGCGTTGGCCACCGCGAGACCCACGCCCAATAAACCCAGCCGCTTCAAAAATGTCCGGCGGTTGATTAACCCCGCGTCGTAGCTCTCCAAGGTCTGGCCCAAAGACTCCTCCCCTGGCTTATGACCGTCTGGCATTAGCGTAACCTCCCTTAAGGTTTAACCGGTAAGCGGTCAGGCGAAAGTTTCTAAGTTTTGGGCGAAAAATGGCCCTAACCGCCTAACCTTAATGTCACGACCCCGAGCCCCAAAAACCCTCAACCGTTTAAACCGCCTAAAGTCATTATGGTTAAGTTTAAGCGCGATGGGCCTATACCCCCTAAAGACCTTTGACGGCCTAAAAAAAGAAGCTATCGCTTAAGGCTATGGCCTTAAAGGCCAGAAGGGCCTTTTTCGCGCCACAATTTAAATTGGGGGGTAAAAGTAACGCCATTAAGTCAAGCAATTCATGTGCCACGACTTAAGGCCAGGTAGGTCCGGGAAATTTTCAAATCTGGTTCGAAAAAGTTAAATTTTTGTAATATTTTTGTAAAATTAAAAAGGTGGCCAGCGGTCGCTAGCCCAGAAAACCACGAAAACGTTGAAACATATCTCGACAATTCCGCGCCCTATAAGGAGACGTTTTTGTTAGATTATCGCCTTTAGGCCCATATTTTTGCGCGGGTTAAGTCCAAAAACTTTTAGTGATCGGCCCCAAAAAAGACCTTTAAGTTAGATTGCCCGTTTTAGGAAAATCGTCAGGATCTTAAAAATGGGCCGGTTGGGGATAAACTCACATTTTAGTTTCTTTTGCCTATCCGCCTTGAAAATCGGCTGGCCCTAAAAAAGCGCCTGGCCGCCGCCCCGCTCTTAAGACCAACCGTTCTACTTAGCTCTACTTAAATAGAGCCCCTTAATGGCCCCGTAGGGCGCGCTCTAAGAGCGCCGCCGCTTAGACTTTAAGCCACGGTTTAAACTCCACCAACCGCTCTAATGGGAGCGTTAAAAAGCCCCAGATTGGCAGCGTGGTTATCACTCGACCGTTATTCTCGATTCTCGCGGAGTCGCGGAAGGTCACGATAATCACGTTATTAAGGCTTAGGGCCTCCATGGACGGGGTTAGGTCCTTAAAAGGTAGGTGGTCTGGCCACAGCGCCTAACCCCAATAATGGCGGTGGCTTTTCCCGGGATAGTCTCTGGATATTTAGCCGCATCTAGGCGTCCCGAGGGGGAACTGGGTCGCCTGATTACTCTGGATAATTGATTTAAGCGTGTCTAACGCCGATGAATCCTTTCGGCCCTAAAACCTTTTGCGAAATCGGTCGCCGCCTTTTCGCTGGCCTAACGTTAGGCTCTAAACCTCCAAGGAAGGTTTTATAATAATAACATTTTTTACTGGAGTAAGCGATATAAATTATGGGTTTTGGGCCGTTTTTTTTTAGGGGCCATGGTTTTAGACCTAAAAGGCTTTAGGCCCCTTTGGGGGAGAAGGGGGGATTTTTATTTTAGGGCGTCAGGAAAATTATTAATATTTTACGTTAATATTTAATTTATAAACTATTAAATAATAATAATAAAACTATAACAAACTGACTTAGACCTTTTAGTATTTAAAAACTTTATATCAGTATAAAACTAAATAAATTATACCCAAAAAAACCCAGCTTAACCTTAGATTTTGTTTTGCTTCTCTCTTAAAGCTAAGCTATAATCATGGGTTCCAATCCCCCTACCCCTTAAACTTGGCCCCTGGCCAAAGGTTTAGGCGACCTTAAGGGTTCCGGTTAAGTTAAAGATTAGATTATCCCTTGGCGCTACGGGGGTCGCGATGGGGTTTTGAGCCAACCGCCATTAGGATCTAACCGTTTCTTAACCTTAGGGCCGCGAGTTTATATCAATCTATTTTTAAAATTTTTTTTTATAACCCAAAATTTCTCCAGACCCCCTTTTTTTGGTGGTTTTAAAGGTTATTTTTTAATTTTACGATTTAAAGAGGTTTATTATGGCCGTTTCTTTAGTCAAAGGCGCGAATATATCACTTACTGGCGAGGTTCCCGGCTTAAAATCAGTCTTTGTGGGCCTCGGTTGGGACGCTCGGGAGTCGGTGGGGGCTGATTTTGACTTGGACGCCTCGGTCTTTCTTTTGGACGCCACTGGCAAGGTCCGCCGGGATGAGGACTTTATCTTCTACGGTAACCTCACCTCCCCGGATAAGTCAGTGGAGCACACCGGCGATAACCTGACCGGCGGCGGCGAAGGCGACGATGAGGTCTTAAAAGTCAACCTCGAAAAAGTCCCCAACGAGATCCAAAAGCTGGTCTTTGTGGTCACCATCTACGAGGCCACCCAACGCGGCCAGAACTTTGGCATGGTCTCCAACGCCTTTATCCGCATCGTTAACCAGCTGGACAACCGGGAAATCGCCCGCTTCGATCTGACTGAGGATCTTAGCGTGGAAACCGCCATGATTTTTGGCGAGATTTACCGCCACCAACAGGATTGGAAGTTTCGGGCGGTGGGCCAAGGCTATAGCGGCGGGTTACTGGCCCTTTGCCAGAAGTTTGGGGTGGACGCCACCGCCTAAAAACGCTTCGGTTCCTCGTCTAACCTACATTACCCTAGCCAATGGCTAGATCGCCGCGCTAAGGGCGGTTTTCGCCCCGTTTTCGCGGCCTATTTCCAGGCGGCTGGCTCTTTCGCGACCTTTAGGCCAAGCCTACCTATGTTATAATTCCGGGGGCCTTAACTCCTTAAGGCCCTATATCTTTTTTAGGAACTTAAAACCCATATATAACGCCCATGAAAAAGAATCTGATCACCATATTAGTTCACAACCGGCCCGGGGTCTTGTCCCACGTGGCCGGGTTAGTGACCCGTCGCGGTTACAACGTGGAGTCCATCGCCGCGGGCCCCACCGAGGATCATAGCGTCACCCGCATCACCTTAGTGGTGGCCGGGGACACGGCCACCGTGGAGCAAGTGGTTAAGCAGTTCCAAAAGCTCATTGACGTCATTTCCGTGGAGATCTTGGAGCACGAGGACGCTTTAACCGGGGAGCTGGCCATTATCACTTTAAAAGCCGGCCCCGGTCGCCGGAACCGGATCGTCAACTTGGCTAGCCATATGGGCTTTCGGCTCATTGACATCTTGGCCGATCGGGTGACCATCCAGGTGGCTGGCTCGGCTCGGGACGTGGACACCGCCGTGGCCGCTTTAACTCCGTACACCATTGTCGCCATGGCTAGAACCGGGCTGGTGGCTCTGCCCCGGCGGACTGACACGGTTGAGGCTTCCTAATGTCAAACTCCTCTATTCCGCCGCGGCAAGCCAAACGCGACCGGGTCACCTTAGAGACCAGTATCTCCGGGGCTTTAAACTTAGATGGCGGCCCCATTAAGCTGACCGTGGCCCCGGGCTTTTTCCGTCACTTACTGGACACCTTGGCCGTCTACGCCGGTTGGGGTTTAGAGCTCTACGTGGCTGGGGATCATGACGTGGACCATCACCACTCCGTGGAGGACACGGGTCTTTTGATCGGCGAGTCCCTTTTTGAGTGCTTAGGGGATTTCACTGGGCACCAAAGGTTTGGCTATAGCCTAATCCCCATGGACGAGGCCTTGGCCGAGGCGGTTTTGGACGCTGGGCGGCGGCCTTACCTCCACTTTGAGGCCGATTGGCCTCAAGCGACCACCGGGGACTTTGACCTCTGCTTAGTGGAGGAGTTTTTCCGGGCTTTGACCCAAAAAGCCGGTTGGACTCTCCATTTAACCCTCCGCCGGGGCAAAAACTCCCATCACATGGCCGAGGCTTTGTTTAAGGCCGTGGGTTTAGCCGCCCGGCGAGCTTTGTCCCCGCGCCAAGGCGGGGCCTTTTCCACCAAAGGCGTTCTGTGAGCCCCTTAACCCTTTTTCCCGCCATTGACCTCAAAGACGGTCGTTGCGTCCGCTTATTTAAAGGCCGGTTTAACGAGGCCACCGTCTACGGGGACGACCCCGTGGCCATGGCCCAACGCTGGGTGAATGAAGGGGCCAATTACCTCCACTTAGTCAACCTGGATGGCTCCATTGGCCTAAAAAACGCTAACCTAGCGGCCATCCGGAACATCGTTAAAAGCGTTCCGGTTAAACTCCAATTGGGCGGGGGCGTCCGAACCTTAGAGGACATGAAAGCCTGGCTGGACTTGGGGGTGGATCGGCTCATCTTAGGGACCGTCATTTGCGAGGATCCCAAACTTGTGGCTAAAGCCGCCAGCTTATTCCCAACGCGCCTCGCCGCCTCCTTGGACTCGGTGGGGGAAAGGCTTAAAATCCGGGGTTGGCTGGAGGACGGGGGCCAAGACGTTTTAACCGCCGCCAGCCGCTTAAAGGACTTAGGCGTCTCCGTGGTCATCCACACGGACGTGGACCGGGATGGGGCCCAAAGCGGCCCGAACTTGGAGCTAGCCGCTAAAGTGGCCCAAGCCGCCGATCTCCCGACCATCGTCGCTGGGGGCGTTTCGGGTTTAAAAGATCTTCTGGCCCTCCGGGACTTACAAGCCCCAAACATCATTGGGGCCATCACTGGCCGGGCCATTTACGAAGGGACCTTGGATCTGGCCGCGGGTCTAAAAATCTTTAACGAAAGCCCAGCCTCTCTATGAACCCAGTGGCCTTAGACCTCTTAGATTTTCCCGAGGCTTTAAAAGCTTTAGCCGATCGAGCCCACTCCGAGCCGGGCGCGGCTTTAGCCTTAGCCTTAAAGCCGGATCTCACCCCGGCGGCCATCCAGGCCTCCTGGGCTTTAATCGAGGAAGCTAGGGCTTTACTGGCCGTGAGCGAGAGCCCGGATTTTCATGATCTAACCGATCTTTCGGCTTTACTAAAAACCTTAGGCCCTGAAGGCTCCTTACTCGAACCCTTGGAGTTGTTGGTCATTAGCCGGGTGGCTAGAACGGCCAGGGAAGCTAAAGCCTATTTCGCCGAAAAGCTGGAGTTGTCCCCCAAGCTCAGCTTAATCGCCAATGACCTTGACGACTTTAAACCTTTAGTTGAGGATCTCGAAAAAAGCGTGGGCCCGGAAGGGGAAATCCTGGACACGGCTAGCCCCCTTTTAGCCCGCTTACGCCGGGATTTGGCCTCGGCCAAAGCCGCTTTAACCTCCCGCCTAACCGAGCTCATGCGCGACCCGGAGTTTAAACCCCTTTTACGAGACGAGATCATCACCACCCGAGGGGACCGGTTTGTGGTCCCGGTGCGGGCGGGGGCCGCCGGTCGATCCCGGGGGTTAGTCCACGATTGGTCCAAAAGCGGGGCCACGGCTTACCTCGAGCCATTGGAGACGGTCGAGGACAATAACCGCTTAACGTTTCTAAAGAGCCGGGAAAAAGAGGAAATCTATCGGATAATTTTAAGCCTCTCCAGTCAATGTCGGGCTTTAGCCCCAGTTTTAGCCACTAGCCAAGCGGCTTTAACCAAGCTTGATCTCATCTTGGCCGAGGCTCGGTTAGCCCACTATTGGAAGGCCGTAACTCCTGATTATCAGCCCGGCCAGGGTTTAGATCTCCGTGAGCTAAGGCACCCTTTACTGGAAAAAAGACTGGCCGCCGAAGGCCGCGAGCTGATCCCCTTGGATCTGGTGGTCTTACCGGACTCGCCCTTATTAGTCATCTCTGGTCTTAACGCTGGCGGCAAAACCGTGGCCCTAAAAACTTTGGGCTTAGTTTTAGCCTTGGCCAAAACGGGTTTGCCCATCCCAGCGGCTGAGGGCTCTAAGGTCGATTTTCCCGAGGACATCATCGCCATCATGGGCGACAATCAGGATCTAGCCGCCGATCTCTCGACTTTCTCCGGGCATATTAAGGCCATTGGCGAGGCTTTAAACGAGGCCCGAGAAGGGGTGGTCATCTTACTGGACGAGATTGGCGGGGGCACGGATCCAGCCGAAGGGGCGGCTTTAGGTTTAGCGGTTTTAGAAAAGTTACGGGCCAAAGGGGCCTTATGCTTAGCCGCGACCCATTACCATCTCATTAAAAGCTGGGCCGCGTTAACCCCCGGGGTGGTCTCGGTGGCCGTTAGAGCCTCCAAAGACGGGCGGCCCATCTACGGTTTAACTTACGGGGCCCCGGGCTTTTCCGGCGGTTTAGCCATGGCCAGACGGTTAGGTTTGCCCGAGGATTTAGTCCAAAGAGCGGAAAGCTATTTGGACGAGGGCCATAAAGAGGCCATGAATTTATTAAAGCGTTTAGACGAGGAAAGGGAGGCTCTGTTCTTAGAGAAAACGGCCTTAGCCGAAGAAAGGCGCGACTTAGCCCAAGTCACGACCGCGGCCCAAAAGGCCCTAGCTAAACAAACTGAGGATCTAAAGCGCCAGTCCACGCGCCTGGACCAAGAGATCCGCTCGGCTTTAGTTCGGCAACGGCGGGAGTTAGCCGAGCTGAAAAAAGAAATCCGCGAGTCTTTGGCCAAAAACCAGACCCCGGATCCCGTGGCCCTAAGCTTAAAAGCCGCGGCCCTGGCCAAAGCCTTAACCGCGGTTCGGCCAGAGGCGACCCCAACCTTAGATTCGGAGCCCTTAACCTCAGTCGCCCCGGGGGAACGGGTCCTAGTGGCTAAGCTCAAGCGGCCTGGGGTGGTTAAAAGCGTCAACCTAGAAAAGTCTGAGGCCCTTATCGATTGCGGGGCCTTTTCCATTAAGTCCCCTTTAAGCGACCTTTTTAAGGCCCCCAAGACCGAGGGAAGCCCCCAGACCAGAGTGACCTTCGCGGTGACCCAAGAGACCGACCTAGGCTTATCTTTAAACTTATTGGGCCAGACCGTGGAGGAAGCCATTGAGGTCATTGACCGGGAAATCGACCAAGCCGCCCTCAGTGGGCGGAAACGGTTGATTATCATCCACGGCTTAGGCACTGGTCGCTTAAGAAAAGGTCTGACAGCCCATTTAAAAACCCACCCCAAAGTCCAAGAGCTGATCTGGCCCACCCCCGGCCCCGGGGGTTTAGGCGTCACCACCGTGGAGCTGGCCCCATAGATAAAAGCCGCTTAATCTTTCGGTTTTAAGGCCCTTAAAAGCTCCATCCTTTCCGCGTCAATGGTCTTAAATATCTCCCGCTTAAACTCCTCGCGGTTCATAAACTCCTCTATTTCGATGATAATTTTGTCCAAGCCCAAGCCCGCCGCCAAACCCACCGCCAATCCGGCCACCGCCCCCGCCGCCGTGCCCGCCCCGGGGATGACGCTACCGGCGGCCCCGCCAACGGCCGCCCCACCGGCGACGGTTAGACCGCGAGTGGCGGCGATTCTGACCAAGGCTTTAACCGCTTTTTTGAAGATGATTTTTTTGGCTAACTTAGCCACAATAACCGCCGTGACTGACCCGGCGCCCAAACCCGCGATAGCGCTGGCCACCGCCCGAGTTGGAAAGCGCGTTAGGGTCACGGGAGTGGCTTTATTAGCCAGTTCAGCTAAGGTGATCCGCTGGAGTTTGTAATTAACCATAAATTCCGGGGAAACCTCATACAAAGGCAAAATTATTTGGATGTCCTCTTCCAATTCGGACTTAAAAGAGTTAACTTCATCCACATACTTTTTAATGTCCGCGTAAAGTTTTTGCGAGTCGCTTTGGGCCGCGATACTCTCGGCCATTTTTTCGCGCAAGTATCGCTCCGCCGCCTCTTGGCCTCCCTGGACTAGCTGGGCCAGCTGGCCTAACTCCCCGCTTAAACTGTAATACCAGTCCAGGAAATGGTCGACTCGACTTTTGTAGCCGTTAAAATCCTGATTGATCCTAACTATCAGATCCTCACGCTTTAAACTTATGGCCTTGAGCTTACCTTGGGCTAACTCCTGGACTCTAGCCTCGAGCCCCTCATCGTAAAATCTCCCGCCTAAGGCGTAAATAAACCGCGTCATCTCTCTTTGTAGCTTAACCCTGAAGCTCTCTAAGGCTACGCCCTTAGGGCCAGAGGAATAATTGTCCAATAAGCTGGGGCGAGGATAGAAAAACGCTAGGCCCACCAAAGCCAAAACGGCTAAATGCCAAAGAGCCGCGGAGCGCGGAACCTTGGGGGGCGGCGAGACTTCCGCTGGAGCGACCAAAGGGCGGCGCCACTCCCCCGGGGCCATAGTTAAAAAAGCGATCACCGCGAAACAACCGCCATAAAGACAGACGCTATTTAAAGTTTGAAAAAAAAGACCTAAAAACCAAGAGTAACTTTCTAAAAGATCCAAAGATTGTTGGCCGATAGACCCCACTAAAGCCGCGTAACCGCCGGCCAACTTTAAAAAGGCCGAGGAAGACTCCCCAAAGGGAACGAACTCGCCGATCCCCCCGCTAGGGGCGATGGCGGCCAAAAAGTTGGAGCTCGATTTTAGTAAGCGCCAAGCCCCATCTAACCACCCGCCGGGCGCGCTTAACCCCAAAAAGACCGCCCTAAGTAACCCTAAAAGGAGCGGCGCGAGGAATAAAGTCCAGGCGCTAAACCTAGCTGGCCTTAACCAGGGGACGGACTCGCCCACTAACCGCTTAGGAAGTAAGACCTGGGCCAGATAAAAGACCCCAAAGGAAAGGGCCACCCAGACCCAGTCCCAACCCCGCAAAAGAGCGAAATTTATGAGGGTGAAAAATGAGATAACCAGAGAGGCTAAGAACACGAGAACGTTAACCCCTAAACTACGGGCTAAAAACTTCTGAACCAGGCCATTTTGGCTAAAAGTGTGGGCTAAGCGGGTTCTTCTGACCGCGAACCCATGGGCCACATAGAAGGACATAGGCAAAGCCAGAGCTATTAGCCAGAGGGAAAAGACCCCTAAGGGCATATTAGGGGCCAGCCACCCGAAGAGGTAGACTAATCCAAAAACCAAAAGGCTTTTAACCAAAAAATCTATCAACACGCTTGACCTATGAAGATTATAGTTCTTAATAAAACCGCTTTAAACGTCAAAAAAGAAAAATTATAAGGGTAAACGTTAACTTTTGGAGTTGGTAAGGAGGATCTCCCGCCTCAACCGGGCGCCCCACTTAACCAACGGGTCGACTTTAATAGGCCCGCCCGCCGCCAACGTTTATACATTGAAATATATTAGTTTATGATAAATATTGTGATTTTAGCGTATACCAGAATAATTAGAGACCATTATATAAAATTAAAGATCTCTTCCCACCCCAAGGCCAGTTAGGATGGGTCTTTTAAACGGCTAGCCGGATTTTCATTTCTCAAAAATAGCTGGAAATAGCTGAATAATCAACCGTAATTCTAGTCAGTTGGTTAAGGGCGGTTTTTTGGTTATCAACGGTTGGGTCGCTGGGTAAGGGATGTTAGGCGGGGTTCTAGCTTAAGGACGGTTTGATTCTCCGTTTAAGCTAACCTATAATGGATAAAATTCGCGACTTTGGGTCGTTGGGCCAACTGGTCGATTTAGCGGGGTCGCTCTAAAGGCTTTAGCTAATAAGTTATGGCGCCAAACATATCAATAAAGTTAAGACAAGAAACTTTATTTTCACTATATAGTTACGATAAAATATTATAACCATTGACGTAGCGCTTGAGGCTCCAAATGACCAAACACAAAGAAAACGCCGAAGGTGAGGTAGAGGAACTCCACCCCGATTTTTTTGAAAAAGTCAAAGATATGTCCGTGGACGAGATCATTGAGTATATTCGTATAGAGAAAGCTAGCCTCCCGCCGGAAACGGCTGGCCCCGCCCAACCTCAAGGCGCGATGATTGGCCCTAAAGGCCCGTTTAAACCTAACAAATAGTCGCGTATTTTAAATAAGCGGACCTTAGGCCGCCAATACCCCCCCGAGCCTGATTGATCCAGCCTCGGGGGGTTTTAGTTTAACCAGGGTAAACTTACGCTTAGTTCTGATCGTACATGAAGATGGGAACCGTCCAGGTCAAAACTGAGGTCACGCCTTTAGAGCTATTGCGGGCCTCTAAGCCAAATAAGCAGCGAAAGCTTAAGTTCCCCAGCCGGCCAAGGCCCACGACCACTTCCGGGCCCAAAGAAAAGGTTCTAGTTAAAGCCGCGTTAGCCTCGTCGCTCCCTTTACCTTTGGCGTTGGTGGTCTGAAAGGAGCCAGCCGAGGAGACGGCCAGAGCGATATTGCCCAGTTGTTTACCCACCGAGGTCTCATAGTGGAAGTTATCGCCCTCGCGGAGGCCAGTATGGCGTTGCTTATAGCTAAACTCATACCGGACAATGGTGGACCAAGTCCAAGTTCTGGCCTTATCAAAGTACCAGGTGAGGCCAAAGGTCGGTTGGAGACCGAAGTAACCTTTGCCCGGGCTAGCCGCCTCCCCTTGACGGTACTCGCCAATGGGGAAAAAGAAGGCCAAGGAGGCCAAGGCGTCATAGGTTGGGCCGTGCCAAGCGATGGTCACGTGGCTATACGGGTCGCCCACGCCAAAATGGTGGGTGTCGCCATTGGGGCCGACTAAAGTCCGGCCTAAGTCGAAAGAGTAGACCGGTATAACTATATCCAACAATAAGTTGCCCGAGAGGATTTTCACGGGCGTGGACCAAACCAAACGGTGAGTCTGGGAAAAAACCGTGGTATGGGTGTCTTTCCCCTTAATCTTGTGGCCGCGATCATCGATATAGTCATCGGCGTCAAAGTAGGCGTTGTACATCAAATAATACAGTCCCGGCGGGGGCATGGTGGCTAGCTTGTACCCGCTGCCGCCGGTGGAGAAATGAGCCGAGCCGCTAGCCACGTCCGCCTTGGGGAAAAAGAAAACCCAAAAGGTCAGAAAGGCGACTATAATCGCCATTTTTATTAACTTCATCCTACCTTCCCCCATAGTCTATTAGGCCCTAAAAGCGCCCCTAACCTTAACCGTGATGGCTAACTTAAGGGCCCCCTATTATTAAGCGATACGCGTAATTGGGAGCTAACCCTTTAATTACCTTAAAGATCGCCATTAGGGCCGTAAGGTTTAAATAAATAAAAAGCCACTAATAAACGCGCCATGGGGACCAAAACCGGATCATAAAACCCTATAGACTAACCCCTTTTGTCGGCCATTAAGCGAAACCATAAAGATAGTTTTTGACCTTAAGAACCTTAACAAGTTAAGCCACCCTAAAGACATTTTTCCAAAAACCCTTTAATATTGGCTTAAACGAGATAACCAAACTAATTTTAACGTATAATAAATTGTAGGGTTTATTGGCCCAAGAGTCAAGGCGAAGCCTTAAGTCAAAAAGTTTAGATCGCTATGATGGGTTGTCTATAGCGCCAATAATACCGAAAAAGTTAGAAAACTCGGCGATTCGCTTTAGATAGGCAAAACTATAAAGGGATTGTAGGGGTCGGAATATGTCGTATGGGGTTTTGGTTAAAGGCCATCAAAAAACCCCTTTCTTAGCCTTAAACGGCCAAGAAAGGGGTGGTTATTAAAAAGGGGGTTTTAGCCTAAAATGTGACGCCTTATGGTCTCGGTGTCCGGCGGTTTGTCCCCGCTATAAAAACGCAATAGGACAAAACCCACTTTCTTTAAAATGTAGTTCCGAGCTTTGTCCTTATTGGTCGGGGATTTGCTTTCGTCAATGACCTCGACCACGGCCACAATGTTCAGCTTCACGTCGCAGACGATAAAACTTAAGCTCGTGCCGTTTAAGACATTGTCCGCGATCTTTTTGTGCTCCGGGTGGTTGGAGGAGGCTTTGATGACCGACCGACAGATGACGTTGGGGAAAATCAGATACTGGTTTAAAGCTGACCTTAGCAACCGATAATAAACTATCTCCAAAGGCGTCATAAACGGGGTGACTTCATAATCCACTTCCAGATCTTGGATGGTCACCGCCTTCTTCTCGACCGATCGGACTTGGGCCGGTGGCTGGGTCTGATCGATCTGGATGGGGGCGCTCATCATGGTCTGGTCGGGCCGAGCCAAACGGGCTGGCCGCGGCGGGGCCGCTGGGGTCAAGTCGTCTAGCTCGTCGTGGACCTCAAAAGCGGGCGAGACCGAGACCGTGGGCACCGGGGCCGCCGATAAAGGGACCGCGGCCACGGGCGGGGCTTTCTGCCCAGGTTGAGCGGCTTTGGGCGGGCTGACCACCACCATGGGGGCCACGGCTTCCGGGGCCGCCACTAGCTCCACTGAAGGCAGTTGCCCGGAGGCGTCCGCGGGTTGCGGAATGATTTCCGGGGGGCTCACCGCCACCTCTACTGGCGGAGCCAACGGAGCTGGCTGAGCTGGCCGAGCCGCTTGAGCCGGCGGGGCTAACTGGGCCGCTTGGGCCAACAGATCCTGGGCGCCCGGAATAACATCTTGGGGCAAAGACTCCATTATCTGGATCAAGGGTGGGGCCAATTCCGGCGGAGCCACGGGGGCCACGGGGACTGGCCGCGGGGCTGGTTGAGGCGCTGGGGGAGCCACGGGTTGAGCCACCGGAGGAGCCACGGGTTGAGGCGCTGGTGGGGCCACGGGAGCTGTTTGAACTGGTGGAGCCGGTGGAGCTGGTTGAACCGGTGGGGCCGGTGGAGTCGGCGGGGCCACGGGAACCGGCTGAGGCGTTGGCGGGGCCACTAAACTAGGTTCAGCCACCGGAGCGATAGGCGGCGGGGCCACTAAACTAGGTTCGGCCACCGGAGCGATGGGCGGCGGGGCTAAGGGAGCGACGCTGGGCGAGGGCTGAGCGGCCTGGGCGAAATCCTGAGCCAGAATCAAAGACTGGGTGTCCTCAAAAACCGCGCCATCCACCGAACGCAATTGCACCGCCCGAAAACCGTTATCCCCCGGCGCGGCTAAAGGAGCCGCCGCCGCTGGGCTAGGCTCGGCCACCGGAGCTGGAGCTGGGGTCGGGGGGGCTTTGGGGGGTTTGCGGGAGAAAAAGGATCGCTTCTCTTTTGGCGGGGCTTTTTCTAATTTTTCCGCCTTTTTTTCGGCTTTTTTCGGAGCGGGGGGACGTTTTTCCTTTTCCCCGGGCGCGTTCTTCTTCCGGCGACGCAGAAGAAAACTCAAGATCACAATAAAGGCTAGGCCCCCGCCCCAAATGGGCGCGTTGTCCATATTAGTGAAAAACTTAATCAAATCATCAACGAACATGTCCATAGCGCACCCTTAGAGGATAATGTGTAGGCCATCGCTATATAGATCCAAAAAATATATTATAACTTTATGGAAAAACCTAATGAACCTTTTGGGCCAACCCCGGCCCTGTGGGCGTCTTCAAAAAAAGCTTCAAAAAACGCTAAACCAGTTTAAAAAATACGCTTATTTTTTTTAAAGTCTTAATCCCCAATCATCGCCCCTAGGGAACAATTCGGGCGCTAACCAGAAGGCTAAACCTAGCCCCCAAAAGGTTCCTAAGGCCACCAAAAAGGGATAAGGCTCCAAAGGTTATTAAGGGGCTAAAAGGATTAGCCGCTCGCAAAATTTGGTCGCCAATGGCTATTTTTAATCGCGAAATCGAGGTTATAATAGCATATCCTCTAAAAATTTAAAATTCTTTTCCTAATGTTCCAACCCCTTTAAGAACCCTAATAGCTACCCCTAAAGATCCTTCTAAGGTTCTTTAGGGGTTAAGGTTAAGGCCAATAAGTTAACTTTTAGGGTTTTTCTTCCTTAGACGCGTGGACTTGGGGGTCACTTCCAAGACCTCGTCTTCCCGCAGGTACTCGATGGCTTCCTCTAAGGATAAGCGCCGAGGCGGGATAAGCCGTAAAGCCTCATCCGAGCCGCTGGCCCGGATGTTGGTCAGTTTTTTCTCCTTACAAGGGTTAACCCAGATGTCCTCGGTCCGGGAGTTCTCGCCGATGATTAAGCCTGGGTACACCGGATCCCCGGGGGAGCTAAATATGGAGCCCCGGGGCTGCAAGTGGAATAAAGCGTAAGCCACGGCCACCCCTTGGCGATCCGAGACCAAAGACCCGTTGGCCCGGCCTTTAATCTCCCCGGTGAAGGGGGCGTAGCCCAAGGCGATGGCGTTTAAAATCCCCTCCCCCCGGGTGTCGGTCATAAACTGGCCCCGGTAACCGATTAAGCCCCGAGTGGGCACCTTGACCTCCAAGCGGACCCGACCGGAGCCGTGGTTAGTCAATTTAACCACCCGGCCTTTCCGGGCTGAGAGCTTTTCGGCCACCACCCCGACAAACTCCTCGGGCACGTCCAGAACGGCCAGTTCCATGGGCTCATGGGCCTGGCCATTAATGGTCTTCACGATAATCTTGGGGGGGCCTAAAGTGAGCTCATACCCTTCCCGGCGCATGGTTTCCACTAAGACCGCCAGTTGTAACTCCCCTCTAGCCCCGACCTGGAAGCTTTCGCCCGAGCCTTGGGGATCCGAGCTGACCCGGATGGAGACGTTGTACAAAGCCTCTTTTTCCAGACGGGCCCTAATCTGCCGGGAGGTGACAATGGAGCCCTCCCGGCCAGCTAAGGGCGAGGAGTTGACCGCGAACTCCATGGTTAAAGTGGGCTCATCCACCACCACTGGGGGCAAAGGCCTCGGGTCCAAAGGATCGGCCACGGTGTCCCCGATAAAGGCCTCGGGTAACCCGGCGATGGCCACGATGTCCCCGGCCTCGACCTGGGTAGCCTCCACTCGGCTCAAGCCCTCGTAAGTGAAGAGGGCTTTAAGCGGGGCTTTTTGGGTCAAGACCCCGTTTTTCAGCAAAGCCACCTCTTGACCGGCTTTTAAAGTCCCGGCCCGTAAGGGCCCCACGCACATCCGGCCAAGGTAATCGGACCACTCTAAGCTAGTGGCCAAAAACTGGGCCGGGGCGCTGGGATCGCCGCTGGGGGCCGGGATATGGTCCAAGATGGCTTGAAAGAGAGGTAAAAGGTTAGCCCGATCATCGGGGTTAGGGTTCTCGGCCGCGTCTAGGGACAGCCAGGCGGCCCCTTTTTTAGCGTTGGCGTAGAGGACTGGAAACTCCAACTGCGCGTCGTCCGCGTCTAAGTCGATGAGTAGGGAGTAGATATCGTCCAAAACCTCTTTGGGCCGACGGTCCGGGCGGTCGATTTTGTTAATGACCGCGATGATGGGCAACCGCTTTTCCAAGGCTTTCTGCAAGACGAACCGGGTCTGGGGCAAAGGCCCCTCCGAGGCGTCCACCAGAAGTAAGGCCCCCTCAACCATGGTTAAGGTCCGCTCGACCTCGCCGCCAAAGTCCGCGTGCCCTGGGGTGTCCACGATATTGATCTTCACTTGGCCAAAGTTAATGGAAGTGTTTTTGGCCATGATGGTGATGCCCTTTTCGCGCTCCAGATCCAGGTTATCCATAACCCGCTCTTTAACCGACTGGTTTTCCCGAAAAAGACCGCTTTGCCAGAGCATGGCGTCCACTAGAGTGGTTTTCCCATGATCCACGTGGGCGACAATGGCCACGTTTCTAATATTTTCCCGCCTCATAAGGCTTGGATTTCCCTCCATCTCCAAAAAAAAAGCCCCGGAAAACCATCCGGAGCCGCCCTTTTCCACCAAACTCACTAGCCTAAGCGACCGACCGCTAGTCGCGTCAAAGCCTATAATCCCACCGCCTGGCGGGGCCAAGTCGCCCCGCCTTAGACGCTCTTTAACTCTTTTCTGGCTCTAACTTAAGCCCTAAAACCCTAAAATAGCCACCTCACTTAATGACCACGCTTAAGATCTTGGGCGCGGCCAGGTGGGGTTGACCAGCCTCGTTGACCGCCACCACCGGCTCACCCGTGGTGGAGCTAATGCCGACCTGAGTTAAACAGCCACATTTTTTGCACCAACGGTGCTCCAGCTTATTAATATCCCCAGCCTGGACATTCTCTTCGGCCACCACCATCCAGGCGTGCGGTTTGCCATCAATACACAAGGCGATATTAGGTTTCTGCATGGCCATACGGAGCAATCCTTGTGAAACGAAAAATAAAAAAGACCTAGAGTTAATATGGCCAGGCCAGTGACTCTGGACTTTCCCAACAGCGAAGACCGGAAGAGTAAAGGAACTTAAAAAAAACTAAATTTAACCAAAAATAACCATAATTCGCTTGGCTAGAGGCCCAAGCGCCCCGGAGCCAGGGCCCAGAATTATTAACAATGATATACTTCCATTCCTAAACTGTCAATATCCATATTAACCGCCCCCTTTACAGGCTAGCCTAAAACCCTTAAAATTATTGACTATGGGCGCGAATTTAGGTCAACCTATTAAATCCCCCTCTCCCTTTAACTAGCTTTTTGGCTATAAATAAGGACTTAAAAAGACTATAATGATATTTATCTTAAATCTAGGCCCCATAGGTTTTAGCCTTAAGGCCCCAACCGGGGGGTTAGCCCCCCAATGACCGCCGAGGTTCACGTCATTGGCGGGGGGCTGGCCGGGAGTGAGGCCGCTTTACGGCTGGCGGCCAACGGCCTTCGGGCGGTTATCTGGGAGATGAAGCCCGCCAAATTTTCCCCGGCCCATCGCCTCGCGACCTTGGCGGAGCTGGTCTGCTCCAACTCTTTGCGCTCGGATAACCCGGAAAAGGCCGTGGGGCTTTTAAAGCTAGAGCTAGAGGGCTTAGGCTCGGTGGTCATGAAGGCGGCTCACGAGCGGCGGGTGCCGGCGGGCCGGTGTTTAGCCGTGGACCGGGTCCTTTTTAGCCAAACCATAACGGAAATCTTAGAGTCTCACCCTTTAGTGACCATTAAAAGGGCCGAGTTTTTAGGGGACGATCTCCCCTCGGACCCTTTAATCATCGCGGCGGGGCCCTTGGCTTCCGAACCCATAGTGGATTTACTTAAGCGCTATAACCCGGAAAAGAGCCTCTATTTTTATGACGCCTTAGCCCCCATCGTCACCTATGAGTCTTTGGATCTAACTAAAATGTACCAGGCTGACCGGTACGGGGCCCCTAACGAAGGCGATTACTTAAACTGCCCTTTAACTAAAGAAGAGTACGCGGTCTTCTATGAGGCTTTAGTGGCCGCGGACAAGGTGGAGCCCCGGTCCTTTGAGGAAAACCGTTGCTTTGAGGGGTGCTTGCCCATTGAGATCATGGCCAGTCGGGGCCCCAAAACCTTAGCCTTTGGCCCCATGAAGCCCGTGGGCTTAAATGACCCCAAAACTGGGCTCCGGCCAGCGGCGGTGGTCCAACTGCGGCGGGAGAACCTATCGGGGACCCTCTGGAATCTGGTGGGTTTTCAGACGCGCTTAACCCGCCCGGCCCAGGATAAGGTCTTTCGGCTCATCCCAGGGCTAGAGAAAGCCGAGTTTAGCCGGTACGGGGCCATCCACCGGAACACCTACGTGGAGGCCCCGGCGGTCTTAGACCCCTTCCAAAGGCTAAAATCA
This sequence comes from Deltaproteobacteria bacterium, assembly GCA_031273455.1. GTDB lineage: Bacteria > Desulfobacterota > Desulfarculia > Adiutricales > Adiutricaceae > JAIROO01. Next base: position 34,376 of record JAISRZ010000107.1, on the reverse strand, counting down.
GCCCCGTCCATCTTTATCGCTGGCCAGTTGTCGGGGGTGGAGGGGTACGTGGAGTCCGCGGCCCAAGGACTTTGGGCCGGCGAAAACGCGGCCCGGCTGGTTCAGGGTCTCCCCCTTTTAACCCCGCCCCGCGAGACCGCTTTGGGGTCATTACTGAGCCATCTGGAGAGCTTTGGCGGGCGGCAGGGTTTCGCCCCCTCCAATATTAACTTTGGCCTTTTCCCGGCCATTACCCCCTTAAGGACCTCCGAATCGACCGGGGCCAGACGTTTAAGCGCGGCCCAGGCGGCTTGGGGGCCATTTTTGAAAGAAATTAACTATGCCCATTGGTCATAAAACTACGGTCTTTTTGGCTTGGCTTGGCCTTCTGGCGATTTTTGGCTGTTCCCCCAAACCCGTCTGGCACTCCTTATTGCCCCCGGCCATTGAGGTGGGCGAGTTCACGGGCCCGGGCGGGGAAGCTTTAACCACGGAGCTGAAAAGACGCGAGTCGCCCAGGCCCTTTAGCGGTCGGACCTTGGTTCTGGCCGGGTCCACCCAGTTTGATTACCAGACCGCCCAGTCCCAAGAGACGGTTATAACGGTCACCAAAAAGTCCAATGGCCAAAAGACCACGGAGACCATCCCCTTAACCATGGCCGAGGCCCACTTAAGGGCCATCTGGACCCTCACCGCCCCCGGGGCCGCTCGGCCTACGAGAACCGGGCGGACCGAGGAGAACTTTCGGCGGAGCTATGGCGGGTACTTAGCCCAAGAAGGCGTGGCCGACCCCACCCCGGAAGGCCCGGAAAAGACCCAAGACAACTTAGCCAGATCCTTAGCCGCCCTAATCGTGGCCGAGTTGGGCCCGGATCACACCCCCTATAACCTGGCTCGCTCCGCCGATCCCCGGTCAGTGGAGGCGACGAAGTTAGTTAACGCGGACGATTGGGACGGGGCCGCCAGAAAGTGGGAGGAGATCCTCCAAGAGAACCCCAACTTCGCCCCGGCCTTATACAACCTAGCCCTGTATCACGAGAGATCCGGGCGCTTGGATGAGGCTTGGAAATACTACCGCCTAGCTTATCGGAGCTATGACGACATTAGAAACCGCGAGGCTTTAAGCCGAGCCACGGACATCATGTTTCGCTTGGGTAGGCCGCCTTGGACTTGGGACCGGTACCCCTTATTTTACCGGTGAGATAGGGCCGTTAAGGCTAAGCGCGGGATAAAACAAAGGCGTTATGAGGAAATCCTCATGACGCCTTGATTGTTCATGGTTAGGGGTTAGGGGCCGCAAGCCTAACGTTCCAACGCCTTATAATCTTTGACCTAAGCCTAACAGAGCTCCAACTAAGAATAATGAAGTTTGGCGTTCATATCATCCAGGTCAAAGTCCGAAATCTCGGGGCCATCATATTGGAACCATTCAAGGTAACGCTCCGAGCGCTCGCCGTTCTCGGAGACCTCGAAAAGCTCCTCTAGCCCCCAAACGCCGCCCGCGTCCTCAACGATCCCATAACCTTCGCCCTTTAGAACCCGAGGGAGATTCACGGAATCCAGCTTATCGTCCACAAAGACCTTTTTCACCCTGACGGCGACAAACCAGTCATCGCCATAGTCATAATGGAGAAAAAACTTAGCCCCTTTGGGAATCAAGAATTGATGTAAACTGTATTTGTCAATGTCGCCTGGATCATCGACTTCCAGCGTATGCTTGTAAAAATCCTCGACTTCGAACTCGTCATCGTCATCGTTTGAAACCTCTTCCTCATCATCGGAAGAGCCAAAGCCAAAGCCAATTCTTTGCGCTATTGGCTCAAAATGGAGCCGACCCGCTTTAATCCGACCTTTAGGCGCAAAAATCATCCGGTAACAGTGAGTTCCGTCCATCTGGAACAAAGTCATGAGGATTCTGGCTAGATCATGGAGCGTGATGTCGCCGCGGACCTGGAAATCCCGCCATATTTTCGGTCGGAAATTGACCAGCTCACAGTGAAACTCAAAAATCTGTTTATCAGGCGGTATGGTTGTCGTATTGTCTGTCGTATTGTCTGTCGTATTGTCCCCCTTGCGCCCGGGCTTTTAATGGGTCGGGTTAGCCATCGCGTTGACTAAAGATCGTCAAAATAATCTTAAGGTTCGGCGGATAAAATAGTCTCTAAGGTAAAAGTTAATGGAACATAAAGATTATTCCAGCGTTGAAGGGAGAAATCAAGTCATATAAAAATGACCATAGGCTAAAGAATTTCCCCCAAAGAAATCTTAGCCGTGGACTGTAAGTAGGGCCGTTTCAATCTTAGGTGATTGGGGTTGTTTTTTGAGGTGAGAGCGAATTTAGTATTTTTTGAACAATTAGGTTGATATTGATAATATATACTACAAACAATACCTAATTACTCTAGCTATACTAAGTATTCGTCTTGACCACCCAATGACCACCTTTCGTCGCGCCCACGCGTTCGATCAAGCCTAACTCTTTTAGCGCGTTGATGCTTTTCTGAACGCCACGAGTTGTAATCCCGATTTCGGCGGCTATGGAAACTCTACTCACATATGGATTCGCGAGTATCATCTCAATAATTTTTCGTTGCGTTTCGTTTTCAGGTAACTTTTCAGGTAACTTATCAGGGAACTTTCCGATGTCGACAACTTCGGTGTTAAAGCCTATCATAACCTCGTTAGAGCGTATGCGGTAGAACGGTTCTTGCTTACCCCAAGACTTGCAGGAATTTGTAATTTTCTCAATGCCTCGATCCCAAGCCTCAATCTGCCCAGAACGAAAAAACGCCCGCGCTATCAATGGGTTATACGGCTTTGACGTGTGGGCCATGAGCAAATCATCAACCGTCCAATGTTCAGGAAGCTTGCCATCGTTGTAAATCAGCACTTTGTCAGGGTAAATGTGAATATGAATCGGATTTCCGGTGCTGTAATCACGGTGAATGACGGCGTTCAAAACGGATTCTCTGAACGCTTGCCGAGGTATTGGATAATTTTCTATCCGCTGTAAGCCATCATAGCTGATCATCCCCTTAAAATACTTCAAATAGACCAAATCCTCTGTTTTGTCGGCCATCGTAATAAGCGGCCCGTGGATTTCGTCTTGATAGAGAATGTCGGCGGCGTTCTCAAAAAATCCGATTTTGAGATACGCGCCTTGTACCCATTTTTCGGGGTCTTGGTGAAACATCAAAATCGCGGCGCGTGTAAGATAATCGCCCTCAACGAGTCGCAAATTGCGCAAAAGCATTTCGTTGGTGATTTCCAAGTCCCGCGCCGTCAAACGCGCGCTTGCGATTGCTTTATGGCGAAACGCCTTGAAAGCGTCGCTCTCGAAGTCGTCAACCTTCACATACGGAACGGGAACGCTATCCCAAGTCTTGCCATGAACGCGCAGAATAAAACCGTCAAGTTCTATGCCTGACAGCTCATGTGTCGTACCACCAGAACGCAGATAATACCTGCCATTACAACTAATCGGAAACGAATACGGCCTAATCGTTATCGAGAGATACTGCTTGCCGTTAAATTCCAAAACGTCTATCGAAGGAACGATGCCCATTGCGCTACTGATTTTATTCAGTAAGTCCTCCAACAGCTTTTTAATTTTGGTAACGCCTATAATTTCGCCGTTGTCAGATCGCCCGATTTCCATAGTGCCGCCGGCGGCGTTTGCGAATCCGCAGAGCGTGTTCAGATAATTGTCGTGCCACGAGCTTTTCCATTCAATATTTTGCTTCTCCACGTTCGAGCATCCTAATGTAAACGAATAGTTAAAGATTATTCCAGCGTTGAAAGGAGAAATCAAGTCATATAAAAATGACCAAAGGCTAACGAATTTCCCCCAAACCCCCCTAGCCATAGGCCGCCAGCTTTTTGGCCGTTTCAATCTTAGGGGGAATAGGCGATATTTTTGAGGTGAAAGCGAATTTAGCATTTCTTTGTTAAATTAGGTTGATATTAATAATATATACTATAAACAATACCTAATTACTCTAACTATATTAGTTAAAGTGCTTAATTATTTTTAAACCGCTTAGGGCGAACGTTATTATGGTTATTGGCTGGATTTAAAAAAAGATCCGAAATTCCTGAAGAGCCTTTTTTAGGGAACTTTTTAGGGAACTTTTAGGGAACTTTTTAGGGAACTTTTAGGGAACTTTTAGGGAACTTTTTAGGGAACTTTTTAGGGAACTTTTATGAACTTTTAGGAACTTTTAGGTACTTTATGAACTTTTTAGGGAACTTTTTAGGGAACTTTCCAACGCCGACAACTATGGTTAAGACCCCGGTGACATAAACCCCCCCGCCTCCCATAAGGGGGGTTATGAGGCCAAATCCAGGTTGGCCTAAACCGTTGGCTGACGCTACGCCCTATAAACTATGACCATTAAGCTCCTTCCCGTGTAGAAGCATATCCCTAACGTACTCAACGCGCCCGGCTAAACGTTTTTTATTGTCTTTGGCGTGAGTGGTGGTGTGGTGTTTAAAACGAGCCCCCCGCTCGGAATCAATATCCGCCCAGTCCAAAGGGACCGCTGGGCTTAAATCGCGCTTTTCCCGTAAAGCCAAGGCCACGCCCACGGCGATGGCCTCAAACCGGGGCCTAGGGGTGAACTTACAATGGGGCCGCCGCTTAAAACCATGGGGAAAAAGTTTATCCACAAAGTCCAGGGTGGACGAAAACTCCTCTTCCAAAGCGGCTCGGTCAAAACGCTGGCGATGACGGGCGACAAACCGGTCCAAAAAGTCGTCCACTTCGCTCTCAAACGATTGGTAATCACGGGCGTAAGCGAAGAAGCGCGTGACCAGCTCCACATGCTCGCAACTTTTCTTACAGTGGTCGCTAATGGGGCATAATTTATGGAAAAGGGGTTTTTCGGAGCACTCCAGCAAAAAATTGGTGAACTCCCCGGCGTGGGCTTTTAAGCGCGTGGCGGTCTGATTACCTTGGCTCGGGGGGTTGACTCGGGTGAAAATCTCTCGCCGAACCTCCAAAGGGGTGTCTTGGTCCAAGGCGATGACGCGTAAAGTGGCGGACCGAAACTTCTTTTGGATGGGCGCTGGCAAACGCTGAAAGGAAAACCCATTGAGACAAGTGAGCTTTTCCAGGTCCGTTAAGACCAAGTCGTCGCTAACGAACTCCTCTAAAGTGGCCGCCCGTTTGGCTCCGTCAATGATGTCGCAACGCCCGTCGTCGTGGTCCGAAAAGAACATGGTGGGTATGGGGTACCCCAAGAAAATAGACTCGATAAAGCGGCATTTGCGGGTATCGTCCCAGACAAAACTCCGTTGGAGCTCCGGGTTAATGAAGAACTCGCCCTCCTTAAACAAGGCCACCAAAAAGTCGATGGTGTAATCCCGGGTCCGATAATCCATTTCCCGCCGGGAATCGGTCATGCGCGCGATAAGGCGATCTATTTCCAGGGCCGGTATGACGCTTTCGCTAGTTAACTCGTTAACGTTCATCTCCTTATACCTTTTTACATGATTAAACCTAAAACTCCGTTTAATTTAGATGTGGTTGACTGTGAAGAGCCGTTTAGGGTCTTAAACCCCAAGCTCGCGGCTAAACTTTTTTGTTGGTTTGGGGGGAGCTTTAGGCTCCCCCAGAAAGATTTTCGCCGTTTAAGGCGGGCCTGAAACATTATTTGACAATGGCGATCTGATCCACGTCCACTTCCACGCTGTTCCAATCCTTATCGATCTCGCCTTTGATTTCCACGGTGGTTTCCGGGGTGACGTTCTGGCCATGCCACTTGTCAGCGTCAATATCCACGTTGATTTCCCCGGTGGCGTCGCTAAAAAGGTATTTATCTTTACCCAAGTGGCGGATGATATTCCCTTTTAAGTGGGCGTAAGAGTCATCGGGAAGTTTTAGGGCCTCAGCCACGGTGGTTAAGGAGAGCCCCGGACCGGTGAAACCGCCCCCTTGCTGACCAACCGCCCCGCCTTGGACGCCGCCGCCCAGTTGGCCCCAAGCCAAACTCGACCCCCAACCTAACGAAAGACACAATAAAGCCACAATAACTAGACTTTTTCGCATAGATTTACTCCAATGAGTTGTAAAACGCTTCAAAAAAGCATTAGCGAGCCTTAAGCGCCAGCCTCCCACCGGCCGCTAAACCTAATCACCGCCTAAGGCCATTTATCGCTAACGTCCCCGACGCTATTCTTTAGCTAATGATTAAAGCTAAATTCATAAACTTATTTGATATCTGATATTCACCTCGATTGACTGAGATAAATATTCATAATTTATTTTAGGGTTTATTTTCCGTCATTCACCGCCGTCTGTCAAGTTTTTAAATACCCTTTTTTTCGGGCGCAAACCCACGCCACAATTAGCGTTAAGCTTATTTTTAGGCTTAACTGAAACCCCCTTTAGCCAACGGTATTAAGAGTGAAGCCTGGCTATTTCAATCAATAACTTGATTTGTTATTGACAAAGCCCTAAGAAATAGGCTATTTTATAATGATTTTTGTTTCGTGGCGGCGCGTTATGGCCGCCAGCGCCGGAGGTGGGCCATGACTTATCAGCCACCCAAGACCAGAGCTAAGCGCCTAAAGCCTTACCCGGGGCCTAATCTCCTTTCGGCCACGGGCGAGCCCTTGTCCAAAAACGAAAGTTATAAGGAGACTAACCGAGTTTTCCTGGCCGCTTTAGCCTCGGGTCAAACTTTTCGGAAGTCGGCCATGCGGGCCGGTAAATCGGAGGGGTGTTTCGTTTATCGCCGCCGGAACGACCCGGAGTTCGCCGCGGCTTGGGCTAAGGCCGCGGAAATTGGGGCTCAGTTTGAGGCTGACGTGCGGCAGAAGTTCCTGGAGCTTTTGCATAGTGGCCTCGCCGTCAACGCCGCCGCCCGTTTGGTGGGCCGTTGCCTAATTCAGCTCACCGAAAACCGCCGCCAAGACCCCGCCTTTGACGCGGCTTGGGTCGAAGCCGTGGCCGTTGGTCGGGAAAAGAAGATCGCCAAACTCAAAAACCTGGACTTTCGGCCTTTCTTTGTGGCCGTCAGCCAAGGGTCAGCCATTGAGACCGCCGCCGCTGAGCTGAACCTACCGGTGAGCTCTTTGTACTTTTTAAAGCGCCACGATCCCGAGTTCGCCGAGATGTGGGCTCGCGCCTTACAAGTTAAGAAAAATGAGGGTCAAGGTTTAGCCAGGCCTAACGCTGACTAGCCTTTGGCCCCAAAAGCGCTAACTATCGCCCATAGCTTGGTTAGCGCCCATAGATAACGATCGCTGTCGATCGCCTATACGCCCTATAAAGAGAGTCTACTTTGACGGATTTCATACCCCAAGTCGCCTTGGAGCTTAACCTAACCCCTTGGCAAGTGACCGCCACCGCTGGTTTACTAAGCGAGGAAGCCACAGTCCCCTTTATCGCCCGCTACCGGAAAGAAGCCACTGGCGGGTTGGATGAGGTTCAGGTCGCGAAAATTCGCGATCGCTTAAAAGCCTTAGCTGAGCTGGAGCAAAGGCGTCTGGCCATCATAAAATCCCTATCTGAGAGGGATTTATTGACCGCGGAGCTGGAAAGTAACTTAGCTAAAGCTGAGACCCTAGCCACCTTGGAGGATATTTACCTCCCCTTTAAACCCAAACGCCGCACCCGGGCTTTAATCGCCCAAGAAAAAGGCTTGGGGCCTTTGGCCGCCCTCATTTTGGAGCAGAATCCGAACGATGACCCTATGGTCTTGGCCGAGCCCTTCATTGACGAGGAAAAAGGCGTGGCTGACGCCTTTAGCGCCGTGGCCGGGGCCAGAGACATCTTAGCGGAGAAATTTAGCGAGGATCCCGAGGCTCGGCAAAGTTTAAGGACCCTTTTTGAGACCGAGGGCGTAGTCAAAAGCCAGGTCTTAAAAGGGAAAGAGGAAGCTGGGCAAAACTACTCGGACTACTTTGACTTCAGCGATAAAGTGGCCACCATCCTCTCCCACCGTTATCTGGCCATTCGGCGGGGCGAGGCCGAGGGGATCCTCGCCCTCTCCATTGTCCCGGATAGCGAGCGGGCTGTCTCCATTTTAAATAAGCTCTTTTTAAAAAACGACTCTTTAGCCGGAAGGCAAGTGGCTGAGGCCATTAAAGACTCGTATAAGCGGCTCATCTCGCCCTCTTTGGAGACGGAGGTCCGCCTTTCGGCCAAGAAAAAAGCCGATCTAGCGGCCACCGAGATCTTCTCCCAGAACCTTGGCGAGCTTTTAATGGAGCCGCCTTTGGGCGAACGGCCCATTTTGGCCATTGACCCAGGCTTTCGGACCGGTTGTAAGACCGTGGCCTTGGGGGCGGATGGCCGGCTTTTGGAATACGTGGCCATCCAACCGCACACTTCGGAAGGGGCTAGAAAAGAGGCGGGGGCCAAAGTCCTCTCTTTAATCAAAACCCATAACTTAACGGCCATCGCCATTGGCAACGGGACCGCTGGCCGGGAGACCGAGGCCTTTGTCCGGGCCATCCCCAATTTACCGGACATTCCCATTGTCTTAGTCAATGAGAGCGGGGCTTCCATCTACTCGGCCTCCGAGGAGGCTAGGCGAGAGTTTCCAGATCTGGATCTAACCTTTCGCGGGGCCGTCTCCATTGGCCGGCGGCTCATGGATCCTTTGGCCGAGCTGGTTAAAATCGATCCCAAATCCATTGGCGTGGGCCAGTACCAGCATGACGTGGACCAGACCTTACTTAAGGGGAGCTTAGACGACGTGGTGGTCAGTTGCGTCAACCGGGTGGGCGTGGAAGCCAACACGGCCTCGGAAAAGCTTTTATCCTACGTCTCGGGCCTTAGCCCCACTTTAGCCCGCAACTTTGTGAAATTCCGCTCGGATCATGGGCCCTTTCAAAGCCGCCAAGATTTTTTATTGGTTCCGCGCTTGGGGCCCAAAGCCTTTGAGCAGTGCGCTGGGTTCTTACGGATCAACCAAAGCTCCCAAATTTTGGATCGGAGCGCCGTCCATCCCGAAACTTACTGGGTGGTGGAGAAGATGGCCCAAGATCTGCGAGTGGGCGTCACCGACCTTTTGGAGCACAGCGCCTTAAGAACCAAAATCAAACCCCAAGCTTACGTCTCGGATCTAGTCGGTTTACCGACTTTGATGGATATCATGGCCGAGCTGGAAAAACCGGGCCGGGATCCGCGGCGGGTTTTTCGGACCTTCTCCTTCGCCCAAGGGCTAGAAAAGCTCGAGGATCTGACCCCGGGGCTCAAAATCCCCGGTCGGATCACCAACATCACCGCCTTTGGGGCTTTTGTGGACGTGGGGGTCCATCACGATGGCCTCGTCCACTTAAGCGAGATGGCCGACCACTATGTGCGGACTCCCACGGACGTGGTCCGCTTGGGTCAAGAGGTCCAAGTCACGGTTTTAGGCGTGGACATTAGTCGGCAGCGCCTGTCTTTGTCCTTAAGGACCCTACCCAAAGACAAAAACGCCCCGGTGGCCTCCGGGTTACCCACCGGCGGGCCGCCCAACCGGAAACCCAGTCGGCCTAAAGGGCCCTTTAATAACCCCTTCGCGGCCTTAAAAGATCTAAATTAACCCCCCTTACCTTATGGCCCCCCTTCGACCGGTCTCGGTCGAAGGGGGGTTAACCCCAATCTCCCTAATCAACTTAATTTTTCGCCCGAGTCGATTTAAGCCTAATTTCCCGAAAAACCTGGCCCTGGGGCTTTCTATGGCTTAGCGACGCATCGAGCCAGGAAGGGCTCTTTTGGGCCGTTTTTGGGGCTTATAGGGAGATTGGCCAAGATCCGATATAATGGCCCCCTGTCTAGAGGTTTAGGGGGGCTCCAACCCGCCGCCTAAACTTTGGCCCCAAGGCTCTTTTATAGTCCAATTATCCGCGGAGTCAGGTAATAGTGAGTATTTTTAGATCAATATACGCTTTTTATGAAAAATACGTGGATGGCTTTACTTTAGCCTTAGTCCTGACCGTGGCCTTAGCCGTGGCCCTGCCGGCCCACGGCCAGGGTTACCGGATATTTTCCACCCTTTCCAATCTGGTCGTGGCCTCCTTATTTTTCATGCATGGGTTAAAGCTGTCCCCCCAGAACCTCTGGGCCGGTCTGACCAACTGGCGCCTCCATTTGGTGGTGGTCACAGCCACCTTCGTTCTTTTTCCTTTGTTGGGCTTGGGCCTTAAGCCGGTTTTATTGTGGCTATCCAGCCCGAATCTGTACTTAGGGTTACTCTTTTTATGCTTTCTCCCGTCCACGGTCCAATCCTCCATCGCTTTCACCTCCATGGCCGGCGGGAACGTGGCCGCGGCGGTCTGCTCGGCCTCGGCTTCCAGCTTATTGGGGGTCTTTATCACCCCTATCTGGGTCTGGCTGGCTTTAGGGGCTAGCTCCAAAGGGTCTTTTGGCCAGGCCATCTTGGACCTCTCCCTCCAGTTGGTTCTGCCCTTCGCTTTGGGTCAATTGGCCCGCCTGAAGCTCGCCCAATGGGTGGAGCGCCGCCGGAAAATGATTGGCTTTACGGATCGGCTCTCCGTCCTTTTTATTGTCTACGTTAGCTTTAGCCGGGGCACCACCACCGGTCTATGGGGGACTTTATCGGTCCCCATGTTTTTGTCCTTAATCGTGGCTTGCGCCCTTATTCTGGCTATCGCTCTAATAACCACGGCCAAAGCCGGGAAAGCTTTAGGGTTTGACCAACCGGATCAGATCACCATCCTTTTCTGCGGCTCCAAAAAGAGCCTCATCGCCGGGGTGCCCATGGCCAATATCATCTTCGCCCCGGAGTTGGCCAGCTCCATTATCTTGCCTTTAATGATCTTCCATCAGGCCCAACTTTTAACCTGCGCTTACCTAGCCCGGCGAATCGCCCTTAAGCGCCAAAAAGCGGCCCCGCCGCCTAGCCCAGCGGAGTCCAGTTCTTAAAGGACAATTAGCTTAAAAAAATACGCGATAATGATATTTAACCTGTCTAAAAATATATTTAAAAGATATTTTAGTTAAAATACGATTATTTTAACTAATCTAACTTAAATTGGCCGTAAGGCCCGCGGAGCCTTATTTGACTTTTTTGGTCGCTAAATCTATATAGATTTGACGGGTTGACATTTTTAAGACAATTTTCTTTCCACCTTGATCCAGATTTTTTTGGGAGGATTTTATGAAGCGCTCGCTTTTACCGCTCTTAGCTTTGGCCACGCTCCTCGCGGCCACTTTAACCGCCGATAAATTATGGGCTGGGGATCTCGCCGACCTTAAAGCCGCCGGGAAAATCCGCATAGCCATCTTTGGCGACAAACCGCCCTTTGGCTATGTGGATGAGTATGGGGTGCCCCAAGGGTATGACGTCTTTTTAGCTCGCCGGATCGGTAAAGACCTCTTAGGCTCGGATGAGAAAATCGAGTACGTCTTAGTGGAAGCCGCGAGCCGCATCGAGGTTTTGTTAGCCAATAAAGCCGATCTGGTCTTAGCCAACTTCACCGTGACCGAGGAAAGGGCCCAGCAGGTGGATTTCGCCAAACCCTATATGAAAGTGGCCTTGGGGGTGACTTCGCCCAAGACCGCCCCCATCACCAAGGTGGAGCAGTTAAAGGGGAAAACCTTAATCGTCACCAAAGGGACCACCGCCGACTTTTACTTCACCAAAAACCATCCCGAGATTAAGCTGTTAAAGTTCGACCAAAACACCGAGGCCTTTAACGCCTTGGTGGACGGTCGCGGGGCCGGGCTGGCCCACGACAACACCTTCCTCTTCGCTTGGGTCAAGTACGATGACCGGTTCGTGACTGGCATCGACTTTTTAGGCAGCGAAGACACCATCGCCCCGGCCATCAAAAAGGATCGGCCCGAGTTGCTGGCTTGGTTAAACGAGGAGATCGTTAAGCTGACTAAAGACAAATTCTTTGAGGAAGCTTATAAGTCCACCTTGGCCCCGGCCTTTGGCCCGGCCGTGGACCCCAAAACGGTCTTAATCGAGAACCTCAACTAAAACCGCTAAGGCGACACCTAGTGGATTTAACTTATATCCTCGACAAATCCCCGGTCTTTGTGGCCGCGGCCAAGCTAACCCTAGTTTTGGCTTTTTGGGGGGTGATCTTATCCGCGGCCTTAGGCCTTATGTGCGCGGTGACCCGGTTTTATCGCTGGCCTTTAGTCAGCCAGTTAGCGGGCGCGTACATAGAGCTGGCCCGCAACACCCCCCTTATGGTCCAGCTATTTTTCCTGTACTTTGGCCTCCCCCGCGTTGGCCTCGTCTTATCGGGGCAAACCTGCGCCATCGTGGGCCTGACCTTTTTAGGCGGGGCTTATATGGCCGAGGCCTTTCGCGGGGGGCTAGCCGCGGTGGGCAAAGACCAGGTGGAAGCCGGCCTATCCATTGGTTTAGGCCGGTTTCAGCTCTTAAGGTACGTGGTGGCCCCGCAAGCTTTGGCCGTGTCATTACCGGCCATTAGCGCCACGGTCATCTTTCTCATGAAAGAGACCTCGGTCTTTAGCATCGTGGCCATCCCGGACCTTATGTACGTGGCGAAAGATTTATTAAAGGAGGGCCGGGGCGCTGAGACCAATTTCCTGTTGTGCGCCGCCTATTTAACCATCATCCTGCCAGTCTCTTTGATCTTCGCCCGGCTGGAGAAGAGGTTACGTTTTGCTGGATTCGGCTCTTAAAGTTTTCACCATGGGCCGAAACCTGGCCCGGCTCTTAGAAGGCTTAGGGATCACCCTCCAGATCTCTTTGACCGCCGTGGGTTTGTCTTTGCTTTTAGGCGTGCCCATGGGACTTTTAATGGCCAGCCGCAAACCCGTTTTTCCGGCTTTGCTCCGCTTGTACTTGGAGTTTATCCGGGTCATGCCCATTTTGGTCTTATTGTTCTTGTTCTATTACAGCTTAAGTAAGTTCTGGAACATCAACCTTTCGGCCATGAGCGTCTCCATCTTGGTCTTCACCTTGTGGGGGGCCGGGGAGATGAGCGATCTGGTCCGGGGGGCGGTGACCTCGGTCTCGCGCCACCAATGGGAGAGCGGTCGGGCTTTGGGTTTATCGGAAGTTGAGGTCAGCTTATTTATCATCATCCCCCAGGCCATTCGGCGGTTGCTGCCGGGGGTTATCAACCTCACCACCCGCATGGTCAAAACCACGCCCTTTGTCTTTTTCATTAACCTGCCGGATCTGGTCAAAGTGGGTCAGCAGATCGTGGAGGTGGCTGGGATGCGCAACCCCTTGGCCTCGGTCTGGGTGTATGGTTTTATTTTTCTGATTTATTTTCTGATCTGCTATCCGATCTCTCTTTTTTCGCGTTATTTAGAGCGACGTTGGCAAAACTAACGCGTTATTAAGGTTATTTATGGCGATTGGCCCAGAAGTTCTGAAAATTAAAGACCTGAAAAAAAGCTTTGGGGAGACCGCGGTTTTAAAGGGCTTAACCTTAACCGTGCGCCAGGGGGAGGTCTTGGTCATCATTGGCCCCTCGGGCTGCGGCAAGAGCACCCTTTTAAGGTGCCTTAATGGCCTAGAAAAGGTTAATGGCGGGGAGATCGTCTTTGGGGGCCAGTTCTTAACCGATCCCCAAACCAATTGGAGTCGGACCCGGCAGCGGATTGGCATGGTCTTTCAAAACTACGAGCTCTTTCCCCATTTAACGGCCCTAGAAAATATCTTATTGGGGCCTTTACGCGTCCAGAACCGGAAAAAAGAGGAGGCTTTGGCCGTGGCGGAAGGCTGGTTAACCCGGGTCGGGCTGTGGGACCGGCGGGACGCTTACCCCAGGGAGCTTTCGGGCGGGCAAAAGCAACGGGTGGCCATTGTCCGGGCTTTGGCCATGGACCCGGAGATCATGCTCTTTGACGAGGTCACGGCCTCTTTGGATCCCGAGATGGTGCGCGAGGTTTTGGACGTTATCTTAACCCTGGCCAAAGAAGGGTTAACCATGCTCATCGTCACCCACGAGATGGCTTTCGCCAAAGCCGTGGCCGACCGGATCATCTTTTTGGATGAGGGGGTCATCGTGGAGGACGCGAGCCCCACGGTCTTTTTCGAGAACCCGGCCACTGAGCGGGCCAAAAAGTTTTTAAACATCTTCCAGTATGACGATTATCATAAAAACGAGGGCGCGAAAGGCGATTCCGGCGACTCCCCGTTAACCCCGCCGGTCATCTTTTAGGTAACTTAAAAAGCGACGCTATTTTGACTAAACCCAACTACCGTAGCCCAACCTATTATGAGCTAAAAGCCCCAAAAGAACTGGATTGGCGCCCGTATCGACCGGCGAGTTACTTCGCTTACCGGGCCGAATGGGACCGCCGGGGCCTTACGGCTGACCCCGGGGACTATCCTTTGCATTTGGACGTGGACCCCACTAACCGTTGTAACTTAAAGTGCCCCATGTGCCCAAGGACCTATTATCTAACCCTAAGGGACAATAGTTGGGCCCCCAGTGGCTTAGGGGATATGGATTTTGACCTTTACGCCCGCTTAATCCAGGAAGGGGCGGCCAAGGGCTTACAATCGGTTAAGCTCAACTTTTTAGGCGAACCCCTTCTTTACCCTAAACTCCCCGAAATGGTTAAGCTCGCGGCCCAAAAATCTTTATGGGTCATGCTCAACACCAACGCCGTGGCCTTAACTTATGACCTAGGCAAAAGGTTATTGTTGGCCGGTTTAACCGACATCTTCTTTTCCTTTGACTCCCCGTACCCTAAAGAGTATGAGGCTATCCGCCAAGGGGCTAAGTATAAGGGGGTTTTGGATAATATCGCGGCTTTTATGGAGCTCAAAGACTCCTTAGGCTTAAAAGGCCTCCAGACCCGAGCCAGCATGGTTCTCCCCGAGGACCCAGAAGGGCGAGAGGAGATTAAGGCTGATTACGTCCGCCTTTTTCGTCGGTTAAAGGTGGCCGAGATCGGCTTTGGCCTTCCCACGATCATGGACCGGGATTACGCTAGCTTAAACCCCCCAACCTTTGTTTGCCCGGATCTCTTTCGGCGGATCTTTGTCTACCAAGATGGGGTTTACGGCCCCTGCTGCGGGGATTGGTCCCGCAAGATTCCCCTAGGCGACGCGGACAGCTTTCCCCTTATCGCCGACCTTTGGAACTCAGCCGCCTACCAGAGCCTCCGGGCCGCCCATAAAGACGGGGCCTACCGAACCATACCCGCCTGCCTTACCTGTAGCGTTCCTTACCTTTCCACCGTGGATATTTAAGGTCTTGGGGGCAATTGGCGGGCCTTGGTGGCCCTAGTGGCCATAGTGGCCCTGGTGGCCATAGTGGCCCTGGCGCCCCCATAGACCGCGTCATAGGAGCCCCCAAGCGAAACCCACCGCCCTTGGGTTAAGGAAAAATAGGCTTGATTTAATTTTTTAAGGCATGTATAATTATTTTTGTTGTTTGAGCCAAAAAAGTTAAGTCAACCGTTTATTTCTTAAACCCTAAGCCCAGGACAAGCCCCAGGCGCGCGGTCAAGGTCGCGCCAATGGTCAACGCGGGTCGGCGAGGGTCGGCGCGGGTCGGCCCAAACTTTTTGGCGTTCGCGCGCTTAAGCGGAGGTTTCCTATGACGACCTGTTTAAAACAAATCTCAACTGGTTGTAATTCCATTAGGGAGCTAATCGAAAATAACCGCGTCTATGTTGATAAAACAGAATTATTGTTAGACCTGATTAAAGGCCCTAATAAATCAATACTTCTTACACGTCCCAGACATTTCGGCAAATCTTTGATATTAGATACCATCGAGGAAATCTTTAGCGGAGATAGGAGTCTTTTTGAAGGCTTACAAATCGATAAAGCGGGATATGATTTTCCCCAATATCCTGTTTTAAGATTGGATATGGGTATAACCAGTTCCTCTACGGATGAACTGGAGCTGACTATCCTAAATAGACTTAAATTTTTGGCGGAAAAGGAAGAATTAACTTTGAAGTCAAAGAGCTTTGGATATACTTTTAAAGAACTGATTAAAAGAACGTGCGATAAACACCAGAAAAACGTTGTGGTTTTAATTGACGACTATGATTGTCCGGTTAGCTCAGTTCCGCCAAATACGCCTTTAGCCGAGGCGAATATCCTAACTCTCTCCGATTTTTACGCTGGTCTTAAGACTGTCAATAATCTTCTACGTTTCACGTTGGTGACTGGAGTCACTCGTATTCCAATGGCGGGGTTGTCGACCGCGCTGAATAACCTGGACAACATTTCTTTGGACAAGAAGTACGCGGCCATATGCGGCTTTACCCCGGAAGAGCTGGATCAATATTTTAGCGATCATTATCCCATTGTTCTGCGTTCCATCAAGGAAAATGATTTTTCCCCAACCATCGGCGCGAAAGCCCATTTATCCACGGTGGCGGACCTTAAGGCGGCGATCATAAATTGGTCCGATGGCTATTCTTTCGCTGGACAGACTAAAGTTTTAAACCCATTATGGGTTCTTAATTTTTTCAAGAAACATTCTTTTAAACAATGTAGTAAATTAACCTCTCAATCGACAAATTTTCCAACGAGCGTCACTCAAGACACTTCTAGCGAGCGCCCCTTTGTCAAGTTGGAAGTTGACCCTATGAGCGAGCTGGCGTCGCTAACCCCTAGCCAAATACCCCAAAGCTCCCTTTTCTTTAAGACAGGTTATTTATCGGTAACCAATGGATATGTTAGTGGTTGTATCCATTATTTTAACTTTAACGTTCCTAATAATAAATTAAATAGTAAATTTTATAAAGGCATAGCTGATTTTTTATTTATTTATTTGGTTAAAGACAGTGATAAGAAAATGAAAGCTCAGGAACTGGAAATCGCTTTATTGACCCGCGACGCCAAATCCTTAGCTCGCCTCTTCTTTTACCTTTTCCAGGAGATTCCAACGTCTATCCGTCTCCGCGGCGCTAGTATTGAGGAGATAGATTGTCGGTTTACGGAATCTTTCCATCGCGCTGTTATTTGGGCCTACTGCCGAGGATTGCTGTCGCTCGCTCAAGTTGAGAAGCCCGGTGGTAAGGGGGCTCCTCAGTTGATAATGAGTCTTACAAATCAGACTTACGCGATTATCGAACTGAAATACGCCCGCGACCGCCACAGAGGGAGTATCGCGGATACTCTAAGCGGTAAAGCCGATCAAGCCTTGAAAGCCAGTCAAAAAAATATTTATGGCGAACGACTCCGCCTTAATGGCCAAAAGGTAGTGACAGTTGGCGTTGGGATTTATGGTCAAGGCGACGTGGAAGTTGTTTTTGGCGGCGATTCAGAGTCCAGCTTTGAGGATCAGAGGAAAGAAAGGCGCTTCACTTGCTTTGGCCTGGATTTTCATTTTTCTTGAGCCATTTTTAATAATGGTGGCCTCATTAAATTTAATAGCCGCGGAAATGAAGCCACCGCCTGGGGGTAAAAGCTCCTAAGCCCATTTTACCGGATAGACTTCGTAATGAGGGGGTCTAAACGGGGGGCCAAACGTCCTTGGCCGCGGAAATATTGGACCCTAAGCCAAGGATAGGCCCCAACCGCGCGGCAATGTCGCGCCAATGGTCGGCCAAAACTTTTTGACGTTCGAACTCTAAAGCGGAAGTTCACTATGACTACCTGTTTAAAACAAATCACAACTACTGCAAGTAATATTAAGTATCTAATAGAAAACAACTTGGTCTATGTGGATAAAACTGGTTTATTGTTAGAACTAATTAACGAACCTAATAATTTCGTATTCCTTTCCCGGCCCAGACGTTTCGGCAAATCTTTAGCCTTGGACACCATCGAGGAAATCTTTAGCGGAGACCGGAACCTTTTTAAAGGCTTACAAATCGATCAATCAGGGTATGATTTTCCCCAATATCCTGTCTTAAAATTGGATTTGAGTATAGCCAGTTCCTCCCCGGAAGAACTGAAGAGGGAGATCCTTAATATGTTAAACCTGGCGGCGGAAAAAGAAGAATTGACTTTGAAGTCCACGGACTTTAAAACCGCCCTGATAGAGCTAATCACGGGATTGCGCGATAAATACCATAATAACGTCGCGCTTTTAATTGACGAATACGATTATCCGGTTGACTCAAATATCCACAACGCGTCCTTAGCCGAGGCCAATAACCAAGTTCTCGCCGCTTTCTACGCTAGTCTTAAGTCTGTCAATCATCTTCTGCGTTTCGCGTTTGTGACCGGAGTCACTCGTTTCTCAGTGAAGGAGTTATCGGCTGGTCTAACCAATCTTTACGACATTTCTTTTGACGAGAAGTACGCGGCCATCTGCGGCTTTACCCCGGAAGAGGTGGATCAATATTTTGGCGATCGATATCCCACTGTTCTCCAATCCATAAATGATAAGGATTATCCGCCAACCGTAGACGAGAGAGTCCATTTGTCCACGGTGGCGGACCTTAAGGCTAAGATACTTGAATGGTACGATGGCTATTCCTTTGATGGACGGACTAAAGTCTTAAATTCCCTGTCGATCCTTCGTTTTTTTAAGAAAAGCTCTTTTGGTCAATATTGGATATTAACCGCTCCATCAAAACATTTTTTAATGACTGTCTTTAAGGGCGACGCTGGCGCGCTCACCTTTGACAAGTCGCAAGACGTCCCCTTAAACGACCTCGCGTCGCTAACTCCTAGCCATATCGCGCCAGTTCCCTTTTTGTTTCAGACAGGTTATTTAACGATAGCCAATGGATATGTTAGGGATTGTATACAATATTGTAACCTTAAACCTACTAATTTTGAAATAAGTTCGTTATTTTATGACGCTTTATCTGATTCTTTGTTTAAACTTTTAATTAAAGGCAATAATTCATATGACAAATCTATAGAGCTGAAAGACGCCTTGTTCGATCGCGACGCCAAGCGCTTAACTAAAATCATCGGGGACCTTTTCGCCGCGCTCCCAGAGGCTCTTTATCCCCGCGAGGATAAGGTTAAAGAAATTGATTGTCGTTATAAGGAATCTTTTTTCTATTCCCTTCTATGGTCATACTGCCGGGGATTAGGATCGCTCGCTAAGGTTGAGGAGCCGGGCTTTACGCTGGCCCCTCATTTGACCGTTAGTCTTTACCGTAAGACTTCCGCCATTATCGAACTAAAATACGCGCCCGATGATGGCGAGGGGAACCCTAAGGATATTTTGCGGCGCGCGGCCCAAGAAGCCTTGAAAGCCAGCCAAGATAAATTGTCTAGCGAACGGCCCCATCGCCAAGGCCAGAAGGCGGTGACGGTGGGCGTTGGGGTTGATAACCAAGGCCAGGTGGAAGTTATTTTTGGCTAAGATTAACCGTCCAGCTTTGGGAATCCGACAACTGAAAAGCGGTATAGAGTCCTTTGGACAGAGGGTAACTTGATCCATTTTTCGCGCGAACGATAATCTCGCGCCTTGGCGTGTCTTGGGTAAACACCTTGTTTTATATTTTTTAGTTCAAAATATCACTAATAACGCTTAAATATTTTAATTTTATTAAAGAAGGATTTATTGATTAAAATATTCGCGGAGAGAAAACTACCTCCTGGTGAGGAAGAGCCCTTAAGTCTTTTTAGCCTGATAGACCACGCCATGATGTGGTCTATCAGGCCAGTCGTCCTCGGCCTCAAAAAAAATGCTTGATTTCATTTTAAAGACCTGTATAATAGAATTATAAGGATTATATTTTTGTTTTTTTTTCGAAATAGTTGAGTCTCCCGATTATCTCTAAGACCCCGGACAAGGAAAGATAGTCCCCAGTCACCCGGCCAATGGTCGATACTAGCCTTTTGGCGCCTATTAAGGCACGCGATTTTTGGCGATCGCGCCCTAACCAGAGGTTTTTATGAATACCTGTTTAAAACAATTATCAACTAGTTTAATTTCCTTTAGAGCGCTAATCGAAAATGATTGGGTCTATGTGGATAAAACAGGCATATTGTTAGAACTGATTAAGGGATCTGAGACCGCGATATTCCTTTCCCGTCCCAGACGTTTCGGTAAATCTTTGGTATTGGATACCATCGCGGAAATCTTTAGCGGAGATAAGAGTCTTTTTAAAGGTTTACAAATTGAAAAATCAGGGTATGATTTTCCCCAATATCCTGTCTTAAGATTTGATATGAGTCTGACCTGTTCCTCCCCGGAAAAACTGGAGCGGGCGATCCTTAATATGTTAATCCTTTTAGCGAAAAAAGAAGAATTAACTTTGGAGTCCACTGACTATGGAAACGCTCTTAAAGAACTTATTGAGCTTGTGCGCGATAAATACAAAAAAAATGTTGTGGTTTTATTTGACGAATACGATTACCCGATTAGCTCAAAACTTCAAAATAAAGCCCTATCAGATGGTAATAGCCTTGTTCTCTCTGATTTCTACGCTAGTCTTAAGACTGTTAGTAGATTTTTGCATTTCACGTTTGTGACCGGAGTCACTAGTCACTCAATGGTGGGGATATCGGCTGGACTTAACAACCTTTACGACATTTCATTTGACGAGAAGTACGCGGCCATCTGCGGATTTACCCCGGAAGAGATGGATCTTTATTTTGGCGATCGTTATCCCATTGTTCTCCACTCCATAATGGAAAATGATTATCCGCCAACCGTAGACGAGAAAGTCCATTTGTCCACGGAGGCGGACCTTAAAGCGGAGATACTAAAATGGTACGATGGATATTCCTGGGATGGACAGACTAAAGTCTTAAATTCGATATCGATCCTCTATTTTTTTCAGAAACAATCTTTTGGCCAATATTGGAAATTGAACTCTCCATCGACACATTTTTTATTAAATATGTTTCAAAACAACGCTAGTGAACTCACCTTTGACAAGTTGGAAGATGTCCCCTTAAGCGATATCACTTCGTTAATTCCAGGCCAAATCACGCCAGCGTCCCTTTTGTTTCAGACAGGTTATTTAACGATAGACAAAATTAATATTAGGAATAAAATTACTTACTATAATTTTAAAGTTCCTAATTCTGAGTTAAGCGGTGAATTTTATAACGGCTTATCTGAGGCTTTATTTAAGCTTTTAGTTAAAGACAGTGATATTGAGATAAAAGCTTTAAAGCTGAAAGAAGCCTTAATGAATCGCGACGCTGAATCCTTAACTAACATCATCGGGGCCCTTTACGCCGAACTTCCGGCTGTTCTCCATCCCGATGAAGAGTATCGGCGTAAGGAATCTTTCTACCATTCCCTTTTTTGGGCGTATTGCCTGGGATTGCTGAAGAGCTCTAGGGCTGAAGAACAGGGTTATATAGGGAATCCTGATTTAACTCTGTGTCTTAACCAAGAGACTTACGCGATTATCGAAATGAAGTATGAGCGACTAGATGATAAAAAGAAATCTGATACCGTTTTAAATAGTAAGGCCAATGAAGCCTTAAAATCCATCCACGATAAAAATTACGGCGAACAGTACCGCCGTCAAGGCCTCAAGGTTATCGCGGTTGGCGTTGGAATTTATGGTCGGGGCGAAGTCAAAGCTATTTTTGACCAAGATTAGTAATCCAAGATTCGTAATCCAAGCTTGGCGGTTCGATGACTGGAATGGCGTATCGCGTCTTTTGGACATTGTAATTCTCACTTGATCTATTTTTTCAGCTTTTTGCGCCTTTAAAGTATGTTTTTAATTTTTTTCGTGAATACTTTTAAAAAAATCTGACTTAAGCTAAGAGCTTTTCCGGTTATTTTTGGTGTTTTTTTGGTTGACGCGCTCCTTATAACGTAGTTCTGGGACTCTTTTCGCCCTGACAAAGATCTCACCTATTTTCGCGACTTATGTCGACCGATGACCAAGACAACCCTCCGGACGTTTTGCGGCGCGCGGCTCAAGAAGCCTTGAAAGCCAGCCAAGAAAAATTGTCTAGCGAACGGCCCCATCGTCAAGGCCAGAAGACGGTGACGGTGGGCGTTGGGGTTGATGGCCAAGGCCAGGTGGAAGTTATTTTTGGCTAAGATAAACCGTCCAGCTTTGGGAATCCGACAACTGAAAAGCGGTAAAGAGTCCTTTGGACAGGGTAACTTGATCCATTTCTCGCGCGAACGATGATCTCACGCCTTTTTCGCGTCTTGGGTAAACACCTTGTCTGATATTTTTTAGTTAAAATATCACTAATAACGTTTAAATATTTTAATTTTATTAAAGAAGGATTTATTGATTAAAATATTCGTGGAGAGGAAACTTCCTCCTGGTGAGGAAGAGCCCTTAAGTCTTTTTAGCCTGATAGACCACGCCATGATTTGGTCTATCAGGCCAGCCGTCCTCGGCCTCAAAAAAAAAACTTGATTTCATTTTAAAGACCTGTATAATAAAATTATAAGAATTATATTTTTGTTGTTTTTTCCGAAATAGTTGAGTCTCCCTATTATCTCTAAGACCCCGGACACGGAAAAATATGCCCCAGTCACCCGGCCAATGGTCGACCCTAGCTTTTTGGCGCCTATTAAGGGCACGCGATTTTTGACGATTTTTAGCGATCGCGCCCTAACCAGAGGTTTTTATGAATACCTATTTAAAACAAATATCAACTAGTTTAATTTCTTTTAAGGAGCTAATAAAACAAGATTTAGTCTATGTGGATAAAACAGGCATGTTGTTAGAACTGATTAAGGGATCTGAGAACGCGGTATTCCTTTCCCGTCCCAGACGTTTCGGCAAATCTTTAGTATTGAAAACCATCGCGGAAATCTTTAGCGGAGATAGGAGTCTTTTTAAAGGCTTACAAATTGAAAAATCAGGGTATGATTTTCCTCAACATCCTGTCTTAAGATTGGATATGAGTATAGTCAGTTCCTCCCCACAAAAACTTGAGCGGGCGATCCTGAATAGGCTTAAATTTTTGGCGGAACAAGCGAAACTGACTATTAAGTTATCAGACTTTGAAAACGCCCTTATTCAACTGATTACTGGATTGCGCGATAAATACAAAAAAAACGTTGTGGTTTTAATTGACGAATATGATTGTCCGCTTAGCTCAGTTCCGCCAAATACGCCCTTATCCAAGGCGTTTCTCCAAGTTCTCTCCTCTTTCTACATGAGTCTTAAGACTGTCAATGAACTTATACGTTTCGCGTTTGTGACCGGAGTCACTCGTTACTCAATGGTGGGGATATCGGCTGGACTTAACAACCTTTACGACATTTCATTAGTTCAGAAGTACGCGGCCATCTGCGGCTTTACTCCAGAAGAGATGGATCTTTATTTTGGCGATCGTTATCCCATTGTTCTCCAATCCATAAAGGAAAATGATTATCCGCCAACCGTAGACGAGCAAGCCCATTTATCCACGGTGGCGGACCTTAAGGCGGAGATACTTAAATGGTATGATGGATATTCCTGGGATGGACAGACTAACGTCTTAAATCCGATATCGATCCTTTATTTTTTTAAGGAACAATCTTTTGGCCAATATTGGAAATTGAACTCTCCATCGACACATTTTTTATTAAATATGTTTCAAGACAACGCTAGTGAACTCACCTTTGACAAGTTGGAAGATGTCCCCTTAAGAGACATCACTTCGTTAATTCCAGGCCAAATCACGCCAGCGTCCCTTTTGTTTCAGACAGGTTATTTAACAGTAGATAAAATAAATATTAGGAATAAAATTACTTACTATAATTTTAAAGTTCCTAATTCTGAGTTAAGCGGTGAATTTTATAACGGCTTATCTGAGGCTTTATTTAAGATTTTAGTTAAAGACAGTGATAAGGCGATGAAAGCTTTAGAGCTGAAAGAAGCCTTAATGAAGCGCGACGCTGAATCCTTAACTAACATCATCGGGGCCCTTTACGCCGAACTTCCGGCTGTTCTCCATCCCGATAAAGAGTATCGACGTAAGGAATCTTTCTACCATTCCCTTTTTTGGGCGTATAGCCGGGGATTACTGATGAGTTCTATGCCTGAAGAACAGGGTTATATGGGGAATCCTGATTTAACTCTGCGTCTTAACCAAGAGACTTACGCGATTATCGAAATGAAGTATGAGCGACTAGATGACAAAAAGAAATCTGATACCGTTTTAAATAGTAAAGCCAATGAAGCCTTAAAATTCATCCACGATAAAAATTACGGCGAACAACTCCGCCGTCAAGGCCTCAAGGTTATCGCGGTTGGCGTTGGAATTTATGGTCGGGGCGAAGTCAAAGCTATTTTTGACCAAGATTCGTAATCCAAGCTTCGTAATCCAAGTTTGGCGGTCCGATGACTGGAATAGCGCGTCGCGTCTTTTGGACTGAATACTTTTAAACAAGTGCTGACTTAAGCTAAGAGCTTTTCCGATTATTTTTGGCGTTTTTTTGGTTGACGCGCTCCTTATAACGTGGTTCTGGGACTCTTTTTCGCCCTGGAATGATCTCACCCATTTTCGCGACTTATGTCAACACCTCGTTTTTTTTTTGGATTAAAAATTTCCTCAATAACTCCTAAATATTCCATTTTTAACAAAGGCGGCTTCATTGACTAGAATAGCTAAGGTTGGGCCTTTAGCCATAGGCGGGGGTCAGCCCATTATCGTCCAAACCATGACCAACACCGATCCTTTGGACGTGGCGGCCACTTTAGCCCAAATCGAGCGGGTGGCGCGTAGAGGGGCGGAACTGGTTCGTCTGGCTGTGCCGAACGAAAAGGCCGGGGAAGTTTTACCGGAGATTGTCAGCGCCTCTAAAGTTCCGGTGGTCGCGGACATCCACTTTGATTGGCGTTTAGCCACGCTGGCTTTAAAAGCTAAAGTCGCGGGGTTGCGGCTAAACCCAGGCAACATTCGCGATCCTCATAAAATCCAAAAGGTGGCCGAGGCCGCTGGGGCCGCCGGGGTGGCTATCCGGGTCGGGGTCAACGCTGGTTCTTTGGATCCAGAAATCATTAGCCAATACGGTCACGGGGCTGAAGGGTTGGTCCAATCGGCTTTAAAAGAAATCGCTTTACTGGAGGCTATTAACTTTAACAACATTATCGTCTCGATCAAGGCCTCCAGCGTTAACCTAACCGTGGAAGCGGTTAAGCTTTTCGCGAAGCTTTCCGATTACCCCCAGCACTTGGGGATCACCGAGGCTGGGGATTTAAAGACCGGGGTGGTTAAATCCGCGGTGGGCTTAGGGATCCTCCTTAGCCAGGGTTTAGGGGACACCATTCGGGTCTCCTTAACTGGCCCGCCGGAAGAGGAAGTCGATTGCGCCTGGGAAATCTTAAAGGCCTTAAAACTTAGGGCCCGGGGCCCGGAGTACGTCTCCTGCCCCACCTGCGGCCGTTCGCGCCTTAACCCTTTACCCTTAATCACTGAATTACGAGCTCGGCTTTTGGATCTAACCACCCCTTTAACCATCGCCGTCATGGGCTGCGAGGTCAATGGCCCCGGGGAGGCTAAAATGGCCGATCTTGGGGTCACTGGGGCCGCCAGCGGTCAAGGGGCGGTCTACTTTAAAGGCCGGATCTTGGGCCACTATCCCCTAGAGGCCATCCCCGAGCTTTTGGCGGCCAAAGCCCGCCTTTGGGGTCAGGCGGAAAGCGAGGGCCAAAGTTAGGGGACCAAAGGCCCCCTAAATGAGCCCCAGTTGGGGGTTAATATTGGGTTAAAACGCCTTGGAGCCAGATTATTTAGGGCCAAGGCGCTTTTTTTCCGGTCTGTTTCCCGGGCTAAAATATCCTTCAAATAGCGGAACCTTTCGGCTAACAAGGGCTATGATGTGGTTAGTTATCATTTAGAAAGCTATTTCAAGAATTAATGGAAATCTGTTTAAATTGATATCGTGATATGCTATATTGATAGGGCTTAGGGCCCTAAGGACTCGCCATGGGGCCAATGATTTTTTCCGCCACTATTGGGGGGAGGCGACAATAAACTCATGGCTTTGGACTCGCGACAGTCTGGCGCTAAACGTCAAGGCCCCGGGAACGACTGGGAGATGGACGATCCCCAGACCTTGGAGCTTTTGCGTTATCAGGCTGGCGAAAAGCTAGACGTCCCCAAACTTCTGGCCGTGGCCCGGGAGTTCAGTAAAGCTCTAGCCATTTTCCGGCCCGTGGAGGGTTACGCGCCCGAGCCTATAGTCCCCGAGCCCACCTTAACTAGCTCCATGGCCCGCGTCTTGGGCGCCCCCAGTTTAACCGCTTACTTTCTAAAAACCTTAGGCGTGACTAAAGAGGACCCAAGCCAGCGCCGGAGGTCCGTCCCCTTCCCGAGGGGCCCCGAGTCCGTGGTGGGGGCCATCGCCGCCGTGGAGGAGACTTTAGACGGCTACAACTCGGTTAACCCCATTCTGTATAAAAAAGTCATTGGCGAGCTCTCGGCCATTAAGGCCTCCTTGTATCGGGCCAAGAGCTTGGCCAAAGAGCTGGAGATCTTAGCCACCCGCTGGCGGCCCGAGTCTTTGGATATCTACCAAAAAGCCCGGAAACTGGAAGAGGCCACCCGCCTTTTAGCCAAAGCCCCCGAGGGGACCGCCGGGAAAACGCCCCCGGCGGTGACCGATCTGACCCATAACCTCAAAGAAAAGCTGGGGATCGCCCGGCAGGTCTTAGAGGGCCAAAAACGCTGGCGAAACCTCTCCCGCCTTTTAATTGAGGAGATGGATAGCTTAAAGGCGGCTTTGGAGGCCGGGTCCGAGCGGGAGGCTGACTGGGGCTCCCGGGTCAAAAGCTTGGAAAGCCGGTTAAGCGATTTGGAGGGTAAACGCTCGGAATTAAGCCTCCGCCGCCAAGAGTCGGACCGCCGCTTGGCCAACGCCTTAGCCGCCTTGGAGGAAGCCGAGAACGGGGCCGCTGGCGACGGTCGGGGGTCGAGCTTAAAGCGCTGGGAAGGTTTGGCCGCCAGCGTGGACGTTTTATTAAAGTCCACCTTGGCCCGGCGGACTGAGCTAGCCGAGGCCTGGTGGTCCATAGGGGCCTTAGTGGGCCGACCGGTTTACTTGGATCGGATCTATTTGTACGCGGCCATTAACTTTGGCCGGACCCAAAGCTTATTGGAGGAGTTGCGCTCGCGCTTAACTTTAAACGCCAGTCGCCTCTCTAGCTCCCAGGAGTTAAGAAAAGCCGCCCGAGCGGCTTTGGCCGTGGATCGGGAGACCGGCTCCCCCGCTCTGTTAAGGGGAGCCAACCGCCGTCTTGATGACCTGAAAAACGCCCTAAAAAGCCGCTCTAGCGCCCCCAAACCCCCGGAAAGGCCCTCTCCCGTGGGTCTAGGAACCTCGGCCACCGTCTTTTATGAAGAGCTTTACGCCGTGGCCTCGGAAAGGGACCGCTTAAAAGAAGAGCTTTTAGCCTTAAAAGATCGTTTGTCCGAGGCTGGCCAAGTTAAGGCCCGCTTCATGAAGCTAGTGGAATGGGCCCGGCGGCATTTAAAAGAGGTGTCCCAGGAGAAGACCAACTTAACCCGCCAGTTAACCGAGAACCAGGAGCGGTTGGCCTTGATCCGCCGCCGTCACGCCAACTTAATCGAGCAGTACAAACACGGTCAGAACCAGTTCCAAAAGCTTTTACGGGGGGCCAAAACCCGGGAAGGCCAACTTAAGGACCTTTTAAGCGAAAGAAACGCTTTAGCCAGCCAAATGTCGGCCTTAGATCTGCAAACCCGAAACTTGGAAGAGGAGAATAAAACTCTAACCGCTAAAGGCCAAGAGCTGGCCTTAAATCTCGACCAAGCCCGAGGCCAAGAGGCGGCTTTAGCCGCCGAGTTGGCGGGCCATCAAGAGGAGCTGGCCGAGGCCACGGCTAACCGGGAGAGCTTAGGTTTAATCATCACTGGCTACCGGAAGCAGTTGGATCGCTTAATCGTGGCCCATCAGGCTTTGTTGGACTCCCACCGCCGTCGGGAGTTGGCCTTAGCCCAAAGCGATCTGGAGCGGGAAGAGCAAAAGATAAGGCTAGCCAAAAGCAAAAAAGCCTTAATCGCCCAGGTCACCAAAAGGCATCGGCTTTTAGCGGAGCTGGGGACCTATCAAGCTCGCTTGGAGGGCTTAGAAAACGAGAGGGCTCGTCTTAGCGGGGAAATCGAGGCCGCTAGAGCCGAGGCCGAGCGGGCGAAGAGCGAAACCGACGCGGTTAAAGGGGAAACGGCCACGCTCCGGGAAAAATCCCAAAACGACTTAAAGGCGGCCAAAGAGATTGAGGAGCGCTTAAAGGCCGAGTTAGCCGCCCTCCATTCGGAGATGGACCATAACCTTAAACCCTTAATAGAGCTCTTGGGTCTGGCCCTCTGGCGCGGGGAGGCGGCCACGCGGGTCTATATGGAAAACTCCCAAGAGGAGATCGCCCGCCTCAAAAAAGAAGGGGCCGCCCGGGAGGCTGGCATCCGCATCCAAGGGGCCACTAAGGAAATCCAGTACTTAGAGCGCTTAAACCAAAAGGAAAAGGATTTAACCAAGCTCACCGCCGAGCGCGACGCCTTAGAGGGCGAATTAAACGTCACCAAAGAGGGGGCCAAAACCGACTCCGAGGAAAAGACTTGGGTGGTTAACCAACTGAGCGTGGCTTTGGTGGCCTCGGACCTGCGCCACGAAAAGCTGACCCGGGGTTTGCGCAACCTAAAAAATCTTCTTAACGCCCAACGGGCCGAGGCGGCCAGCGTTAAATCCGACTTAGAGGATCTGGTCCAAAACCAGGCCCAAGCCTTAAAAAAGCATCAAGCTTGGTTAAGCGAGCTAGTGCCCTTAGTGGGCTTCTTTTTGGAGTCGGGCTTGGACTTCTGGACCCAAGGCCCCATCCCCGGGGACGCCCGGCAAGCGGTCCTTTTTTTCTTACGGGAGGAGAACGCCAACCTGGCCGCCGAGCTCGATCGGGTCCGCGAGGATCGCCAAGGGCTGTGGGCTGAGCGGAAATCCCTTTTGGAGACCCAAGCCGGGTTCAAAGAAAAGTTAAACGAGCGCCGGGATCTGATCGCCTTTTTGATCCAAAAGTTTGTGGAAAACACCCTGTCCTTAGCCGAGGCTTGGAACCAACGCGACACCTTGCTCGTCCAGATAACCGCCCTCCACGCGGCCAAAAACGGGCCTTCGCCCCTGGCCACGGAAGCCGAGAACCAAGCCGAGCTGACCCGGGTTTTAGGCCAGCTATCGACCTTAGAGGCCGAAAACAACATCCTCAAAGGCCAGATGGACCGGGCCGAGGTGGAGCTGGAGCGGCAAAGGAACCAAGCCAAAGCCAATAATGAGGAAAAAGCCGCCTCGGAGGAGCGTTTCGCCACCCAAAAGGCCCAGATCGCCCGCTTGGCCAAAAAACTGGCCGACCAGGACAAGGCCTTGGCTGACTTAAGAAGCGAGTCGCGAAGGCTAACCGGGGTCAACCAAAGCTTAAGCGAGACCGCCGACCGCCAAGCCGCCGAGCTCGCGGCCCGGCAAAAGGAGCTGGAGGCCTTAAAAGACCAGCCCAACCAAGATGGCCAGGTGGTCGCGGCCTTAGCCGCCATCAACTACATGGGGGCCCGCTCAGCCGACTCTCTGAGCGCCTTAAGGAACCGTTTGGACCAAGAGGCGAGAAAACTGGAGGAATTGCAAGGCCAGTTAAGGAACCGGGACGACACCATTCAAGAGCTGGAGAAACGGCAAGATAGCTTAGCCCTTCTGTTCTGGACCGTGGTCCAAATGTCGGCGGATGGGCAACTTAATTTACCCGCCCCGGAGATTGTCACCCTGCCCCCGCCTTTAGTCGAGGACGACAACGATGAGTCGGGCGAGGATAGCTCGGGCGAGGATAAGTCTGACCAAGATAAGGCTAATGAGGGCAAACCCAAGAAAACCGGGGAAAAGGGCCTACTCATGAGCGGGTTACTGAATGAAATCCGCAAAGCCGCCAAAAAGAGCCTTTTTGGCTTAGTTTTAGCGGGCGGCTTGGTCCTAAACCTCCCGACCCCGGGTCAAGCCACCCCTTTGCTCTTAGGGACCCCGCAAACGCCCATGGTGGGGCTGGAAGCCGTAAGCGTCCCCACTTGGGGCCCCAACTTGGCCGCGGTCCCGGTTCGGCCGGAGCCGGGTTTACGCCCTTTGGGCCACTTTAGCGGCGAGCCCCGTTGGGAAAGCGACCCCAGCCCCAAAGCCCCGTTTGAGGCCTTGGCCACCCGGGCCGTTTTTCGGCGGCTCAGCCGGGTCATTGATTTAAGCTTTTTGCCCGTGGAAGGGCCAGTGGACGTTGAAGCGGCGGCCATGGATCTTTTGACCAAGCAAGCCCGCGATTGGAACCTGGACAAAGCCGTCTGGATGCGGTTAGTTCGGGGGGCTTACGACCGGGATAAGACCGTCTTTTTAACTGACTTAAACGACGATAACGCGGTCTTGGTCTTAGCTAGGCCTTATTTGCCGCAACTAACGCGCATGGCGCGGCGGAGCGATTGTAAACGGGTTTTAGGGCTTTACCTTTTAAAGTCCCTAGACGGTTTGTCCAAAACCACGGCCGACTTTTGGGACCGCTTGTTTATGGATTTTTTCCAAAGGTCCACGGATCTAGAGGAATCGGCTTTAGGTCTAGCCTGGCACTTATCGCGGCGGGCGGACCACCGCTTAAAAATGGAATACGGCGGGCGGTTAGGTTTATCCAAGGCCTTGGACCATGAGCCGCCGGATCGGGTCCAACCGCATTTGGCCGCTTACATCCAAGACAACTGGCCAGCTTTGCCCTTTCGGAAAAAGGGCGGGGAAATCTCGCCCAAGGTCGCGACCTTAGCCGCCGACATTTGCGCCACTAGCTCCATCTTTGGGACCCCTTGGACCTTTATGGCCATCTTGGCCGAGATTAGTCAGGAAAAGGGCTCCCCCTGGCCCCGGGCCTTGGAGGTCTACGGGGCCAATCGGTGGTTAGCCTCGGAAATCGAGAAACACAGCCAGAAATGGTCCGAGACCCAACCAGCCATTTGCGATTTGGATTTATTAGCCTTATCCTGGAGCCAGACGCCTTTGGACTGTTTATTGGCCAAAAAGAAAAAACTAGCGGATTATTACGTCAATAAAGTTAGCCCAAACTCGGCCCTTTTCTAAACTTCTACTTTGAGGCGGTTGTGGATAATACTAACGGTCTAAAACCTTTTTCCAGTTTAGCCATTGGCTCGGTCCCTTACTCTGACCCCCAAGAAGCCCTCGATCTATTGGCTCTTTTGGACATTCCCGCGGCCCCCCAGATGGTTAAGGTCAGTTTTTACGAGGACATGATCTTTGGGGCCTTAGACGGCTTTCCCTTTGTTAAGGTCCAAGAGGCCGAAAAGAAGGTCTTAATCGAGGACGACCTTTTAGCCGACAACCTGGCCCAGTTTTATGAGAGCTTTTACGCTGGGGATTACGCCTTTTTAGCTTTGTCCCCCAAGTCCTCTTTGGGTTTAGAGCCCTTTCTGGCTCGGGCTAAAGCCACGCCCGCCTTTGGCGAAGATTATTTAAAAGCCCAAGTGGTCGGCCCCCTGACCCTAGCCCAGTCCATTAAGCT
Organism: Deltaproteobacteria bacterium; assembly: GCA_031273455.1. GTDB lineage: Bacteria > Desulfobacterota > Desulfarculia > Adiutricales > Adiutricaceae > JAIROO01. The sequence goes on along the minus strand of JAISRZ010000107.1, from coordinate 3,103 downwards.
AACTAACGGGACCGCCGCCCTGGATCAACCTGATGTCCTAGAGGCCTTAAGCTTAGGCCTAGGGGCCAAAGCCGCCTACTTAGCCGGTTTAATCCGGGCCACTGGTAGATCGGCGGTGGTTTTTATCGATGAGCCCGGGCTCACCGGTTATGGCTCGGCTTTTTCCACCTTAAGCGCCGAAACTATCCTTAAATCCCTAGGCCAAGCCACGGAGACGGCTAGAAGCCAAGGCCCGGTTTACTTAGGTTGCCACGTCTGCGGGAACACCGATTGGGGTTTATTAAGTCAAGCTGGTTTGGACATCCTAAACTTTGACGCCTTTAGCCACTTAGAGCCCTTTAGCCTTTACCCCCGGGAACTGGCCGCCTTTTTGGCTAAGGGCGGTTATATCGCCTTTGGCTTAGTCCCCACCGAGGATTACTCGCCGGATTTAACCGCGGAAACTTTGCTTAACCGCCTTGACGAGGGCCTAAAACCCTTAAAACGCCATATCGATCCTGATCTCCTAAAAGCCCGGACCCTCTTTTCCACGTCCTGCGGTTTGGGGAGTCTACCGCCGACCACGGCCGGGGCCATTTTTAAACTCTTAGCCGATGTTTCCCGTAGGGCCAGAGGCGAATAGTGGCCCAGCGGAAAAAAAAACCTCGAGCTAAACCTTATAAGCCGCTCTTTCCCCCGGAAGTGCCGGGTTTATTGGCCCTCCTTCTGTCCATACTGGTGGTCTTAGCTTTAATCTCCCACTCCCCTTCCAGCGGTCAAGCCGCGGCCCGCAATTACATTGGGGCCATCGGGGCCTTGGGTTCTTCGCTATTGGTGAAGTGGTTTGGGTTACTCGCCTTCTGGCCAGCCCCCATTCTTTTTTGGGCCTCTTTGTATATCTTAAGGAACCCCGCGAAAAGAGAAGGTCTTTTTAACTCCCTAGTGGGGATCTTACTGACCCTCTTCGCTTTATTGGCCTTAGCCGGGCTCATTTGGCCGGGCGGCGACACCCCTTTATGGCCTCGCTCCCCGGGCGGCGGGGTTTTTGGCCAGTTCTTGGCCCAAGGGCTCGCGGTGGGCTTAGGCCGAGTCGGGGCTTTAGTGGTCACCCCCTTTTTAGCCTTGGGGGGTCTAATGATCTTAACTGGCTTAACCCCTAGGAGCCTAGGCCGCTTGGGCGGCGTCTTTCGGTTTCTGGCCAAGGTCATTAGTCTACCCAAGATCAACCCGCCCGCGGATCCGACCATTGAGATCCGGCCCCCCCGAGGAGGCCGGGTTAATGAGCCCACGAAAAAGGCCAAAAAATCCGAGACCCCAGCCAACGAGCCTAACGATCTAGCCGAGGATCTGGACGCGGACTTTAACGATCCAGGTTTAGCCGCGGAACCCCCTAAACCTCCTAGTCTCATCATCCGGGAAAAAAAGAAAAAAGCCTTGCCTAAAGAAGAGGCCCGGCCAATGGCTAGCTCTATCGATGAGTACCAACGCCCGTCCTTGGAGCTCCTGGAGCCCTTAAACGAAAACGTCTCCTCGGGGTTGACCGAGGAAGAGGTCACGGCTAACGCCAGGCTTTTGGAGCAAAAGCTTAAAGAATTTCAAGTGGAGGGCCGAGTGACCGGGGTCAGTTGGGGCCCGGTTATCACCCAATACGAGTTTCAGCCGGCCCCGGGCATTAAGATCGGGAAAGTGGCCCGCTTGGCTGAGGATCTGACCATGGCCTTAAAGACCGCCTCTTGCCGGGTGACTGGGGCCATTCCGGGCAAAGGGGCCATTGGCTTAGAGCTACCCAACCCCCACCGCCAGATCGTCACCATGCGCGAAGTCGTGGGCAGTCAAGAGTTTGTGGACTCCCGTTCCCCCCTTAGCTTAGCTTTAGGCGTGGACATCACTGGGCAACCAGTGGTTAAAGATCTTCTAAGGATGCCCCATTTATTAATCGCTGGGGCCACCGGGAGCGGTAAATCGGTCTGCTTGGACACCTTAATCATGTCCATCTTCTTTAAGTCCACCCCCCAGGAAGTTAGATTTTTACTCATTGACCCCAAGTGCGTGGAACTGGCCCAGTACCAAGATCTGCCGCATCTTTTGTACCCAGTCTTAACCGATCCCGAAGAGGCCACCATCGCCCTTAAGTGGGCGGTCTCGGAGATGGACGCTCGGTATAAGCTCATGGCCGAAAAAGGGGCCCGCAACATTGCGGGCTATAACGATCAGATTAAGGCGGAGCTCGATTCCTGGTCCCCGAAAGGCGAAGAGGCTTTAGCTGAGCCGCCTAAACCCCTACCCTACCTGGTTATTATCATTGACGAACTTAGTGACCTTATGCTAACCGCGGCGAAAGACGTGGAAACCTCGATCACGAGGTTAGCCGCCAAAGCCCGGGCCTCGGGCATCCATCTTATCTTAGCCACCCAAAGACCCTCGGTGGACGTCTTAACTGGGGTCATTAAGGCGAACCTACCCACCCGGATCTCCTTTCAGGTGGCCTCGAAGATCGATTCGCGGACTATCTTGGATCGGATGGGGGCGGAACAGCTGTTAGGGAAAGGCGACATGCTTTTCCAGTCGCCCGGGGCCAATAACGTGGAGCGCTTGCACGGGGCTTTTGTCTCGGATGGGGAAAAGAAGCGGGTGACCGACTATATCTTCCAGTTTGGGCCGCCCGAGTACTTGGATAACTTAACGCCCCCAGAGCGTCTAGAGGACGAAAATGGGGCTGATCGCGATGAAAAGTACCAAGAAGCCTTGGACATCGCCCGTAGGACCGGTAAAGCCTCTATCTCGCTTATTCAAAGGCATCTAAGGGTGGGTTACAACCGGGCCGCGAGGATCATTGAGGACATGGAAAGGGATGGTTATATCGGCCCCCAGGATGGGGCTAAACCTCGGAATGTCTTGTTTTAAGTTGGCTCTAAAGTCTAGCTATAAAGCGCGAAAATCCAGCGGTTCTAGGAGCCTGTAGCGTTATTTTGGCATGAAACTTGCTTGCCCATTAGTTTTTTGTCTTTCCATTCATTATGCCAGTGGATATGGGTTTATGTTCTGGCCAGCCCTCCCTTTATCAAGTATCGCTTAGGTCACGGTGATTTTAAAAACCTTTAGACTTGACGGACAAGATTGATAT